>NZ_NCKN01000001.1 GCF_002257455.1 Microbacterium sp. 13-71-7
ACGTCGTGCACGAGCAGGGCGTGCTCGCCACGAGCGACGACCTGCCGGAGTCGGACCGGGCGACGCTGCGCCGCGCCGGCTCGCAGGTGGCCGATCCGAGCGCTCCCGTGCCGCTCACCAAGCCGCCGCTCGCCGCGTGGGCGCTGCGCAAGGTGCTCGAGGCCGAGGACGCGCCGGAGTGGGCCGCGGCGCAGCTGGAGCGCGTGATCCGCTCGCAGGACTGGTGGTTCGCGGGGCCGGAGCGGAACGGATCCGACCTCGACGGCGACGGGCTGCCGGAGTACGGCCATCCGTACTCCTCCGGACTCGACGACAGCCCCGTGTTCGACGGGCCGATCCCGACGACGGCGCCGGACCTCGCGGCCTATCTCGTGCAGCAGGACCGCGAGATCGCGGCACTCGCCGCCCGCTACCTGCCCGATCACCCCCTCGCGCCGCATCTGGCCCGTGCCGAGCGCACGACCGCGCTCCTCATGGAGCGGCTGTGGGATCCGGCCGCGCGGCGCTTCGTCGCCCTGGGTCCGGGATCCGGCGACGCGGCGCGCATCGTGAGCGACACCGTCGTGGGGCTCATGCCGCTGCGGGTGGACGGATTGCCGGAGGACGCCCGCACCGCCCTCCTCGAGGCGATCGACGACCCGGAGCGGTACGCGCTGGAGTGGGGGCTGCCGACGGTGTCGGCGGCGGATCCCGACTTCTCCCCGGAGCGGATGTGGCGCGGCCCGATCTGGATCAACACCAGTGCGCTCATCGCCGAGGGGCTGGACGCGGCCGGTCGGCCGGAGCGCGCGAGGGCGCTGCGCGAGCAGACCGTGCGCCTCGTGATCCACGGCGGCGGCCCGCACGAATACTTCAACCCGCGCACGGGTCTCAAGGCCGAGCGCGCGACGACGGCGTTCGGCTGGTCGGCCGCGCTGTTCATCGATCTGGCGGTGGAGCTCAGCCGCTGACGCGCGAGACCCCCACAGAGAGTCGAGACCCCCTCGCAGGCGCGTACGCAGGAGGGGGCCTCGACTCTCTGTGGGGGTTTCGGCGTCTTGCGGTGCGTTGAGTGGCGTCGGCGGAGCCGGCCTCGAGGGGCCTGGTGTTAGCGTAACCACGCGTGTACTGTATGCAATATCCAATTCTGACGAGGAGGTCATGATGAAGCGACGCGGCATGCTCGCGCTGGCGACGGGGGCTGTGGCGGCCGTCGCCCTGTCCGGATGCGCGTTCGGCGGAGGGGCGCCGACGAGCGGCGAGGCCCTGAAGGCGGATGCGGAGGCCACGGGCACGATCACCGTCTGGTCCTGGGACGTCGCCGCGACCGCGCTCAAGCGCCTCGGCGCCGACTACGAGAAGGCGCACAAGGGCACCACGATCAAGGTCGTGGACATCGGCTACGACAACGCCTACGACAAGATCTCGGTCGGCCTGCAGGCCGGCACAGGACTCCCCGACATGATCACGCTCGAGACGGATCACAACCAGGGCTACCTCGCGCAGTTCCCGAAGGGCTTCGCCGACCTCTCGCCCGTGCTCGGCGACAAGAAGGCCGACTTCGACCCGTTCAAGTGGTCGACGGGCACCGGCAAGGACGGTGCGCTGCGGATGGCCCCCTGGGACTCCGGCACCGTGGGCCTGTACTACCGCACCGACTACTTCCAGGCCGCGGGAGTGGATCCCTCCGCCGTGAAGACCTGGGACGACCTTGTCGCGGCGGGGGAGAGGATCAAGGCCGCGACAGGGCACACGCTGCTCACGGCCGACCTCTCCGCGGGCGGATCCCTCTCGATGTACCTGCAGCAGCAGGGCAAGGGATACTTCGACGACAAGGGCGAGATCACCGTGAACTCGCCCGAGGCCGTGCGCGCGCTCACCCTGCTGCAGACCATGCAGCAGAAGGGGCTGCTCACGAACGCCAAGGGCTGGGACGCGAGCGTCACGAGCGCGAAGGACGGCGACTCCGCGGTCACCCCCGAGGCGGTCTGGTGGATCGGGACGCTCGAGGGCGAGGCGCCGGAGCTCAGCGGGAAGTACGCCGTGCGCGACCTGCCGGTCTTCGACGGCGGCAGCGCGCCGACCTCGAACAACGGCGGATCCGGTCTCGCGATCCCCGCGCAGGCGAAGAACCCGCAGCTCGCGGCCGACTTCATGGCCTACGTGCTGGCGAACAGCGGCAACCAGTCGAGCATGATGCAGAAGGAGGGGCTCTTCCCGGCATACCTGCCGGCGCTCAAGGCCGACTTCTTCGAGCAGCCGAGCGACTACTTCGGCGGGGAGAAGGTGTTCCAGACCTTCGCCGAGCTCACGCCGAAGATCCCGTCCATCGCCTTCGCCTCGGACCAGTCGGTCGCGAGCGACGCCGTCACGAACGCCGTCGGCGCCGCGGTGCTCAACGGGGAGGATCCGAAGAAGGCGCTGGACGACGCGGCCGCCCAGATCGCGAACTCGACCGGCCGCAAGATCGCGGGCTGACGTGACGGTCGCCACTGTGCGGCGGCCTCCGGCGGAGGGGAGTCGCGACGAGAGCCGTCGCGACGCCCCTCGCACGGGTCGTCGTCTCGCCGCGCGCATGCAGCGGCCGGGGATGTGGTTCGCCCTTCCCGCGGCCGCGCTGCTCGTGCTGTTCTTCGCGTACCCCCTCGCGGTGTCGCTGCTGCAGAGCTTCTTCCGCACCTCGGGCGGTGTGAGCACGTTCGTCGGATTCGACCAGTACGCGCGGATGCTCCGGGATCCGCTGGTGCTGAAGAGCCTCGGCAACGCGCTGTTGATCCTCGTCGTGCAGGTGCCGATCATGATGGCGCTCGCCGTCGGTCTCGCGTACCTGCTGAATCAGGCGTGGCTGCGCTTCCGCGCCGGGTTCCGCCTGCTGACGTTCCTGCCGGCCATCACGACGCTCGTGGCCTACTCCGTCGTGTTCCGCGTGATCATGACCACGGACGGCGGCCTGCTGAACCAGTTCCTCGCGCTCTGCGGCGCCGGGCCCATCGACTGGCTGAACAACGAGTGGTGGGCGCGGGTCGCCGTGATCGCGTCGATCACCTGGCGCTGGACCGGCTACAACATGGTCATCATCCTCGCCGGCCTGCAGGCGATCCCGCCCGAGCTCTACGAGGCCGCTCGCATCGACGGCGCGGGGCGCTGGCAGATCTTCCGGCACATCGTCGTCCCGCAGCTGCGGCCCGTGCTGATCTTCACCAGCGTCACGTCGACGATCGGCGCGCTGCAGCTCTTCGACGAGAACTTCATCCTCACCGGGGGCGGCCCGAACAACGCGACCCTCACCCCGGTGCTCTATCTGTACAAGATCGGCTTCCAGCAGTTCGACTTCGGCTACGCCAGCGCGATCGCCTGGATGCTCGTGATCCTCACCGGGATCATCGCCGTGATCCAGTTCCGCATCATGAGGGAGAAGCCATGACGACGCAGCTGATCACGACCGGCCGCGACAGGCGCAGCGGGCAGCCCGCCGGCCGTTCCGGAGAGCCGCTGGTGCGCAGGATCGTCCTGCGGGCGCCGGTCTACGCGATCCTGGTGGTGGCGAGCGTGCTCGCGCTCGTCCCGTTCCTGTGGATGGTCATCGCCTCCACGCACAAGACCAGCGACCTGTTCGTCACGCCGCTGCCGCTCCTGCCCGGTGGCGAGTTCTGGCAGAACCTCGGCCGGCTGCAGGAAAGCATCGGCTTCGGCCAGGTGATGCTCAACAGCGTGCTCGTGGCGGTGGTCTACACGGTGTTCAGCTCGCTGATCAGCATCATGTGCGGCTACGGCCTCGCCACTTACCGGTTCCGCGGGCGCGGGGTGCTGCTGGGCGCGATCCTCGTCACGATGATGATCCCGATGCAGGTGCTGCTCGTGCCGCTGTTCCAGATGATGGCGAGCGCGGGATGGATCGACTCCTACCAGGCGCTCATCGTCCCGTTCCTGGCGAACGCGTTCGGCATCTTCCTCATGCGGCAGGGCTTCCTCGACTTCCCCGCCACGCTCATCGAGGCGGCGAGGATCGACGGAGCCGGCGAGCTGCGCACGTTCTACCGGATCGTGCTCCCTGTCGCCCGGCCGCAGATCGCGGCGCTGGTGATCTACACGTTTATCAGCCAGTGGAACTCGTTCATCTGGCCGCTGCTCATGCTGAACAGCGAGGACAGGTACACGGTCCCGGTCGCGCTGAACACGATGATCGGACTGAGCAGGGTCGACTACTCCGGGCTCATGCTCGGATCCCTCCTCGCGACCCTTCCGCTGTTCGTGCTGTTCCTGGTGTTCCAGAAGCAGTTCGTGGCGGGCCTGCTCGGAGGCGCGGTCAAGGGTTGACGGCTCGCCTGCCGCGAGCGGGAGCGTCTCTGTGGCGGCGCCACCTGCAGGACCTGGGAACGGATGCACGATCCGATCGCCGGATCCGTCGTGCATCCGTTCCCGGGTCCTGCAGGTGTCCCGGCGTCGAGCGGGGTTCAGGCCGAGAAGTACGCGCTCGACGAGTTGTCGAGGATCCGGCGCATGCCGTGCAGCCAGTTGAGCTTGAGCGCTTCGATCGCCGCGGGCACGTCGCCGGCGGCGAGGGCATGGGCGATCGCGGCGTGCTCCGCGGCCACGCGGTCGATCTTCACGTCCTCGGCGACGAGGAGGGCCTCGTAGCGGTGGAAGGATCCGCGCACGCTCTCGATCACGTCGAGGAGGCGCCGATTCGGGCAGACGGACAGCATGAGGGCGTGCCACTCGTCGTCCTTCGTCATCACGAGGGAGTGCTCGACGTGCTCGTCCGTGAAGGCCTCGGCCAGTTCGACGAGGCGCGCGCCCACGGCCTTCAGGTCCTCGACCGGGCTGAGCTCGAGCGCGAGGCTCTCCAGCGTCGCCATGACGGGCGCCAGATCCTCGAATTCGCCGGCGCTGAGCGGCACGAAGCGGAAGCCCTTGCCGTTCTCGCTGGAGATCTGCCCCTCGGACTCGAGCGCGATCAGCGCCTCGCGCAGCGGCGTGCGGCTGACGCCGAGCTCGGCGGCGAGCTGCACCTCGTTGATGCCCTCGCCGGGCCGGACGTTCCCCGTGCGCATGCGCGCGAGGAGTTCCTCGCGCACTTGTGAACGGAGGTTCTTGCGTTCGATGGCCATCTTTCCCCTCCAGTGGAACCTTAGCGACAGTGCTCGAGGCTCGGGCTGTTGACGTGATCACGATCGCGTCATAGTGTTATGTATACAAAATACACCTGACGGTCGGAAACGTCGTCATCGGCACGGCACGTGCACGAAAAGACTCAGGGAGGAGCCTTCGTGGCCCAGCATCTCGACGACGGGCGGATCCGCGAGGTCCGCATCGACGCCCTGGCGTTCGGCGGCGACTACAACCCCGACCAGTGGTCGGAGGACGTGTGGCTCGAGGACATCCGCCTCATGCAGGAGGCCGGCGTCACGATGGTGAGCCTGCCGATCTTCAGCTGGCCGCAGCTCGAGCCGGAGCCCGGCGTCTACGACTGGAGCTGGCTGGACCGGATCCTGGGGCTGCTGCACGACGCGGGCATCCGCATCGACCTCGCCACCGCGACCGCCACCCCGCCGTCCTGGCTGCTGCGCGCGCACCCCGAGATGGCGCCCTGGGACTCCGACGGCCACCGCCTGGAGTTCGGCTCGCGGCAGACCTACTGCCCGTCCTCGCCGATCTGGCGCGAGAACGTCGCGCGCATGACGCGGGCGATCGCCGAACGCTACGGCGAGCACCCCGGCCTGGCGATGTGGCACATCTCGAACGAGTACGGCGATCACGTCTCGCGCTGCTGGTGCCCCGAGTCCGCCCGGCACTTCCGACGCTGGCTGCAGGACCGCTACGGCGACCTCGACGGACTGAACGAAGCATGGGGCGTCAACGTCTGGGGCCAGCGCTACACGTCGTGGGAGCACATCGAGACGCCGAAGAAGGCGCCGGGTCCGATCAACCCCACGAAGCTGCTCGACTTCGAGCGGTTCTCCTCGGACGCGATGCTCGAGCTCTTCCAGGTCGAGATCGACGTGCTGCGCGAGGTCACCCCCGACATCGCCGTGACCACGAACTTCATGAGCATGTTCCGCGACCTCGACTACTGGCGCTTCGCCGAGCGCGAGGACGTGGTGACGGACGACGCCTATCCGGATCCGATGGATCCGACCTCGCACGTCGGCGCCGCCCTCAACTACGGGCTCATGCGCGCGCTCAAGGGCGGGCGGCCCTGGCTGCTGCTGGAGTCGTCGGCGAGTGCGACGAGCTGGCGCGACGTGAACGTGCCGAAGGCCCCTGGCAAGATCCGGGTGGAGAGCCTGCAGGCCGTCGCGCACGGATCCGACGCCGTGATGTTCTTCCAGTGGCGCCAGGCCAAGTACGGCCAGGAGAAGTTCCACTCCTCGATGCTCGGCCACCGCGGGGAGCGGTCGCGCAGCTTTCAGGAGACCAAGGCGCTGGGCCTCGAGCTGAAGCGGCTCGAGCCGGTGCGCGGCAGCCGGGTGCGCTCGCGCGTGGGCCTCGTCGTGGACTGGGACTCCTGGTGGGGATCCAGCGCGGTCGAGTCGCTGCCCTCGCAGCGGCTGCAGTGGGCCCAGCAGGCCCGCGCCTGGCACCGCGCCCTGTACGCGCTGGGCCACCCGGTCGACGCCGTGCGCGTGGGCGGCGAGGCGAGCGGAACCCCGTTCGACCGCTACGACGTGATCGTGGCGCCGAACCTGTACATCCTCGAGGAGTCGCAGACCGCGGCGCTGCGCGCCTTCGTCGCGCGCGGTGGGACGCTCGTGGTCGGCCCGTTCTCCGGCGTCGTCGACAGCACCGAGAAGGTGCACGACGGCGGCGCCCCCGGTCCGCTGCGCGACCTGCTCGGCATCGAGGTCGACGAGCAGTGGCCGATCGCGGACGGCGTCGCCGAGCGCCTCTCCTACGGGGAGGCCGAGCTCACGGTGCCGCACTGGGGCGAGTGGATCGAGGCCGATGCGGACGTCGAGATCCGCGGCGCGTACGCCACCGGCGAGCTCGCGGGACGCCCTGCGGTCACCCGGCGCCCCCACGCGTCGGGATCCGCCTGGTACGTCAGCGCGATGCTGCAGCCCGAGGGCCTCGCCGCGGTGTTCCGCGACGTCCTCCGCACGGCGGGCCTGCCCGCGCGCGACGACGACTCCGTGCAGGCCGAGGCCGTGACCCGCTCGGACGGGACGACCGACTACACGTTCCTGCTGAACCACGCGGCAGACCCGGTGACCTTCGACCTGCCGATCTCCGGCCGGGATCTGATCACCGGATCCGAGGCCGCGGGAGAGCTGACCCTGGGCGCCTACGGCGTCGCGGTCATCGCCTCGCCGCGGTCGGAATCCATCCCTTTCCTCACCCTCGTCCCTACCCCCCGGACCACCCGGGCCACCCCGTCGAAGGAGCTGGCATGACGCAGACGTTCGTGCATCCCTACATCCCGAACACGGCGCCGGAGACCCACGCCGAGATGCTCGCCGCCGTCGGCGCCGCCTCGATCGAGGACTTCTACGCCGACGTGCCGGAGGACCTGCGCCTGCGCCGTCCGCTGGACGTGCCGGCACCGCTGACGGCCGAGCAGGACCTCGCCCGTCACGTGCGCGGGATCCTGGCGCAGAACCGCACCACCGAGGAGCGCCTGAGCTTCCTCGGGGCGGGCACGTACAACCACTACGTGCCGGCGGTCGTGGACGAGGTCATCCGCCGCAGCGAGTTCCTCACCGCCTACGCGGGCGAGCCCTATGAGGACCACGGCCGGTTCCAGGCGCTGTTCGAGTACCAGTCGCTCATGGCGGAGCTGCTCGCGATGGACGTCGTGAACGTGCCGACCTACGACGGCTACCAGGCCGCGGCCACGGGTCTCGCGATGGCCGGCCGGCTCACCGGCCGCGGCGTCGTGCTCGCCCTGAGCGACGTGCTGCCGGAGAAGGACTCGAAGGTGGGCGACTACACGCGGGCCGGCCTGCAGATCGAGCGGATCCCCACCGCGGGCGGCATCGCCGACCTCGGGGCGCTGCTGGCGCGGCTGGCCGACGACGTCGCGGCCGTGTGGGTCGAGACGCCGAGCTTCACCGGCGCCGTCGAGACGCGGCTGCGCGAGATCGCGGACGCGGCGCACGCCGTCGGCGCGGTCGTCGTCGTGGGCACGGACCCGATCGGGTACGGCGTGCTGACCCCGCCGGCCCTGCAGGGCGCCGACATCGTCACCGGCGACATCCAGTCGCTCGGGCTGCACCAGTGGTTCGGCGGCGCGCACGCCGGCTTCATCGCCGTCCATGACGAGCCGCGGTTCGTCATGGAGATGCCGTCCCGGCTGTTCGGCCTGGAGTCGACCGACGTGCCGGGCGAATACGGCTTCGGCGACGTCGCCTACGACCGCACCTCCTTCGCGCACCGCGAGGAGGGCAAGGAATGGGTCGGCACGGCGGCCGCGCTGTGGGGCATCGCCGCCGGCGTGCACCTCGCGCTCATGGGACCGCAGGGCATGGCGGACCTCGGCGAGCTGCTGCTCGCCCGCACCGCGTACGCGCAGCGGCAGCTCGCCGCGATCCCGGGAGTCGCCCTCGGGGATGACGCGCTGCACCTCCGGGAGTTCACGGTCCGCTTCGACACCGCCCGGACCGCCGACGTCGTCACCGCGCTGCGCGCGGAGGGCATCGAGCCCGGCGTCGTGGTGGACGAGCACACCCTGCTCGTCTGCGTGACAGAGGCCACCTCCGCATCCGACATCGACCGCCTCGCCGCCGCGCTCGCGACGGCCATCGACACCGAGGAGCAGGACGCGTGAGCCTTCCCGTCGCCCCGAAGCAGAGCCCCCGCCGATTCCAGCAGGCCAGCTGGGACGAGCCGATCGTCTTCGAGCTGTCCGCGCCGGGCGAGAGGGGCGTCCTCGTGACGCCGGTCGAGCCGTCCGTGCGGGAGGCCGTCGGCGACGTCGTCGCCGCGCTCCCCGAGGGGATGCGCCGCCCGACCCCGCCGGCGCTGCCCGAGATCGCGCAGATGCGCGTGCTCAAGCACTACCTGCGCCTGTCCCAGGAGAATCTCGGATCCGACCTCAACGTCGACATCGGCCAGGGCACGTGCACGATCAAGTACTCGCCGAAGATCAACGACCAGCTCATCGAGGTTCCGCAGCTGCGGGCGCTGCACCCGGCGCAGGATCCGGCCGACACGCAGGGCGCGCTCGAGACGATCTGGCGGCTCGAACGGCTCATGGCGGAGATCTCCGGCATGGACGCGGTGTCGCTCGCCTCCCCGGGCGGATCCGCCGGCATCTGGACCAACATCGCGATGATCCGCGCCTACCACGCGTCGCGCGGCGAGGCCGCCCAGCGCGACGAGGTCATCACGACGATCTTCAGCCACCCGTCCAACGCGGCCGCCGCCAAGGTCGCCGGGTACAAGGTCATCACGATCTACCCGGACGCCGACGGCTACCCGGACCTCGGCGCGCTCAAGGCCGCGCTCTCCGAGCGCACGGCCGCGATCATGGTGACCAACCCCGAGGACACCGGCATCTACAACCCCGCCATCGAGGAGTGGGTCGACGCCGCGCACGAGGTCGGTGCGCTCGCCTCCTACGACCAGGCCAACGCCGCCGGCATCCTCGGCATCACGCGCGCCCGCGACGCCGGATTCGACGTGTGCCAGTTCAACCTGCACAAGACGTTCTCCGCCCCGCACGGCAGCGGAGGCCCCGGTGCGGCGGCCAACGCGGTGAGCGCGGCGCTCGCGCCGTTCCTGCCCGGTCCCCGCGTGGAGAAGGTGGAGGGGCGCTTCGTCGTCCGCGAGCCCGGCGACCTGTCGATCGGGCACGTGGCACCGGCGCACGGCGTGATCCTGCACGTGGTGCGGGCGTACGCGTGGATCATGGCGCTCGGCGCCGAGGGCATGCTCGCGGCCTCGCAGATCGCGGTCCTGAACAACAACTACCTGCTGAAGAAGGTGCTCGAGATCCCGGGGGCGTCCGCGCCCTATGCGACCGGCCGCCGCCGCATCGAGCAGGTGCGGTACTCGTGGCAGGAGCTGTTCGAGGAGACCGGCATCAGCTCGGAGGAGATCGGCATCCGGATGGCCGACTACGGCTTCCACTACTGGACGAGCCACCACCCCTACGTCGTGCCCCAGCCCTTCACCCTGGAACCCACCGAGTGCTACTCGAAGGCCGAGATCGACGAGTACGTGGCGGCGCTCGCGCAGGTCGCGCAGGAGGCCAGGGAGAACCCGGAGCTGGTGCGCACGGCGCCGCACAACCAGACCGTGCACCACACGCACCACGACGACCTGGACGACCCGGAGCGCTGGGCGATCACCTGGCGCGCCTACCGCCGGAAGTACTTCGGAGAGGTCCCGGCCGGTCCTGCCGCGAGCGCCCTGCCGGACGTGGAACTCGCCGTCGTCGCCGCCGGATCCTGATCCCGTGATCGGACTCGTCGTCAACCCTGTCGCCGGAGTCGGCGGGCCCGCGGGCCTCGCCGGCTCCGACGGCGCGGCTGTGCAGGCGCAGGCGGCGGAGCACGGCTCCGCCCCTCGCGCGCACGAGCGCGCCGGACAGACGCTGGCGGTGCTCGCGCGCTCGCACCCCAGGGTGCGGATCCTCACCGCCGCGGGGTCGATGGGCGCCGCGGCCGTGGCGGACGCGGGGCTCGAGCCGGTCGTGGTGTTCACCCCCTCCTCGACCGCGACCACGCCCGACGACACCGCCGCGGCGGTCGCCGCCGTAGCCGCCGCAGGCGCCTCGCTCGTGCTGGTGGCCGGCGGCGACGGCACCCTGCGCGACGCCGTGCGGGGGCTGGGCGCGGCCCCGGGATCCGCCCCGGCCGTCCTCGGGATCCCCGCGGGCGTGAAGATGTACTCGCCCGTGTTCGCCGTGACCCCGATCGCGGCGGGCGCCCTCGCCGCGGACTGGCTGGGATCCGAGCCCGTGCCGACGGCCGTGCGCGAGGTGCTCGACGTCGACGAGGCCGCTCTCCGCCGCGCGCGGGTGGAGCCGGTGCTCTACGGCAGCCTGCGCGTGCCGCAGCGGCTCGGGCGCACCCAGGCGCGCAAGGCGCCCACGCCCGTCAGTGAGCAGGACGCGGTCGCCGCCGCCGCGCGCAGCGCCGTCCGCGCGATGCGTCAGGGCGTCCGGTACCTGCTCGGCCCCGGCGGCACCACGGCGCAGATCGCCGCGGAGCTCGGCATCGCGAAGACCCCGCTCGGCGTGGACGTCGTGCTCGACGGGCGCCTCGTGGCCGCGGGCGCCGACGAGGGCCGGCTGCTCGCCGAGGTCGCCGCCGGCCCCGCGCAGGTCGTTGTCACCGTGATCGGCGGGCAGGGGTTCCTGCTCGGCCGCGGCAATCAGCAGCTGTCCCCACGCGTGATCCGCGCGCTCGGCGCGGATCCGCTCCTCGTCGTCGCCCCGGAGCAGAAGCTCGTCGACCTCGGCGGACGTCCGCTCCTGGTCGACACCGGCGATCCCGACCTCGACGCCTCCCTCGCCGGACACATCCGCGTCCTCACCGGCGCCGCGGCCTCGGCGTTCTACGCCGTCGCCGCGCCAGAAGCCCTCGTCCCCTGACCCGCATCCCGGTCCCGCGCCTCTCGGCAGGACCGGATCCCGACCGCACCCCGACCCGACCACGACCCGCAAGGAGCACCCCATGCGTCTGCAGAACAAGAACGCCATCGTCACCGGAGGCGCCGGCGGCATCGGCCGCGCCACGTCCCTCGCCTTCGCCGCCGAGGGCGCCAACGTCGCCGTCGTCGACCTGAACGCGGAGGCCGCCGAGGCCGTCGCGGAGGAGATCCGTGCGGCCGGCGGATCCGCGGTCGCGATCGGCGCCGACGTGTCGAGCGAGGCCGACATCGAGCGCGTCGTCGCGTCGGTCGTCGACGGCTTCGGCGGCGTCGACGTGGTCTTCAACAACGCCGGCATCATCCGGCGCACCACGGCGGTCGAGACCACGGTCGAGGAGTGGGACCGCGTGTTCGGCGTGAACGTGCGGGCGATCTTCCTGATGTGCAAGCACGTCGTGCCGATCATGGCGGCGAACGGCGGCGGATCCATCGTCAACACCGGATCCGGCTGGGGGCTCAAGGGCGGCGGCCAGGCCATCTCGTACTGCGCGTCCAAGGGCGCGGTCGTGAACATGACCCGCGCGCTCGCGATCGACCACGGCCCGCAGGGCATCCGCGTCAACTCGGTGAACCCCGGCGACGTCGACACCGGCATGCTCCGCGACGAGGCCCGTCAGCTCGGTCAGGACCAGGCCGGCTTCCTCGCCGAGGCCGCAGAGCGCCCGCTCAACCGGATGGGGCAGCCCTCCGAGATCGCCGCCGCGGTCGTCTGGCTCGCGAGCGACGAGTCGTCGTACGTGACCGGAGCCGCCCTCGTCGTCGACGGAGGCGGCATCGCCTGAGCCGGTCGCCCTGGCCGGGGCCCTGGGCCGGGATCCTGCCGAGTGCACGGGATCCTGCCGAGTGCACGGCTTCTCCACGCGAAGAAGCCGTGCGCTCGGCAGCGAGCCGTGCACTCGGCAGGCCCACCCCGGCCCGGGCTCGCATCCAGCCGGCTCGCGTAAAATCGTGACAATGACCGACGCCCCCTCCGACGCCCCGTTGACGCAGAGCGACCGTAGCGCCACGACAGGCGGCGACGCCGTCGGATCCGGCATCGACCCGACCGACCTCGCGACCACGCTCAGAGTGCTCGCCGAGCTGCACGGGCTCGACCAGGACCACCCCGATTTCATCGCCGTCCGCCGGGCGACCTCGGCCATGTTCAAGGCCGCCAAGCGCGTGCGCCGCAGGGAGATCCGCGATGCGATCGCCGAGGCCGACCGCGCCGTGATCGCCGCGACCGCGACGGGCGCTCCGGACCGCATCGACGACGAGACGCGCGGCCTCGACCTCGAGAGCAGCGTGACCGACGCCCCGACCGCCGGCGAGCTGCTGAAGCCCCGCAACTGCTACATCTGCAAGCAGCTGTACACGACGGTCGACGCGTTCTACCACCAGCTCTGCCCCGATTGCGCCCGGTTCAGCCACGGCAAGCGCAACGCCCGCACCGACCTCAGCGGCAAGCGCGCCCTGCTCACGGGTGGGCGCGCCAAGATCGGCATGCACATCGCGCTGCGGCTGCTCCGCGACGGCGCGCACACCACGATCACGACGCGGTTCCCGCGCGACGCGGTGCGCCGGTTCGCGGCGCTGCCCGATTCGGCCGACTGGCTGCACCGGCTCCGCGTGGTCGGCATCGACCTGCGCGACCCCGCCCAGGTGATCGCGCTCGCCGACTCGGTGGCGGCCCAGGGCCCGCTCGACATCCTCATCAACAATGCGGCGCAGACCGTGCGCCGCTCGCCCGGCGCGTACTCGCTGCTCGCCGATGCCGAGCTGCAGCCGCTCCCGAACGGCCCGCTGCCCGAGATGGAGACCTTCGGGCACACCGCCGATCCGCACCCCGAGGCGCTGCAGGCCTCGGTCGACGCGCACCCGCTGCTGTCGATCGCCTCGCTCGGCGGCACGATCGCCGAGCAGGGCGGGCAGGCGCTCACGGCCGAGGAGCTGGCCCGGCTCGCGATGGCGCCCGGATCCTCCTCGCTCGCGAAGCATGCGGACGGCACCGCGATCGACGCGGGCGGCCTCGTGCCCGACGTGAACCGCGTGAACAGCTGGGTGCAGAGCGTGGACCAGGTGGATCCGCTCGAGATGCTCGAGGTGCAGCTCTGCAACACGACGGCGCCGTTCCTGCTCATCAGCCGGCTGCGTCCGTCGATGGCGGCCTCGTCCGCACGGCGCAAGCACATCGTGAACGTCTCGGCGATGGAGGGCCAGTTCTCCCGTCGGTACAAGGGCCCAGGGCACCCGCACACCAACATGGCGAAGGCCGCGCTGAACATGCTCACCCGCACGAGCGCCGGCGAGATGCTGGAGACGGACGGGATCCTGATGACCGCGGTCGACACGGGCTGGATCACCGACGAGCGCCCGCACTACACGAAGGTGCGCCTCGCGGAGGAGGGCTTCCACGCCCCGCTCGACCTCGTCGACGGCGCGGCCCGCGTGTACGACCCGATCGTGCGCGGCGAGGCCGGCGAGGACGTCCACGGCGTGTTCCTGAAGGACTACGAGCCCAGCCCCTGGTGACCCGGTCGCGGGTTCCCCACCTCCGAGTCGTCCCCCTCAGCGGCGCCTATAGCGTCCGCTGAGGGGGACGACTCGGAGGTGGGAGGCTCGCGGCTCGCGCACGGGTGCGGCGGAGGCGGCGTGGTGTCGCGGATCCTCGGCGGTACTCTGAGCGCACGGGATCGCCGTCGGCGTCCGGCACCGACCCGAGGAGGCTGTGATGGTTCCCGAGATCAATTACTGGGCCGTACTGCTGGCGACCGCGTCGAGCATGGTCGTCGGATCCATCTGGTACGCCCGCGGCGTGCTCGGCGCCCGCTGGGCCCGCCTCGCGGGGGTCGACCTCGACAACCCCAAGGGCAGCCCCGTCCTCGCCATCATCGCGACCGTGATCGTGAGCTTCCTCACGGCCTGGGTGCTCGCCGGCGCCACGGCGATCGCCTGGCACTTCTACGGCGGATCCTTCTTCCTGTCGGCGCTCGTCACGGCGATCACGCTGTGGATGGGGTTCACGGCGGCGCGGTTCATCACGCACGACGCCTTCGAGGGGCGCCCCAGCTCGCTGACCGTGCTGAACATCGCGCACGAACTCGTCACGGTCGTCGTGATGGCCGTCCTGATCGGGGTCTGGCCGCCCGCTCTCGGCTGACCGCGGCCTCCCACTTCGAGTCGTCCCCGTCAGCGGAGCCCATAGCGTCCGCTGACGGGGACGACTCGAAATAGGGGTGGCGCCCAGGAGGGGCGAGGGCGACGCGAGCGCGAGGGCGCGAGCGAGCGGTCAGCGGCGGATCGCGTAGCGGTGCAGGGTGACGCCCTGGTCGTAGGCGGCCTGCTCGAGCAGATCGAGGATCACCGGAGGCCTGGTCTCGCCGGGGCGCGGATCGTCGAACAGCGGGCGACCGGATCCGAGGATCGCCGGATGCGTGAACAGCAGGAGCTCGTCGAGAAGGCCCGCCTCGAGCAGCGCGGTGGCGAGCGTCGCCCCGCCGACGCCGATGCTGCCCTCGGTCTCGGCGCGGACCTCCGCGAGCCGGGAGACCGCGTCCTCGCCGATGACCCGCGTGTGGAACGGCGCCTCGGTGCGGGTGCGCGAGACGAGGATCTTCGGCTTGTCGGTCCAGATGGCGCCGTACTCCTGCATGTACTCGGGCAGGGACCGGTCGTCGCGCGCCGCCGGCCAGAACGACTCCATGATCTCGAACACGCGCCGGCCCTGCACCATGAGGGCGAGATCCGCGGCACGGCGATTGAACTCGCGATGCAGCGGCTCGTCGATCCGCATCCAGTCGCCGCCGCCCTCGTCGCCGGGGGCGGCTTCGATCCGCAGATCGAGGGACACGTTCATCCAGTACACGAACCGACCGGCCATGCGCCTCTCCCATCCTCGGGGACGCTCTCGACGCTAACCCCGCGCCTCCGCACGCGCAACGCCCCCGCCACCAACGGAGTCGTCCCCGTGAGCGGACCCGGGGGGATCCGCTGACGGGGACGACTCGGAAGTGGAGAGGAAAAAAAGGGGGGGGTTAGGCGGCTACGCGGGCGATCGCGGAGATCGCGCTCGTGAAGAACGGCAGGCCGTCGACGCCGCTGCGCATCGCGGCGGCGGTGTCGGGGCCGAAGCCGGGCTCGGTCGCGTGCTCGGGGTGCGGCATCAGGCCCACGACGTTGCCGCTGGGGTTGGTGAGGCCGGCGATGTCGCGGAGGGATCCGTTCGGGTTCACACCCGCGTAGCGGAAGGCGACGAGGCCTTCGCCCTCGATGCGGTCGAGCGTCTCGTCGGAGGCGATGTATCCGCCCTCGGCGTTCTTGAGCGGGATGATGATCTCCTGCCCGCGGGAGAACTCGTTCGTCCACGCCGTGTCGGCGTTCTCGACCGTGAGCTTCTGGTCGCGCCGGACGAAGTGCTGGTGGTCGTTGCGGATCAGGCCGCCGGGCAGCAGGTGCGCCTCGACGAGCATCTGGAAGCCGTTGCAGATCCCGAGGATCGGCATGCCCTTGGCGGCGGCGTCCTTGATCTCGGTCATGATCGGCGACAGCGCGGCGATCGCACCGGAGCGCAGGTAGTCGCCGTAGCTGAAGCCGCCGGGGAGGATGACGGCGTCGACGCCCTCGAGGTCGTGCGCCCCGTGCCAGAGCGCGACCGGCTCGGCGCCGGCGATGCGCACGGCGCGCTGGGCGTCGCGGTCGTCGAGGGAACCGGGGAAGGTGACGACCCCGATCCGCACCGTCATTCGGCGACCTCGATGCCGACGACGTCCTCGATCACGGAGTTGGAGAGCACCTCTTCGGCGATCCGCCGGGCCTCGGCGAGCACGTCGTCGGTGACCTCGCCGTCGACGGTGAGCTCGAAGCGCTTGCCGATGCGGACATCGCTGAACGCGGTCACGCCGGTGCGGGCGAATGCTCCGGAGACGGCCTTCCCCTGCGGGTCGAGCAGTTCGGACTTGGGCATGACGTCGACGACGATGGTGGGCATTCGAGGCTCCGAAATGTCGCGGGAGGGGGCAGCGGCCAGTCTATCGCGCGGAAACAGGGCCTTCGGCCGGGGCGGCCTGGCCCGCGGCCGTCGCGGGCGCCCTCCCGGCACGGGCCGGCGCACGCAGGACGAGGGTTCTAGCGCTCAGCTGCGGAACACGGTGTGCACGTCGCCGGCGACGTCGCGGCCGCCCAGCCCGTCGATCTCGAAGAGCACCGAGATCCCGGCGACCCGATAGCCGAGCTGCTCGACGATCCTGCGGCCGGCGGCCAGGGTGCCGCCCGTGGCGAGCACGTCGTCGATGAGCAGGATCCGGGATCCCGCGGGCAGGTCGTCGTGCATCTCGATCGTGGCGGTGCCGTACTCCAGTGCGTAGTCCACGGACGCGGCGGGCAGGGGGAGCTTGCCCGCCTTGCGGATCGGCACGAAGCCCGTCCCCGCCTCGATCGCCGCGGCTCCGGCGAGGATGAACCCGCGCGCCTCGATGCCCGCGACGACGTCGAAGGATCCGCGGAACGGCGCGACGAGGGCCTCGGTCGTCGCCTGCAGCGCCTCGCGATCGGCCAGCAGCGGCGTGATGTCGCGGAACAGGATGCCCGGCTCCGGGTGGTCCGGGATGGAGCGGATGAGCGATTCGGCACGGACGAGCGCGGGCGAGATGGTCACCGGTCCAGGGTACGCGGGCGAGCGCGCGCGACCCGACGGTTGACATCGTGGGAGCGCTCCCATAGCCTGATCCGGATCGCCGGGCGCGCTGTCCTGCGGCACGGGTCTGCGGCGGGAGCCTGCGGCACGGGCGTCGCGTCGAGCGCCTCATCGCGAGCGCAGCCCCCACCGCGCCGCCCCGACGACGCACCGAGCGAAGGAGCGCCCTTGAACACGTCCGTCCGCCGATTCCCCGACGGCTTCCTGTTCGGAGCCGCCACCGCCGCCTACCAGATCGAGGGCGCCGCCTTCGAGGACGGCCGCACCGCATCGATCTGGGACGCCTTCGCCCGCGAACCCGGTGCCGTGCTGAACGGCGAGACCGGCGACGTCGCGTGCGACCACTACCACCGCTACGCCGACGACGTGCGGCTCATGGGCGAGCTGGGCCTGCAGGCCTACCGCTTCTCGACCTCCTGGGCCCGCGTGCGCCCCGACGGCGGCGCGGTAAACCCCGCCGGCCTCGCGTTCTACGACCGCCTCGTCGACGAGCTGCTCGCGGGCGGCATCGTGCCCTGGCTGACGCTGTACCACTGGGACCTGCCGCAGGCGCTCGAGGAGAAGGGCGGCTGGACCTCCCGCGACACCGCGGAGCGCTTCGTCGAGTACGCGCTCAGCGTGCACGACGCGCTCGGCGACCGCGTGCAGCACTGGACCACGCTGAACGAGCCGTGGTGCTCCTCGTTCCTGTCCTACACCGCGGGTGTGCACGCGCCGGGCCGGGTCGGCATCGAGGACGGCATGCTCTCCGCGCACCACCTGCTGCTCGCGCACGGCCGCACGATCCGAGCACTGCGGGAGCGGGATCCGGAGCTCGACCTCGGGATCACCCTGAACCTCACGGTCGCGGATCCCGCCGACGCGCGCGACCCCGCCGACGTCGACGCCGCACGCCGCATCGACGGGCAGTTCAACCGCTGGTTCCTGGACCCGGTGCTCCGCGGCGCCTACCCTGCCGACGTCGTCGCGGACATCCGCGAGGTGGATCCGATCGCGGTGCGCCGCTGGGCCGCCGCGATCCACGAGGGCGACCTCGACACGATCGCCGCGCCGCTGGACTGCCTGGGCATCAACTACTACCACGGAGAGCTGCTCTCCGGCACGCCGCAGCCGGGCGGCGAGGGCACACCGCACGACAGCGGCGTCGAGGGCGAGAGCGTGCGGCGCACGCGCTCTCCGTTCCCCGCGGCGGACGACGTGCACTGGGTCGAGCGCGGGCTGCCGCGCACGGGCATGGGCTGGGAGGTGCAGCCAGAGGGGCTCACCCGGCTGCTGCGCCGGCTCGGCACCGAGTACGCGCCGGGGCTGCCGCTCTATGTGACCGAGAACGGCGCCGCCTACGACGACGAGCTCGAGGGCGGGCGTGTGGATCCCGCGACGGGGATCACGACCGGCGGGGTCGTGCATGACGCGGAGCGGGCCATGTTCCTGCGCGAGCACGTCGCGGCGACCTACGACGCGATCGAGGAGGGCGTCGACGTGCGCGGCTACTTCGCGTGGTCGCTCCTGGACAACTACGAGTGGTCCTGGGGCTACGGCAAGCGGTTCGGGATCGTGCGGGTCGACTACGACACGCAGGAGCGGATCGTGAAGGACTCCGGGCGCGAGTACGCCAGGATCATCGCGGCCAGGGCGGTCTGAGACATGGCCGGAGGGTCCGGCACCGGAGCCGGACGCACCGGGGCGAGGGGCGAGGGCCCAGGATCCGAGGATCGGATGGCGGATCCGCAGGTCTCGGGGCGCGCGACGATCGAAGAGGTCGCCGCCGCGGCGGGCGTGTCCCGGTCGACGGTGTCCCGGGTCGTGAACGGGTCGACCGCGGTGAGCCCGCACGCGCTCGCCGCGGTGCGGGACGCGATCGCGCGCCTCGGCTACGTCCCCAACCGGGCGGCGCGTTCCCTCGCCCTTCGACAGACGCATGCGATCGCGCTCGTCGTGCCGGAGGACACCCGGCGCTTCTTCGGCGACCCGTACTTCGGCGCCGTCGTGGCGGGGATCAGCGACCGGGTGGCGCGCTCGGACTACATCCTGAACCTGCTGATCGCGAGCGACGACCCCGGCGGCCGGATGACGGGCTTCGTGCGCAACGGCGGCGTGGACGGCGCGATCATCCTGTCCCACCACAACAGCGACGCCTTCGTCGACCGCATCGTCGAGGCGGTGCCCGTCGTGTTCGGCGGACGCCGCACGAACGGCGGCGATGACGACTGGTTCGTGGACGTGGACAACGTCACCGGAGCCCGGCAGGCCGTCGAGCACCTGCGACGCATCGGGCGACGGCGCATCGCCACCGTGACAGGGCCGCTCT
Source organism: Microbacterium sp. 13-71-7 (assembly GCF_002257455.1). Taxonomy (GTDB): domain Bacteria; phylum Actinomycetota; class Actinomycetes; order Actinomycetales; family Microbacteriaceae; genus Microbacterium. Next base: position 19,557 of record NZ_NCKN01000001.1, read on the forward strand.
CGATGGCGGGCGGCGTGGATCGGCTGGCCGGCTTCCGCGCGCGTCTCGCCGAGGACGGGCTGGAGCCCTTCGCCGAGATCGCGGGCGACTACTCCGAGGCCAGCGGGGCGCGTGCGGCACAGGAGCTTCTCGCGCGCGCCGCCGCACCGGCAGGCGCCCTGCCCGACGCCGTCTTCGCGGCGAGCGACCTCATGGCCCGCGGCGTGCTGCGGACGCTCCGCGGCGCGGGCGTGCGTATTCCCGAGGACGTCGCGATCGTCGGCTTCGACGACTCGCCCGTCGCGCTGTCGACGGATCCGCCGCTCACGACGATCCGCCAGCCCATGCACGCGCAGGGCGAGGCCCTCGCGGGCGTGCTGATCGATCGGCTCACCGGATCCGCCCCTCCGCACCGGACGACCCTCGGCACCGAGCTGGTGGTGCGCGGGTCGGCGTGATGCGCGGACCGAATTCAGGATGGAATCGGCTCAGAGGCCGGAAAGCGGCAGATGGACGTGAACACGCTCGATCCGTCCTGAATACGGTGCGGGGACCGGAACCTGGATGCCGTGCGTAACCCGAATGCGCGTGGGCATGGGTGCCGTGACCGACGGATCCGTAGCCGATCGGCTGATGCGGATCGGGCCGCGGCGTTCGTAGGCTGAGCCCATGGAACCGCGGTCCGAGGCGCAGCGCGAGGCGGCCCCCGGCGACGGCGTGCGCGGGATCCTCGCGCCGGTGCGGTTCGGGCGGGCGCTGCAGGTGGTGCTCATCGCGCTGATCGTGGTGAGCGCGATCCGGTACCTGCTCCGGCACGGCGAGGGCGAGGACGCGGTGCCGGTCCTCGCCGGTGCCGCCGTGCTGGTCGTGGCCGCCGTGCTGCAGGGGTTCGTCCCCCGTCGCGGCGCGTGGCCGGCGACCTGGGCGCTCCTGGTGTGCGTGCTCTGGGCGGTGCTGACGCTCGTGGCCCCGTCGTTCGGGTGGTGCGCCGTCCCGCTCGCCTTCGCGGTGCTGCAGATCCTCCCGTTCTGGCCGGCGACGACCGCGATCACGGCGATGACCGCGGTGGTGATCGTCGCGGAGCTGCGCCTGGCCGCGCTGTTCGACCCGACGCTCGTCGCCGGCCCGATCGGGATCGCGTTCGCCACGATCGTCGCGTACCGCGCGCTCGACCGCGAGGCGCTCGCCCGCCAGCAGCTGCTCGACGAGCTCACCGCGACGCAGGCCGACCTGTCCGCCGCGCAGCACCGCGCCGGCGCGCTCGCCGAGCGCGCGAGGCTGTCGCGCGAGATCCACGACTCCGTCGGGCAGGACCTCTCCAGCATCAACCTGCTGCTGCAGGCCTCGGAACAGGGCTGGGAGCGGCGTCCCGACGCCGCCAGGGAGCAGGTGCGCGCGGCCGCGGGCACTGCGCGGTCCGCGCTCGACGAGGTGCGCCGCGTGGTGCGCGACCTCGCCCCCGGCGAGCTCGAGGGCGCTGCGGGATCCCTCCCCGCCGCCCTCGCGCGGGTGGTCGCCGAGGCCGCCGGGCGCGGCGTCGACGTGCAGTTCCGCAGCCACGGCACCGCGACCGAGGTGCCCCTCCCTGTGGCGTCGGCCATCATCCGCACCACGCGCGGGGCGCTCGCGAACGTCGTGGAGCACGCCCGTGCGACCAGGGCCGTGGTGAGCCTGACCGCTCAGCCCGATGAGCTGCGCCTCGACATCCGCGACGACGGGGTCGGCTTCGACGCGAGACCCTCCGCGATGACGGCCAGGGCGGCGCAGCGCCGTGCGGCCGGCCGTGGCCAGGGCATCCCGGGGATGGCGGAGCGGATCGCGCAGCTCGGCGGCGCCCTGCAGGTCGAGAGCGCCCCGGGGGAGGGGACGACGCTGTCGCTCGTCTTCCCCCGCGCCCTGGACGGATCCGGATCCGTCCCGTCCGCCGAGCACGGAACCGGACCGGATCCGCAGGAGGAGAGCCGATGACCCTGCGGATCGTGCTCGTGGACGACCACCCCGTCGTCCGGGCGGGCGTGCGCGCCCTGCTCGAGTCGACGGACGACCTCGTGGTCGTGGGCGAGGCGTCGAACTCCGCCGGCGCCGTCCTGGCGGTCGAGGCCGAGCGGCCGGACGTGGTGCTCATGGACCTCAGCCTGGGCGAGGGGGAGGGCGGGATCGTCGCGACGGCACGCATCCGCGCGCTGCCGGATCCGCCGGCCGTGCTCGTGCTGACCACCTACGACAGCGAGTCGGACATCCTGCGCGCGCTGGACGCCGGGGCGGCCGGCTACCTCCTCAAGGACGCCCCGCCCGACCAGCTCTTCGCCGGGATCCACGCCGTCTCGCGGGGAGAACCGGCGCTCGCCCCCTCGGTCGCCGCGGTGCTCATGCGCCGCGCCGCCTCGCCGGAGCCGCGCATGACCGAGCGCGAGGTCGAGGTGCTCGAGCTGCTGGCCGACGGACTCGGCAACCGCGAGCTCGCGAAGGCGCTGTTCGTCTCGGAGGCGACCGTGAAGTCGCACCTCTCCCACATCTACGGCAAGCTCGGGGTCGACACCAGGGCCGGAGCCGTCGCCGCCGCGATCGAGCAGCGCATCATCCGGCGCTGACCGCGGCGGGCGCAGGGGCGCACCTCAGTGCGCCGATCCGGCCCGGCCGCAGACGCCGAAGCGCCCCGCCTCCCTGCCGTGCACGGCGCAGGAGACGGGGCGTCGGTCGCCGATCCCCCCAAGAGATCGGCGCCCGCGGTCAACCCCCTGACCGCAGGATCGCCCCGCCGAACAGCGCGAACGCCGTGATCCCTGCGGAGAGGATCACCGCCGCCGATACGCCGGCCACGGCGAGCAGGGACACGCCCTGTCCGCCGAGGCGCTGTCCGCCCAACCCGATCGCCACGCCCTCCGGTCGTTCGATCGGGCCGGTGCTCTCGTCGCGGTACGGGCCCGTCCGCGCCGCGAAACGTCGGTGCAGCTCTTCGGCGAGCTGCACGGTCCTCTGCATCACGTCCGGCCGGTCGAACCGGGTGCCGCCGGGCAGATACACGTAGGCGCGATCCTCGACCAGTTCGAGCTCGGCGCCGGCGCCGAGATCCAGGATCCGCGCCATGAGGTCGGGCGTGAAGATGTAGAGGGCGTCGCGCTGATACCCCTCGGGCACGAGCAGCTGGAACGTCGACGCGAAGTGCCCCTCCAGGTCCATCCGCGCGCCGCCGAGCCCCAGGGTGGGCACGATGCTGCGGCGCCGGTTGCGCAGCACGATGTGCGGGACCTTCGAGGGCAGCGGCAGCTCCACGAAGGCGAAGGGGCGCTGCACGGTCGCGGCCTGATCCCGACCGCCGACCGAACGTGCGAGGCCGAGCTCGAACGGGAGGCGCTCATCCTCCGAGGCGATCACGCCGCGCTCGATCGAGCGGCGCATGCGCGTGAACGCCGACCCCGGACGTCGGGTGCCCTGCAGCAGATCCGCATAGGCCCAGCCGTTCGCCCCGGCGAACATGGCCAGACGTGCGCGGCGGGAGAGGCCCACGGCGTACCAGACGAAGCCGACCGCCCCCAGCGCGCCGTACAAGACGCCGACCACGGCGAGCAGCGGCACTCGGGAGAGCATCCCGATCGAGCCCAGCCACCAGAGCGCGACGACGATCGCCGCCGTGAGCAGCAGCACTCCGGCGAGCACGGCGAAGAAGCGCCGGTGCAGGGGGATGCGCGCCGCCCGCTCATAGGCGAGCAGCGTGCGCATGCCCGGCGGCGTGCGCAGGGCCGAGAGGTCGACCCGGATCGGCTCCGCGGCGTGCGGATCCGCGCTCATCCGCCCCTCGCTCACCCGACCCGCCAGGGCAGCGACGCCCACGGCCCGTTGCGCTTCGCGGTCGACGCGGCCTTGAACTCGGACCAGCCGTCGCCGAACTTGTCGAAGGTCTTCTCGCCGATCACGCCGTCGCTCCAGTGCATCACGCGGCCCGTGATGTAGCTCAGGCCGAAGTCGGCCCAGGAGGAGAACGCCGGGCGACCCTCTTCGTTGATGCGGTGGATGATCGCGCGCGCCTCCGGCACGTCGGCGTGGCCCAGGGCGACGCCCCAGGTCGCGAGCGCGACGGCCTGGCCGAGCGCGTACCCGTCGAGCGTGCGGACGTAGAGGTCGGGCGTGACGATGTCCTTGCCGACGAGCTTGCGCACCTGGGTCTCGACGCCCTCGATCGCGGCGACGAAGGAGCGGGCATCGCGCTTGTCGCCGCCGGCCTCGATGATCGCGGCCGCCCACTCCTTGGACTTCGGCACACGGCTTAGGCGTCCCGCGAGCTCCGCGCGGATGGCGAGGCAGGTCACCCAGACGTCGCGGCGGCGCCGGACGGTGACGAGCCTCTCGATCCCGGCGAGCCACTCCTCGCGCGTCGCCACGCCCCACATCTCGACGAGCCGCTTCTTCTCGCCCGCGCTCAGCGCGGACGCGGTCGGGTCGTTCCACGGCCCGGACGGCTGGTTCACGATCTGCAGGAAGCCCAGCGCGATCTCGTTCGCCTCCCGGTCGTCGGTCGAGTACGCCTCGGAGGGCTTGACCTTCGCCGCGGGCATGATCCAGACGACCAGGAAGAACAGCACGACGACGCCGACGACGACCCACACCCACCACTGGGCGAAGAGCCAGCCGATGAGACTGCCGAGGTCGTTCAGATCGACGCGGGCGCTGCCGTGCATGAGGATCCTCCGGTGTGAGGGTTTATGTAGGTTGAATGAATATTCAGTGATTAATGTAGCGAACGGATCCGTCACCCGGAAAACGGATCCGGAAGGCACGGCGCATGGCACGCTCCCCGGAGCAGAACCGCATCGCCCGGGAGCGCTCGCGCGAGAGCCTGCTCGAGGCGGCGATCGAGGTCTTCGCCGAGCGCGGGATCGACGGCGCCACGATCGCCGACATCACCCGGCGCGCGGGCGTCGCTCAGGGACTTGTCAACTACTACTTCGGTGGCAAGGAGCAGCTCGTCCAGGCCGTGATCGACCGCTGGTTCGACATGCTGCTCGGCATCGCGCACAGCGGACCGCCGCCGGTGCCGGCGAGTGCGGGCCAGGCGGACGGGGCTGGCACGCGGTCCGCCGAGGAGCAGCCCCCGCCGTCCGCCGCGCCGCTCCCTCCGTCCGCCGTGCCGCTCCCTCCGGAGGTGCGGCTCGCGGCCATCATCGACACCGCGCTCGGCATGACCGCGGTAGCCCTGCCCCTGCAGCGCGTGGTCGTCGCACTCCAGCAGCAGCCGACCACGCGGGCGCTGTTCGCGGAGGGGGAGCGGCGGCACCTGGCGGGCGTCGTCGCGGCGGAGGACGCGGTGCGCTCGATCTTCCGCGACCGCGGCGACGCGGATCCGGCGCTCGAGGAGATCATGCTCCGCAGCGTGCTCGACGGGATCGTCGGTCAGCGCATCATGTACGGCGACTCGTACCCGCTCGAGGAGGCCCGTCGCTGGGTGCACCGCCGCTACGGCCTGCCCGAGCCCGCGGAACCCCTTCCCGGCATGGCGAAGCCCGCGCCGGGCTCGGGATCCGAACCGCGCGCGCGGGCTTCGCGCTGATCAGGCGGGGTCGCCGCCCATCGGGCCGACGGCCTCCAGCGGCCGCGGGTCGTCCGCGCCGGACCTGCGCAGCCGTGCGATCGCGTTGCCGCCGTGGTAGATGACGATCGCGGCCACGGTCGCGATGACGATGCCGCCGAGCACGAAGCCCGAGTCCTTGACCGCGATCGAGAACCCGCCGACCGCGATGACGAGCGCGACGGCGGCCGTGTACTGGTTCACGGGACGCGAGAAGTCGACGCGGTTGTCGACCCAGATCTTGATGCCGATCACGCCGATGAGGCCGTAGAGCCCCGTCGTGATGCCGCCGAGCACGCCCGCCGGCACCGAGTTGATGATCGCGCCGAACTTCGGGGAGAGGCTGAGCAGGATCGCCGCGATGCCGGCGACCCAGTAGGCGGCGGTCGAGTACACCCTGGTCGACGCCATCACGCCGATGTTCTCGCCGTAGGTGGTCGTTCCCGATCCGCCGAAGAGGCCGGCGATCGTGGTCGAGACGCCGTCGGCGATGAGCGCCTTCCCGGTCTGCGCGTTGATCTCCGGATCCTCGACCATGGTCGCGACGCCGCGGACGTGACCGACGTTCTCGGCGATGAGCACGAGCACGACGGGCAGGAACATCGCGATGCCGCTCCACACGCTCGGCGTTCCGAAATCGGGGAAGTGGAACGTGGGAAGGCCGACCCAGGCCGCCTTGTCGACCGCGGAGAAGTCGAGCTCGCCGCGGAAGCCGGCGAAGATGTAGCCCGCGATCACGCCGAGGAAGATGGAGATCCGGCCCAGGAATCCGCGGAACAGCACCGCGAACACGATCGTGATCGCGAGGGTGAAGGTCGCCGTGATGGGGGCCTTGGCGAAGTTGCCGTACGCGGCGCCGGCGAGGTTGAACCCGATCAGCGCGACGATCGTGCCCGCCAGCACGGGCGGCAGGAAGCGGTCCACCCACTTCACGCCGGCGACGTGCACGACGACGCCGATGATCGCGAGCAGCACGCCGACCGCGACGATGCCGGCGAGGGCAGCGCCGATCCCGCTGTCGCCGCCCGTCGCGTGAGCGGCGGTGGCGGCGGTCACCGGGGCGATGAACGCGAAGGAGGATCCGAGGTAGCTGGGCAGCTTGTTCCGGGTGATGAGCAGGAACAGGATCGTGCCCACGCCGCTGAACAGCAGGGTCGTCGGCACCGGGAAGCCGGTGAGGATCGGCACGAGGAACGTCGCACCGAACATCGCCACGACGTGCTGCACGCCGATCGCGATCGTGGCGGGCCAGTTCAGGCGCTCATCGGGGCGGACGACGGCGCCGGGTTCGACGGTGCGTCCGTCGCCGTGGATCTTCCACAGGGACATGCGGACTCCTCGGGATCGGGGGAGGGGGCTGGAGAAACCCTATCCTGGGCGTTCCCTGGGAGCGCGCCCCGCGCTCGGCGGAGGGGGCGGGTCGGATCAGGCGGTCAGGCGGTCGAGCAGCTCGGCGTAGCGCGCGGCGGTCTGCGCGACGACCTCCGCGGGCAGCACCGGCGGGGTGCCCTGCTTGTCCCAGTGGGCGCTCAGCCAGTCGCGCACGATCTGCTTGTCGAAGCTCGCCATGCGCTCGGCGGGGGTGGATCCGGTCCGCCACGACTCGGCGTCCCAGTACCGCGAGGAGTCGCTGGTGAGCACCTCGTCGGCGAGGCGGAGGACGCCGTCGGCGTCGACGCCGAACTCGAACTTGGTGTCGGCGAGGATGAGCCCGCGCTCCTCCGCGATGGCGGCGGCGCGGCGGTAGATCGCGAGCGACACGTCGCGCAGCTGGGCGGCGCGCTCGGCGCCGACGATCTCGGCGGTGCGCTCGAACGTGATGTTCTCGTCGTGCTCGCCCATCGGCGCCTTGTACGCGGGCGTGAAGAGCGGCTCGGGCAGCCGGTCGCCGTTCTCCAGCCCCGCGGGCAGCGGGATCCCGCAGACCGTGCCGCTCTGCTGGTACTCGAGCCAGCCGGATCCGGTCAGGTAGCCGCGCACCACGCACTCGATCGGCAGCATCTCGAGCGACCGGGCGAGCATCGCGCGATCGGCCACCTCGGCGGGGACGTCCCCGTCCACCAGGTGGTGGGGAACCGGATCCGCTCCCTCGGCGAGCCGGTCGAACCACCAGCGGCTGAGGCCGGTGAGCAGCGCGCCCTTCTGCGGGATCGGCGGCTCCAGCGCGAAGTCGAACGCGCTGACCCGGTCGCTCGCGACGACCAGCAGCCGCTTGTCCGCGGGATCCTCCGGCGCGTAGAGGTCGCGGACCTTGCCGGAGTAGAGGTGCCGCCAGCCGGAGAGTTCGAGGGGTGTGCTCACGCGTCCATTATCGCGGGCGTCCCGCCGGGTCGGGCACGGAGGCGGCGGCGATGTCCGAGGCTCGGCCTAGTGTGCTCGGGTGAGCGCCGACATCCCCTTCGAGATCCTGACCGACCGTCTCAGCCTGCGTCGCCCCGAGCCGGGCGACCTCGACGCCGTCTTCGCCGTCTACAGCGACCCCCGGGTGTGGACGCACTTCCCGAGCCTGCGGCCCACCGAGCCGGAGCGCATCGCCGCCATGCTCGAGCGCTGGGGGTCCAGCTGGCGGATCCATGGACTCGGATCCTGGATCGTGCGGCTGCGCGAGACCGGCGAGGTCATCGGCAACGGCGGCGTCACGATGCTCGGGGCCGACGCGCCCGACGCCGGCCCCGAGGGGCCCGCCCGCGTGTGGAACCTCGGCTACCGCCTCTCCGCGGATCACCACGGCCGCGGGTATGCGACCGAGGTGGCCCGTGCCGCGCTCGAGGCCGCGGCGCAGGTCGCCCCCGACGTCCCGGTCATCGCCTACCTCGTCGAGCACAACCGCGCCTCGGCCGCCGTCGCGGAGAAGGTCGGGCTTCGTCTCGTCCACCGTGCTCCGGATCTGGGCAACCCGGATCCTGCCGTCCTGCGGCTCGTCTACGCGGATCGTGCCCTGATGCCCGCCCAGCTCACGGCGGCGCTGCGATGAGACCGGCGGGAGAAAGCGCTGGCGCTCGGATCCGGTCGGGCGTATAGTCGTAGTCGGATTAGTCCAGATGGACTAGTCGGGATGGAGTGATTGTGAAGGATCCGGCGCTCACCTCTCTGGGGGTGATGGTGCTCGCACTGCTGAGCGAGGGCGACATGCACCCGTACGAGATGGCGCGGCTGCTGCGCGCCCGTCGCGACGACCGGATCATCCCGATCTCCAACGGCACGCTGTACCACACCGTCTCCCGGCTGCACGGGCAGGGGCTGCTCGAGGAGGTCGGCGTCGATCGCGACGGCAACCGCCCGGAGCGCACGACCTACACGGTCACGCCTGCGGGCGCCGAGGCGGTGCGCGAATGGGTGCGCCGCGAGCTCGGCGGCAGCCGTCGGCAGACCCCGTTCCGCGTCGCCCTGGCCGAGGCGCACAACCTCGACCGGGACGAGGCGGTCGAGCTCCTCACGCAGCGGCTCGCGCTGCTCCGCGAGGAGCTGGCGACGATCGGCGCCTCGCTCGACGGCGCCGGGACCCGCGACGTGCCGGAGCAGTACCTCCTCGAGCCGATCCGGCACCGCCTGATGCTGCAGGCGGAGATCGACTGGCTCGGCGCCCTGATCCCCCGGATCTCATCCCCCGACTTCTCGTGGGGGCCGGATCCGGACCACCTTCTTGCCAAGCGAAAGGCACACCAGAATGGCTGAAACCATCGGTACGTCGACCGGCGCCTACGCCGTCGGCCACAAGCCGAAGAGCCCCTGGCCCGCCCTCTGGGCGCTGGTCATCGGCTTCTTCATGATCCTCGTGGACACCACGATCGTCTCGGTCGCGAACCCTGCCATCAAGGCCGCGCTCGACCCGTCCACGAACAATCTCGACAACGTCGTGTGGGTGACGAGCGCCTACCTGCTCGCGTACGCCGTGCCGCTGCTGATCACCGGACGCCTGGGCGACCGGTTCGGCCCGAAGAACATGTACCTGATCGGCCTGACGGTCTTCACGCTGGCCTCGCTGGGCTGCGGCCTGTCCAACTCGCTCGGGATGCTGATCGCGTTCCGGGCCGTGCAGGGCCTCGGCGCCGCGCTGATGACGCCGCAGACCATGGCGGTCATCACGCGCACCTTCCCTGCCGAGCGCCGCGGTGCGGCGATGGGCCTGTGGGGCGCGACGGCCGGTGTGGCCACGCTCGTCGGCCCCCTGGCCGGCGGTCTGCTCGTGGACGGCCTCGGCTGGGAGTGGATCTTCTTCATCAACCTCCCGGTCGGCGTGATCGGCTTCGTGCTCGCCTGGATCCTCGTCCCGCGCCTGCAGACCCACGAGCACCGGTTCGACATGGTCGGCGTCGTGCTCAGCGCTCTCGGCCTGTTCCTCATCGTGTTCGGGCTGCAGGAGGGCCAGCACTACGACTGGGCCGGATGGATCTGGGCGATGATCGCGGCCGGCATCGTGGTGATGGCGGTCTTCATCTGGCAGCAGGCGAAGACCCGCAGCGAGCCTCTGGTCCCGCTCGGCCTGTTCCGCGACCGCAACTTCTCGGTCGCGAACTTCGGGATCGCGACCGTGGGCTTCACGGTGACCTCGATGTCCCTGCCGATGATGTTCTTCTACCAGCTCGCCCGCGGCCTCACGCCCACTCAGGCGGCGCTGCTGCTGATCCCGATGGCGGTGCTGTCGGGCGTGCTCGCACCGATCGCGGGCCGGATCCTCGACCGCGTGGATCCGCGCGTGCTGCTCGTGCCGGGCCTCGGCCTGACCACGGTCGCCCTGGTCTGGTACGGCCTGCTGATGACGCCGGACACCCCGATCTGGATGTTCCTGCTGCCCTCGGCGCTCATGGGCATCGGCCAGGCCGGCATGTGGGGTCCGCTGGCCACGACGGCCACGCGCAACCTCGAGCCGCGGCAGGCGGGCGCGGGCGCGGGCATCTACAACACCACCCGGACGATCGGGTCGGTGCTCGGCTCGGCCGCGATCGCCGCGCTCATGCAGGGCCGCCTCGAGGCGAACCTTCCGGGTGCCGCGAGCCACGGCGGCGACTTCGGCACGGGCAAGCTCCCCGACTTCGTAGTGGCGGGGTTCTCCTCCGCCATGGCGCAGTCGATGATCCTGCCCGCCGCCGTCCTGCTGGTCGGCGTGATCGGGATCCTGTTCATGCAGCGTCCGGCGCACCTCGTGAAGCGCTGACGCCGCGCCCTCTCGTCGACGCCCCCTCTGCGCGCCGAGACCCCCTCGTGCGGACGTCCGTGCGAGGGGGTTTCGGTACCGCGAGGGGGCGTCGACGTGCGCGGGCGGCGCTCCTCGTCTCGTCCTCCCCAGATGCGCCGCGTCATCTCTCGTCGGCGCCCCCTCTGAGCGCCGACGCCCCCTCTGAGCGCCGACGCCCCCTCGTGTGGACGACCATACGAGGGGGCTTCGGTACTGCGAGGGGGCGTCGACGTTTGCGGGCGTGCGCGGGCGTGCGCGGGCGCGTGCGTTCGCGGGCGCGTGCGAGCCCGCCGAGCCCTGCGCCGTGCAGCCCCCGCCGCGCCGGCTACTGCGCGACGCGTGCGGCGATGTCGGTGCGGTGGTGCGCGCCATCGAGGCGGATCCGGCCGAGCGCCTCGTAGGCGCGGGCGCGGGCGTCGGCGAAGTCGGATCCGGTCGCGACCACGTTCAGCACGCGGCCGCCGGTCGCGATGAGGTTGCCGCCGGGGGCGTCGGGGCCCGCGGTCGCCGCGTGCACGACGCTGACGCCCTCGACGGTCGCCGCCTCGGCCAGGCCCTCGATCGGGCGACCGGTCTGCGGCGCTTCGGGGTAGCCCTCGCTCGCGAGCACGACGGTGATCGCGACGTCGTCGCGGAACTCGGGCTGCGGCTCGTCCTCGAGCGTGCCGGTCGCGGCGGCGAGCAGCAGCCGCGACAGCGGGGTGCGCAGGCGCGGAAGCACCACCTGGGTCTCCGGGTCGCCGAAGCGCGCGTTGAACTCGATCACGCGCACGCCGTTCGGCGTGAGGATGAGGCCCGCGTAGAGGAGGCCGATGAACGGCGTGCCCTCGGCGTCGAGCTGCTTCACGACCGGGAGGGCGACGGTGCGGGTGACCTCCTCGACGAAGGCCGCCTCGCTGCCGAACTGCTCGTCCAGCCACGGCAGCGGCGAGTAGGCGCCCATGCCGCCGGTGTTCGGCCCCTCGTCGCCGTCGAAGGCGCGCTTGAAGTCCTGCGCGGGGCTCAGCGCGCGGACGGAGTCGCCGTCGCTGAGGAAGAACAGCGAGACCTCGGGACCGGTGAGGAACTCCTCGACGAGCACAGGGCCGTGCGGAAGGTAGTGCTCGGCGTGGGCGAGCGCGGCGGCGCGGTCGGGGGTGACGATGACGCCCTTGCCGGCCGCGAGCCCGTCGGCCTTCACCACGTACGGCGCGCCCAGGTCGTCGAACGCGGCCTCGACCTCCGCCGCGGTCGCGGCGCGCACCGCGCGGCCGGTCGGCACCGAGGCCGCCTCCATGATCCGCTTCGCGAAGGCCTTGGATCCCTCCAGCTGTGCTGCGGCGCGACCGGGTCCGAACACCGGGATCCCGTGCGCGCGCACCACGTCGGCGACGCCCGCGACGAGCGGCGCCTCCGGGCCGATCACGACGAGGTCGACGCCGTGCTCGTCGGCGAACGCGCGGACGGCCGCGCCGTCCATCGGATCCACCTCGACCAGCGTCGCGTCCTGCGCGATCCCGGCGTTGCCGGGGGCGCAGAGGATCTCATGGCCCTTCCTCTCGGCGCGCAGGGCGAGGATGATCGCGTGCTCACGGGCACCGGAACCGAGGACGAGGATCTTCACCCCGTCAGCCTACCGAGCGGGCGCCCGTCGATGACGGTCGTGAAGCCGCGCGACCGTCACACCTCGAGGCGGATGGGCCGTTCGTCGGCGCGGTCCCAGGGCAGGGTCCATCCGGCGGCCTCGAAGACGCCGTCGAGCACCATCGCCGTGAAGCCCCACACGATCGTGCCGTCGACGTCGAAGGCGGGGCCGCGGAAGGTCTGCCCCATCCGGGTGAGCGTCGAGGTGAAGCGGGTCGCCGGATCCAGCAGCGTCGCGACCGGGACGCGGAACACCTGCACGGTCTCGGCGTGATCCACCGCGACCACCCGCGAGGGCTCGCGCCACCAGCCCAGCACCGGGGTGACGAGATGGTTGCTGGCGGCGAGGGGGATCTCCGGGAGGGTCGCGAGGATCTCGACGCCGGCCGGATCCAGCCCGGTCTCCTCCTGCGCCTCGCGGAGGGCCGTCGCGGCGGGATCCGGATCCGCCTCCTCGCGGCGACCGCCGGGGAACGAGACCTGCCCCGGGTGCGAGGAGAGCGTCGCGGCACGGCGCTGCAGCAGCACGTCGAGATCGGCGGGCACCGTGACCGCATCCGCGTCGGACGGCTCGTCGTCGAGGCGGCCGAACAGGATCAGCACGGACGCGGCGTGCGCATCGTCGTCGACCCCGGGGAAGCGGCCGAGGCCGAGCGCGCCCTTCGCCGCCGCCGCGAGCAGGTCGGCGCGCGCCCCGGCGGTGTCCGTGGCGGGTGTCTCGGCGGAGGAAGTCATCGTGCCGAGCCTATGCCCGCGGTGCCTAGCATGGACCTATGGCGAGCAGGATCGACACGACGGCGGGGCGCGCGGCGCTCGATGCCGCGCGTGCGGCGCTCGGCGCGGGCGGGAAGCCCGCCCGCGCCGACTACGCCACGGCCGTCCGCTATCTGCTGCAGCTGCTGGACGAGAAGGCGCCGGGCAACAGCGTCGAGGTGCGCGTGCCGCCGTTCGGCGCGGTGCAGGTCGTGCAGGGTCCCCGGCACACCCGCGGCACCCCGCCGAACGTCGTCGAACTGGATCCGGCCACGTGGATCGCGGTCGCGACCGGATCCGAGACCTGGGCGTCGGCGCTCGACGCCGGGCGGATCCATGCCTCCGGCACTCGCGCGGACCTCACCGAGCTGCTGCCGCTGCGCCCCTGACCCGGCGGGGCATCCGCTCGCCGCGTGAGACGCAGGCCGCCGCGGAGCCCGCATCTCGCGCCTCGGCCGGGGCGCGCCCTCCGCGGATCTCCGCACAGGCGCGCGTGGGACAATGGAGGCATGAGCACGCCGCAACCGGACCGCACGCCCGAGATCGTCGAGGCGCGCGTCCGTCGTGCGCCGCGCTGGGGCGTCTTCCTCGGCATCGGCGTGGGGGTGGGCGTGGTCCTCGCGTTCGTGCTGACCGTGTTCGGCAACTTCGGCGCGTCGGAGGCCACGCAGGTCGCCTACCCGTTCGGGCAGGTGTTCGGCTTCCTGCTGCTGTGGACGGTTCCGGTCGGCATCGCCCTGCTGGGCGTCATCGCGCTGATCTTCGAACGCACCGCGCGCCGCAGCGAGCGCGTGGTCCGCGTCGATCGCGAGACCGTCGCGGAGTAGCCCCCTCGGGTCGCGGCCCGAGCCCGGGAGGGCTCCGCGCGCCCGGACCTCGTCACGCCACTTCGGCGATGACGGGGCGGATCGCGCTGTCGAAGTCCACGGGGTCGTGGCGGAGGCTGTCGGTGACCGCGATGCTGAACGCCCCGATGCGCCAGATCCCGCGCTGCGCGAGCGGCAGCACGTGCACGTTGAGCTCGAAGGAGTGCGCGCGGCGTCCGGTGTCGCGCTCGAACTCCGCGAGTGCGGCGGCGTAGGCGCGGTACGGGTCGCCCGTGCCGGAGACCGAGCGCGAGTAGCGCTGCTGGGCCTCCTTCGCGTAGCGCACCACCTCGGAGGCGAACGGCGCGATCGCGGCCCGCAGCCGCTCCGCGCCCACGGCGGGGAGCGCGACGATCGTGTCGAACCCGTCGATGAGCTCAAGCGGCGACGTGGAGGGGTGCGTCTCGGGTTCGACCGTCATGTCCCAGTACGCCCGCCACTGCCGCTCGAGCGCGTCGTCCACCCCGCCGTCGTCGAACGCGCGCAGCGGATGGTCCCTCAACGTGGGGAGCTCGGGAGGGATCCGGATCCCGAGACGCTGGCGCAGCGCGAGCGCGATGAGCACCGGGATCCCGGCCTCCTCGCGCACCAGCCACTGCGGCTTGTCGACCATGCGCCCATCGTACGGATTTCCGGGCCGCGCGGGGCCTGTTTGCGGGTCACGATCGCGGACGCGGATCCCGGGCGCCGTCCCGCCTCCCCGAGCCCCGGCCCGCGGGCGATCGCACAGCCGCCCGCCGGTAGGATTGTCGGGTGTCCTCCCGCACCTATGCTGAGGCCGGCGTCGATACGGCAGCCGGCGATCGAGCCGTCGAACTCATGAAGTCCGCCGTCCGTGCCACGCACGGACCCGAGGTTCTCGGCGGGGTCGGCGGATTCGCCGGTCTCTTCGACGCCTCCGCCCTGCTCGGCTATCGTCGGCCGCTGCTCGCCTCGAGCACCGACGGCGTTGGCACCAAGGTCGCGATCGCGCAGGCGATCGACAAGCACGACACGATCGGGCACGACCTGGTCGGCATGGTCGTGGACGACATCGTCGTGGTCGGCGCGAAGCCGCTGTTCATGACCGACTACATCGCCTGCGGCAAGGTCTTCCCCGAGCGCATCGCCGACATCGTGCGCGGCATCGCCGAGGCCTGCGAGCTCACCGGCACCGCCCTCGTCGGCGGCGAGACGGCGGAGCACCCCGGCCTGCTGGGCGTCGACGACTACGACGTCGCGGGCGCGGCGACCGGAATCGTCGAGGCGGACCGGATCCTCGGGTCCGAGCGCGTGCAGGACGGCGACGTCGTCCTCGCCCTCGCCTCGAGCGGACTGCACTCGAACGGCTACTCGCTCGTGCGGCACATCCTCGCGAAGGCCGGGATCGGCTACGCCGACCGGGCCGTCGACCTCGGCGCCACCTGGGGCGAGGCGCTGCTCACCCCCACCCGCCTCTACACGACCCCGCTGCTCGGCATCGCCGACCGCTTCGACGGCGCCGTGCACTCCCTCAGCCACGTCACCGGCGGCGGCATCGCGGCCAACCTCGCGCGCGTCCTGCCGCAGGGATCCTGGGCCGAGGTCGACCGCTCCACGTGGTCGCCCGCCCCGGTGTTCCGCGTGCTGAGCGACCTGGCCGGCACCACGCTGGAGTCCAGCGAGGGCACCTGGAACCTGGGCATCGGCTTCCTCGCCGTCGTCGATGCCTCGTCCGCGACCGCGATCGCCGAGGCGCTCACGACCGGCGGCATCGACACCTGGCAGGTCGGGACGGTGCGGCTCGACGCCGTGGCCGCGCGCCCGGCCGGCGACTTCGAACAGGGCGCCAAGGGCGTCGACGGCGGTGCCGTGCGCCTGGTCGGCGCCTACGCGGACGGAGCGAACTGACACCCATGTGCGGCATCGTCGGAATGGTCGGGCACAGCCCGGTCAACCAGGACATCTACGACGCGCTCCTTCTGCTGCAGCACCGCGGGCAGGACGCGACCGGCATCGCCACGGCAGAGCCCGGCGGCGTCATGCACATGGCCAAGGCGGAGGGCATGGTGCGCGAGGCCTTCCGCACGCGCGACATGCGCTCGCTGCTCGGCAACGTCGGCCTCGGCCACGTCCGCTACGCGACCAAGGGCACCGCGTCGAGCGAGGAGGAGGCCCAGCCGTTCTACGTGAACGCGCCGTACGGCATCGTCCTCATCCACAACGGCAACCTCACCAACACGCGCGAGCTGACCGCCGACATGGCGCACCGCGACCGCCGTCACCTGAACTCGTCGAGCGACACCGAGCTGCTGCTCAACGTGCTCGCGCACGAGCTGCAGACCACGACCTCGACCGTCGACCTCGACTCGGAGCGGATCTTCGAGGCCGTCGCGCGCACGCACGAGCGGATCGAGGGCGCCTATGCCGTCATCGCGATCCTCGCCGGCTACGGGCTGCTCGCCTTCCGGGATCCGTTCGGGATCCGGCCGCTGATCCTGGGCAAGCGGGTCAGGGACGGCAAGGAGGAGTGGGTCGTGGCGAGCGAGTCGCTCGTCCTCGAGAACGGCGACTACGAGGTCGTCCGCGAGATCGAGCCCGGTGAGGCCGTCTTCATCACGAACGACGGCACGCTGTTCTCGAAGCAGTGCGCCAAGGCTCCGACCCTCGCGCCCTGCGCGTTCGAGTACGTGTACCTGGCCCGTCCCGACTCCGTCATGAACGGCATCTCGGTCTACGAGTCGCGCCTGCGCATGGGCGACCGCCTCGCCGACACGATCGCAAAGCACGTGCCGCTCGAGGAGATCGACGTGGTCATGCCGATCCCCGACTCCTCGCGCCCCGCCGCGATGGAGGTCGCCCGCAAGCTCGGCATCGAGTACCGCGAGGGCTTCTACAAGAACCGCTACGTGGGCCGGACCTTCATCATGCCCGGCCAGGCGGTGCGCAAGAAGAGCGTGCGGCAGAAGCTGAACGCGATGTCGACCGAGTTCAAGGGCAAGAACGTGCTGCTCATCGACGACTCGATCGTGCGCGGCACGACCTCGAAGCAGATCATCCAGATGGCGCGCGACGCCGGCGCGAAGTCGGTGATCTTCGCCTCCGCGGCCCCGCCGATCCGCCACCCGCACGTGTACGGCATCAACATGCCCTCGAAGCACGAGCTCATCGCGCACGGCCGGACGATCCCCGAGATCGCCGAGGTGCTGGGCGCCGATCGTCTCGTGTACCAGGAGGTCGAGGACCTCAAGGCGGCGATCACCGAGGGATCCGAACTCACCGATCTCGACATGAGCCCCTTCGACGGCCGGTACGTCACCGGAACCGTCACCGAGGAGTATCTGGGCTGGCTCGAGGGGGCGCAGACCTCGTGATCCGGGGCGCGCGATGACGGCCGGCGCCGCGCGTCCGCTGTGGCAGGGGCGCACCCTCGCCGTGCTCGGGATCGTGCTGTGCGCGTTCTCGCTGCGCTCGGCGGTGGCCTCGCTGTCCCCGGTCGTCGACCTGATCGGGCGCGACTTCCCGCTCTCGCCCGCGATCATCGGCCTGATCGGCACGGCCCCGCCGGTCTGCTTCGCGCTGTTCGGCCTGCTGACGCCGCTCTTCGAGCGCCGGCTCGGCCTGGAGCGGGTGGCGGTCATCGCGCTGAGCGCGGTGACGCTCGGGCTCATCGCGCGCGGCGTCGCGGTGGATGCGGTGACGCTCGTGATCGCCACCGCGCTCGTCTTCGCGGGCGTCGGCATGGCGAACATCCTGATGCCGCCGCTCGTGAAGAAGTACTTCGCGGACCGCATGGGGCTGATGATGACGGTCTACACGACCGTCATGGCCTTCTCGACGTTCCTGCCGCCGCTCGTCGCCGTGCCGATCGCGGAGACCGCGGGCTGGCGCACCTCGCTCTCGATGTGGGCCGTGTTCGCGCTCGCCGGCACGATCCCGTGGATCGTCATGCTCGTGCGGGACCGGACCGGTGCGCCGCGGGATGCGGCCGCCGCGGATCCGGATCCGGAGCCGGAGGACCGGATCCGGGAGGGCCGCGACGTCTCGCTCGAGGATGCGGTCGCGGTCGCGACGGGGCCGATCGTCGTGGCCCCCTCCAACGGGCGCATCTTCGCGCGGATGCCGAGGATCCCGCTGGCCTGGGCGCTCGCCGCCGTGTTCGCGACCTCCTCGACCATGGCGTACGCCTCCTTCGCCTGGCTGCCGACGATCCTCGTGCAGTACGAGGGCGTGAGCGCCCAGGCGGCGGGACCCCTGCTGTCGCTGTTCGCGTTCATCGGCCTGCCGGCATCGCTCGTCGTGCCGCTGCTCGTGGTGCGCTTCCGCGCCACGACGCCGCTCTACATCATCGGCGCGCTCGGCGGCCTGGTCGGCGCGCTCGGGCTCATCCTCTGGAACCGGCCCGAGCTCGCGTGGCTCTGGGTGAGCCTGTTCGGCCTGGTCGGCCTGCTGTTCCCCCTCGCGCTCGTGCTCATCAGCATCCGCGCACGGGAGCCGGAGACGGCGGTGGCGCTGAGCGGGTTCGTGCAGAGCATCGGCTACACGGTCGCCGCGATCTTCCCGGTGCTGCTGGGAGTGCTGCACACCGCCACCGGCGGCTGGCAGGTCCCGCTGTGGGTGCTCGCGATCATGCTCGTGCTGTCGATCCCCGCCGGTGTCATCGTCGGACGCCCGCGCACGGTCGAGGCGGACTGGGAGCGCCGGCACGGCCGACGCTGGTAGGGGTCAGGGCCCGTACGGTGCGAGCGTCTCGGTGATGCGCACCGCGCCGTCGAGCGTGCGCATGGTGAGCCGGAGAGATCCGCGATCGGCCTGGATGTCGATCCAGGTCGCCGCCTCCGCGGAGGCGGCGTCGAGGTCGGGGCCGCCGGCGACGACCTGCGCATACGGGAATTCCGGGTCGGCAGGGATCAGAGCAGGCTCGTGCGTGTGGCCTGAGACGATGAGCTGCGCGCCCCAGGCGACGAGTGCGTCGTGCCAGGCGTCTCGGCTCATCCGGCTGAACCAGTCGTAGCCCTCCCGGTCGTAGTCGGCCGGCGTCTCGTCGATCCATCGCAGCGGGATGTGGCAGAACACGAGGCGGTAGGGGGCATCGCGGATCTCGGGCCGCGCCGTCCCTTCCCTCAGCCAGCGCGCCTGCTCGGCACGGAGCGGCTCGAAGGCCACCCGGCCGTGGAACGTCGGGTGCGCGTCGGGCTTGTCCTCGCCGGTGTGCAGGAAGACGCAGGCCACGGGGCCGATCCGCGCGGCGGAGAAGGGGCGCGCGTCGCGGGTGGCGACATACTCCTGCAGTCTGAAGGCCCACTCGCCGCGCACATCGTGGTTGCCGATCAGCACCTCGAGCGGCCGGTCGGCGCTGATGTCGCGCTGCGCGGGGGAGAGCACGGTGTCCGCGAATCGATCGGGCGTGGTCCAGTCGTTGCAGAGGTCGCCGTTCCACACCAGCAGGTCCGCGGACGGCGTCTGGTCGTCCAGGGCGCGGATCGTGTCGTCGTGCTGGTGGGTGTCGTTCCAGACGGCGATCCTTGCGGTCTCGGCGGATCCGTCCAGCAGGCGCACGGTCTTCCACGCGCTCACCTGCCGTACGACCGGATCCGCGACCGAGGCGGTCACCGCCCGCACCTGCACGTCGGCGCCGGCAGGAAGCCCGTCCGCGCGTACGCGCAGCACGTGCGCGCTCTGCGGCGTCATGCCGAACGCGTCCATGCGAGCTTCGCCGCGGGCTTCTCCGGAGCGCCATTCCAGCCATCCGCGGCTGAGTCCCGCCACCGTCCACACCGCCTCGAAGCCGTCGGTGCGGAGCGCCATGATCACCAGCGGGCTCGTCATGAGAGGCTCGCCGCCGGGAGCCGGAAGCATGTCGGTCATCGGATCTCCTCGTCGGGGTCGGAGGCGCCGCCGAGGTCCAGGTCGAACCGATAGCGCAGGTCGTCGTCGAACCACATCCGGAAGTTCGTCCCCCACACGTTATTGTGCAGGTTCACCGCGAAGCCGTCCGAGGGGTCCGGCACCGTGTCCTCGAACCGCAGCAGGGCGGGGGATCCGACGGCGACGAGCGGCGCGTCGAGCGTGCGGACGCGCACCGGACGCGTCCCGTCACGGTCCACGCTCGTCGCGGCGTGCAGCGCGCGATTGCCGCGGCTCACCACGTGCCGCGGGTCCACCGCGAGGCCGAGCTTCTGCAGCGTCCACCGGCCGTCGTCCGCGGTTCCGCTCCGGACCGGCCGGAAGCAGAACCAGCTCGCCTCGGGCAGTCTCGACGCCTCACGCCCGCACACGTCGAGCGCGATCCGGATCGGGCCCGGACCCTGCGGGAAGCAGTATTCGACCGTGATCCGCGCCGGAGCGCCGGTCTCGGCGACGAGCTCCTCCGGGAGAGTCAGCTCGACGATCGCCGTGTCGGCGCCGTCGTCACCCGTGCTGGTCCGCAGGCGCTGAACCTCGGGGGCGGTGACGCGGGCGGGCAGCGTCTCCGCGATCGCGAGCCCGGGGCTCGCCTGGTCAGGGATCGCCCAGACTCCGGTGTCCTCGAGATCGCGGCAGTACTGCTGCAGCCAGCGCTGCTCGTCCCGCTCGTCGAAGGTCTGATGCCGGAACGAACCGAGAGCGTGCTCGGCATCGGCCCACACGGAGCCGCGCTCGTCGCGCAGTCCGATGATCGCCCCGTCCGCGCCGAACCGGACGGCGAACCGGCCCAGCCGCACCTCCTCGCCCACGCCGACGGAGCGACCGGCGGCGTCCTGTCCTGACGTCTCCGCCGGGCGCAGGATCGCCAGGGCGGCTCGCGCCTCCGCGGCGCGCTCCGGGTCCAGGGCGGAGACCGCGGCATCGAGATGCGCGCGCTGCTCGGCCCAGGATGCCTCGAACCCCGAGTACGTGAGGCCCTGCGGTGACGGATGCTCCGCCCAGGCCCAGTCGTACGCCCGGGTCTGCGCCGGGTTCGCGGCCGGGTCCACGACGTCCCGCGAGCGGGCCGTGCGGAAGTCGGCCTTGGCGTAGTTGACGTAGTCCGGAAGGTAGGTCTTCAGATCCTCGCCCCAGGTGTGCTCGGCGATGCGCAGCAGGGCGACGCTGAACCCGTGGTGCTCTGCGGATCCGGGGGTCAGCAGGCCCTCCCGGAGCCACGTCGTCCGCAGCCGCTGCAGCGCCCCCAGTCCTGCGGTGAGCAGGGGATCGGCGCCCGCGCCGTGGATCCACGTGTCGCCGATCTCCGCGGTCACGACGGGAAGCTCGCCTCGGTGCGGGAGGAGGGCGCGGGCGAAGTCGTCGAGGCTCGAGGCCACGATCCGCGCTCCCGGGTGCGCGGCGGCGAGGGCGGCGAACAGCTCCTCCACCTCGGCCGCGGTGGGAGGGCCGTTGTTGTCGCCGGTGTGCGCGAGGTGCAGCGCGTCGGTGCCGCCGGGCACGACGGCGAGGTCGAGCCCCTCCGATCCGTACGAGCGCGCGTAGTTCACGATGACCTCCGCACCGCCGGGAGCGCGCCACACGAAGAACTCCGGCACGTCGGGCACCGCCGAGGCGCCGTTGACGCCGAGGTGGAGGTACTCGATCCCGGCCGCGGCCAGCACCGGCACGAGTCCGATGGTGTGCCCCGGCACGTCGGTCATCTTCGCGGCGATCGTGCGGCGGCCGTACCGGGCGTCGAGGTCTCGGGCGATCGAGACGCCGAAGGCCGCGAGGGTGGGATCCATGAGCTCGGTGTGGGTGGTCAGGGGCAGCCCGTGCCAGCGGATCCGCCCCGCGCGCACGGCGGCGTCGAGCCGCTCGCGCGCAGCGGGTGAGCCGTTCCGCAGCACGTGGTCGATGAGCCAGGATCCCGTCGTCCAGACGAATCGGGCGGGGCCTCCGCGGCGGTCGAGCTCCTCGGCGAGATCGATCGCGCGGGGGAGATAGTGCTCGGCGTAGCCGGCGATCACGTCCCGGGCGAGGGCGGTGAAGCCGATGTCGAGGTGGGTCTTGAAGACGACATGGATCGTGCCGATCATGAGGAGGTCTTTCTGAGTCGGGGCTGTCGGCGGAGGAGGAGCGGGATCCGCCCGGTCGATGCGGCGCGGGCCGCCCTGAGGACGCCCGTTCCGGGCCCACCATCAGGCGGGCCCGGAACAGGCGCCGGATCACTGCAGGGGCTTGCAGAGCAGTGCGCTCGGCACACCGCCCTGGACGCGCTGGTAGGTGTAGGCGATTCCGGCGAGGTACTCGCCATCGGCGCACTGCCCCTTGAAGTGTCCGGGAGCCCAGTCGCTCGCCGTGGATCCGCCGCCCGCGGGCCGATTGTCGGCCTGATCGAACCAGACGGTCCGCCCGGCGTTCACCGGCAGCGGGCTCGTGCTCGGAGCGCACAGCAGCTTCGAGGCGGCCCACCGGTTGGTCGTTCCGATGGTCAGGCTGAACCCGACGGCCATCTGTCCCGCGGCGCACTGCAGCTTGCTGTAGCCGCCGGCCCAGTCCTGCTGCACGTTCGCCTCGTTCGCGACGATGTTCCGCGCGGTCGTGGTGGCCGGCTGCCGGGCGTCGGTGCAGAGCCCGCGGTCGATGCTGCGCGACACGCCCTGCAGTCGTTCCGTGTCTGGGCAGACGCCCTTCCACTGGCCCGGATCCCAGTCCGGGCGATCCTGCATGAGTGCCGAGGCGTTCGTGTCGGGCAGGTAGCTGTTGCTGCCGAGCATGTTCCATCGGGTCTCGACGGGCACCTGCCCGGTTCTGCCGGCGCTCGTCACGAGCTTCTGCCAGCCGGCGTACCGCCAGTCGTCGGCGATGCTGATCCTGCTGCCGTCCGGACGATAGCCGAGGAGCGCGAAGCTGTCGGCGAACGCCCCCGACGCATCGGCCTGGGTGACCAGCGGCCAGGCGGCGAAGTCGGTGTCGTTCGCGACGAGGAGATCGGTGAAGCTGTTCCACCAGGCGATCTCCTTCTGATCGGTCTGACCGGCGCCGCGGGTGCCGAACTCGCTCACCCAGACCGGGGCCGTGTAGTGCTGGCCCGGCGTCGTGACGAACAGTGCCTCCTGGCGCACCGCGTCCGCGAGCTGCGTCGCCGTCATGTCGCGATAGCGCAGATCGTGCGTCTCGCCCAGGCCCGTGGCCCCTGTGTGCTGCGGACCGGTGAATCCGTACACGTGCGCCGAGTACACGAGCTTGTCGGGACGCAGGATCGTGTTCGAGATGTTCGCGACCGGCTTGAGCATCGGCCGGTCGTGGTACACGCCGTCCAGCGGCACGCCCTGCCAGTTGATGCCCTCCATGATCACCAGGACGTCGGGGTTGACGCGCTGGATCGCGATCGCCGCCTGCTGATACGCCTTGTAGAGGTCGTTGCCGTCGCCGCCGCCCCAGTTCGCGTCGTCCATCAGATCGCGGCGCACCTCGTTGCGCAGATCCATGCCGACGACCCGAGGGTTCCCGCGGTACCGCTCGGTGAGCGCCACCCAGTCCGAGACCCACTTCTCGGTGGTCTGGCTGCTGTACCACTTCGTGTTGCCGTCATCGTGGCTGCAGCACCAGCGCGATGTCGTGGTGTGGTTGTTCAGGATCACCGCGAACCCCTCCGCGGTGAGTGCCGCGACCACGGCATCGAACACCTGGAGCGGCGTCTTCCCGCGCAGCTGCGGGTTCGCGGTGACCGCCGCATCCGGCACGGGCGCGGTCATGCCGAGCATCTCGTTCGAGAAGGGCAGGCGGACGCTGTTGATCCCGAGCGAATGGAAGTCGCTCAGCAGCGTCGGCAACGCCACCCGGTCCAGCCCCATCGGGATGTCGTAGCTGTCCCCGCTGTTGTGATTGGCGGGATCGTCCTTCGACCCGCTCCCGTTCCAATGGCCCTGCGCCCCGTCCCAGTTCGCCGACATGAGCTTGAAGCGGTCTCCGTCGGCGTCCACCACGTACCGCCCGCGCGTACTCAGCGGCGCGGTCCACGATCCGGCGAGCTCGGCACCGGTGAGCGGGGGGATGAGCGCGGGGCGCGTCTGCGCCGCCGCAGGGATCGGTGCTGCCAGTCCCGCCGCCAGCACTCCGGCGCTGAGCACCGTGACCAGCCGCTTCCATCGTCGTCGTTGCATGGATCGAACTCCTTTGTCATCGTCCATCGGAATGTGCTTCTCCGGGGCGCCCGCGCCTGTCGTCGACGCGGCTCCCCTCCGGATTGGCAACGTAAACACGACCGTTGCGGAATCGTGAGTTGTTTACGTAACCATAGTGTGCCTATAGTGCCTTTGGTAACGCAAACAATCACGAGGAAGTGAGACACGGATGTCGATCGCGATGACGCGGCTCCGACGCTCCCGCCGGTCCTGGGCGGGCTGGTGGTTCGTCGGTCCCTTCATGCTCGTGTTCGCGCTGGTGCTCATCGCACCGCTGCTCTACGCGATCTATCTCAGCCTGTTCCGCGACTCCCTCATCGGCGGCACGCACTTCGTCGGACTGGAGAACTACGCGACCGCGATCGTCGACCCGAAGTTCTGGGACGCGACGGGTCGCGTCGTCCTGTTCCTGTGCGTGCAGGTGCCGATCATGCTGGCCCTCGCGCTCCTGGCGGCGCTCGCCCTGGACAGCGCCCGACTGCGCTTCGTCCCGCTGTACCGGCTGAGCATCTTCCTCCCGTACGCCGTGCCCGGCGTCGTGGCGGTCATGATCTGGGGGTACATGTACGGCGACCAGTTCGGTCTCGTCGCCGATCTGAACCGCTGGCTCGGCGACGTCGTGCCCTCGCCCCTGTCGGAGAGCTTCATCCTGCCCGCGATCGGCAACATCGTGACCTGGGAGTTCGTGGGCTACAACATGCTGATCTTCTTCTCCGCGCTCCAGGCCGTTCCGCAGGAGCAGTACGAGGCTGCGGAGATCGACGGCGCCGGGGCGCTGCGCACGGTCTTCAGCATCAAGCTCCCGGCCATCCGCGGCGCGATCGTCGTGGCGACGATCTTCTCCATCATCGGCAGCTTCCAGCTCTTCAACGAGCCCGCCGTGCTGCAGAAGATCGCGCCGAACGCGATCTCCAGCTACTTCACGCCGAACATGTACGCCTTCAACCTGTCCTTCGCCGGATCCCAGTTCAACTACGCGGCCGCGATCGCGATCATCTCCGGCGTGATCACGATGATCATCGCGTTCTTCGCGCAGTCCATGGGTTCGAAGGAGCAGAAGTGATGAGTGTCGTCTCGAACAGCGCGGAGCAGCTGAGCACCGAAGCGGTCGTCACCGGCCGGCGCCCGAGCCGTCTCGCGAGCGGGCGCGTCCAGGGCCGGGCTCCGCGACGCGGGGTCCGCCGCCCGGCGCGCCGGACGCGAACCTCGATCACCCTGATGATCGTCATGACCCTGATGCTGCTCTACAGCCTGGGGCCGCTGTTCTGGCTCGTGGTGAACTCGACCAAGTCGCGGCAGGACCTCTATGACACGTCGGGCCTGTGGTTCGGGCCGAGGTTCTCGCTGTTCACGAACATCGCCGACGTCTTCGGCTACGACGACGGCGTCTTCCTGCGCTGGTTCCTGAACACGGTGCTGTACGTGGTCGTCGGCGCCGGCGGGGCGACGCTCCTGGCCACGCTCGCGGGCTACGGGCTCGCGAAGTACCGGTTCCCCGGGCGCAGGGCGGTGTTCGCGATCATCCTCGGTGCACTCGCCATCCCCGGATCCGTGCTCGCCGTGCCGCAGTTCCTGCTGTTCAGCAAGCTGGGCCTCACGAACACGCCCGCGGCGGTGATCATCCCGTCGCTCGTGAGCGCCTTCGGCCTGTATCTGGTGTGGGTCTACGCGGCCGAGGCGATCCCCGACGAACTCATCGAGGCCGCCCGTCTGGACGGCGCGGGGGAGTTGCGGATCTTCTTCTCGATCTCGCTGCGCCAGCTCGCCCCCGCCTTCATCACCGTGCTGATGTTCGCGGTCGTCGCCACCTGGAACAACTACTTCCTGCCTCTCATCATGCTCTCCAGCCCCGAGTGGTACCCGCTCACGGTCGGGCTCAGTCAGTGGGCATCCGCCTCGGCCTCGATCGGCACGCAACCGATCCCGCAGCTGGTCATCACCGGTTCGCTGCTGACGGTGCTGCCCATCTCCGCCGCCTTCCTCTACCTGCAGCGCTACTGGCAGTCCGGCCTCTCCGCCGGAAGCGTCAAATGACGACGGCGCCTCGCTCTCCGCATCGCATTCCCTCCGCACGCACGACCCTGCATCACCTCCTCGAAAGGACCCCGCAGTGAAGAAGAACATCTGGATGCGCGCCGCCGTCGTCGTCGGCGCAGCCTCACTCATGATGGGCGCCCTCGCGGGCTGCCAGAGCGGCAGCGACGCCGCCTCGGGCGGCTCGAAGGCCGACATCGACGCCGCGCTCAAGAAGGGCGGCGAGCTCACCTGGTGGACCTGGAGCGACTCGACCCAGGACCAGGCCGACGCGTTCACCAAGGCGCACCCGAACGTGAAGATCAAGGTCGTCAAGCTGGACAACCCCGACGCGGCCGTGACCAAGCTGCAGAACGCCGTCAAGGCGGGATCGGGCGCTCCCGACATCGTTCCGGTGGAGTATCAGACCATGCCGCAGCTGACGATGGCCGGTGCGCTCGCCGACATGACCTCGTTCGGCTTCGACGGCTACAAGGACCAGTTCACGGCGTCGACGTGGAACTCCGTCACCGTGAACGGCAAGCTCGTCGGGATCCCGATGGACTCCGGCCCCATGGTCTTCATCTACAACAAGGACGTCTACGCGGCCGCGGGCATCACCGAGGCGCCGAAGACCTGGGACGAGTTCGTCAAGGACAGCGCAGCGATCCACGCGAAGGATCCCAGCACCTACATCGCGACCGGCGGCGACGCCGGCTTCTTCACCAGCATGATCTGGGCGTCCGGCGGGCACCCCTTCGCCGTGGACGGCGAGAAGGTCACGATCAACCTGCAGGACGAGGGCAGCAAGAAGTTCGCCGACACGTGGGGCGGCATGCTGCAGCGCGGTGAACTCTCGCCATTGGCCACGTGGTCGGACGAGTGGAGCAAGGCGCTGAACCAGGACAAGCTCGCGACGCTGATGATGGGCTCCTGGATGATCTCAGGCATGGACGACCACGGCGCGGGGAAGTGGCAGGTCGCGCCGATGCCGACCTGGGACGGCACTCCCGGATCCGCCGAGAACGGCGGCAGCGGCCTGAGCGTCACCGATCAGAGCAAGAACAAGGCGCTCGCCGCGGCGGTGCTGCAGTTCATGGCCGATGGCGCGGGCCGTGATCTCATCAACAAGAACGGCTTCCCGTCGACGGTCAAGGAGTTCGACAACCCGGAGTGGGCGAACATGACCTTCAAGGCCTACGGCGACCAGAAGCCGAACCCGATCGGCGCCGACTCGGCGAAGTCGGTCATCACCGGATGGCAGTACCTCCCGTACCAGGGCTACGCCAACAACGTCTTCGGCGACTCGGTCGGCAAGGCCATCGGCGCCAAGGGAGACCTCAACACGGCGCTGCAGGAGTGGCAGAAGACGCTCGTCGACTACGGCAACGCCCAGGGATTCAAGGTCAACAAGTAGCCGACCGCTGTTCCGGGGTGCGGGGGCCGCCGACGCGGTTCCCGCACCCCTCCTTCGGCGCAGCCCGACGCCGATCCCTCGAGACCCCCGGAGCCCCTCATGCCCGCCTTCACCATCGGCGAGACCGACTTCCTGCTCGACGGAGCACCGTTCCAGGTGATCTCCGGGGCGATGCACTACTTCCGCATCCACCCGGATCAGTGGGAGGACCGGCTGCGCACGGCCCGGCAGATGGGGCTCAACACGATCGAGACCTATGTCCCGTGGAACTCGCACGAGCAGCGTCGCGGCGAGTTCACCGCGACCGGTGGTCTGGATCTGGGCCGCTTCCTGGACCTCGTGCAGGCCCACGGCATGTTCGCGATCGTGCGCCCCGGCCCCTACATCTGCGCCGAGTGGCACAACGGAGGGCTGCCGGAATGGCTCATCGAGGACGGCACGATCGCCGTGCGATCACGGGATCCGCGGTACCTCGCCGAGGTCGAGCGCTACCTCCAGGCGGTCTACGAGATCGTGCGGCCCCGGCAGATCGTGCATGGCGGCGGCGTGATCCTGGTGCAGATCGAGAACGAGTACGGCGCGTACGGATCGGACAAGACCTATCTGCGCGCGCTCATGGACCTCACCCGCGCGGCGGGGGTCGAGGTGCCGCTGACCACGGTCGATCAGCCCACGGACGCGATGCTCGAGGACGGCACCCTCCCGGAGCTGCACAGCACGGCGTCGTTCGGATCGCGTGCGCCGGAGCGCCTGGCCGCGCTGCGCCGGCATCAGCCTCGGGGGCCGCTCATGTGCGCCGAGTTCTGGTGCGGCTGGTTCGACAGCTGGGGCGAGCCGCACCACACCACGTCTGCGGCCGACAGCGCGGCCGAGCTCGAGGCGATTCTCGCGGCGGGTGCGAGCGTGAACATCTACATGGTGCACGGCGGCACCAACTTCGGCTACAGCGCCGGCGCCAACGACAAGGGCTTCTACCGGCCGATCGCGACGTCGTACGACTACGACGCTCCGATCGCGGAGGACGGCACCCCCACGGAGAAGTACTGGGCGTTCCGTGAGGTGATCGCGGCGCACGCGCCGGTGCCGGACGACCGCCCCGCACCGCGCGCACCGGCGCGGGTCCTGGAGGCGCCGCTCCTCCGCGTCGTCGCACTCGCCGACGCGGAGCTGGAGCGCTGGAGCGAACACGACACGGCTCCCGTGGCCACGGCGTTCGGATCTCCGCGCGGATACTCCCGGTACGCCGTCCATGTTCCGCACGGCGGCGTGCTCACCGTGGGGGAGGTGCGCGATCGCGCGCATGTGACGCTCGACGGCCTGCCGGTCGGGATTCTGGATCGCGAGGCGCACGATCGCGTGCTCGCGCTGCCCTCGGGCGGGGAGCTGTCGATCCTCGTCGAGCATCTGGGCGGCGTGAACTACGGCTCCCGCATCGGCGAGGCCAAGGGGCTGATCGGCCCCGTGCGCCTGGACGGGGAGGAGCTGCGCGGATGGCGCGCCGCACCCCTCGAGCTCACGGCGGACGAGATCCGCGATGCGCTCGATACGCGGGGGATCGCGCTGTCCGCGGGCGCACCCGTCGGCGGGCCGGTCCTGCTCGGCGGACGCTTCGAGGCCGATCCCACGGGCGATCTTCACCTCGACGTGCGCGGCTGGGGGGCCGGTGCGGTCTGGATCAACGGCTTCGCGCTCGGCCGCTACTGGGCCAGGGGGCCGCAGGAGACCCTGTACGTCCCCGCGCCCGTGCTGCGCGATGACGGCAACGAGCTCCTGGTGCTGGAGCTGCGCGGGGCGGAGCGGCCCACGGCCCGGTTCGTGGCGGAGCCCCGGCTCGGCCCGACCGAGTTCTGACGTGCGATCACGCCGGGGCGGGTGCGGGCCCGGTGCTCTCCCGCACGACCAGCCGGGTCGGGATCAGCGGATTCTCGGGCAGCGGCTCCGCGTCGATCATCGCGATGAGCAGTTCGGTCGCACGCTGCCCGACGACGTCGAACTGCTGGTGGATCGTGGTGAGCGGGGGCCAGTAGCTGCCGCTGTCGTCGCTGTCGTCGAATCCGATGACGCTGAGGTCTTCCGGGATGCGCAGGCCCGCCTCGTGCGCGGCGCGCATCACGCCCAGCGCCATCTGATCGTTGGCGGCGAAGACGGCGGTGGGACGCGTTCGCTCGGCGAGGATCTCGCGGCCGGCGGCGTAGCCGGATGCCGCGGTCCAGTCACCGCGGTGCCGTTCGGTCGGGTCGAGGGCGTGCTCCTGGCAGACGCGCGCGTACGCGTCTTCACGGCGGCGGGCGGAGAACGACTTGAGCGGCCCTGCGACGTGCGCGATGCGCCGGTGGCCGAGATCGAGCAGGTGCTGCATGGCCGTGCGGGCGCCCTGTTCCTGATCGGTGTCGACGAGCGTGTGATCGGCGGTCGCGGTCGAGTCGACGATCACGAGGGGGAGCCCCGCGGTGAGGGCGTAGTCGTCCGGGGAGCCGAACTCGGCCGACATGATGAGGATGATGCCGTCGACGGCCTGCTCCTCCAGGCGGCCGAAAGCGCCGGCCACCGAGATGCGCGTCGGATCCGCGACCGGGATCAGGGTCGTCGTGTAGCCCGCGGCCGCACCGGCCTCGGCCACGGCCTCAAGCGTGCGCTCGTTGCCGAGCGTCGTGATGTTGAAGGTGACGACGCCGAGGCTGCGGAACCGGCCCGACTTGAGGTTGCGCGCCGCGCTGTTCGGCCGGTAGCCCAGCTCCTTCATGGCGGCGAGGACCTTCTCGCGCATCTCCGGGCGCACATGCACGTATCCGTTGGCCACGCGCGACACCGTCTGCGGAGACACCCCTGCGCGCTGGGCGACGTCCTTGATCGACGCGCGCGGCGTGCCCTCCTTGATCCGTTGCACGTTGGCTCCTTGCATGGCAACGTAAACAATACTCGAACCGCTCTGGAAGGGGAATCATGTCGTCACTGACTCCGGACGGCGGTGCGGCGAGCATCGGGACCGTGGATCTCGGGATCGTCCTGGAAGCCGGCGGCGTCGCCCTGGTCCTGGACATCCGGGACGGCGGGCTTCCCGTCGTCGTGCACTGGGGCGCGTCGTGCGGGCCGCTCGACGCCGCCGCATTCGAAGCGCTCGCCGTCGCGGGCGTCTTCCCCGATGCGGGCAGCGAGGTGGATGCGGTCGTGCCCGTGTCGATGCTTCCCGAGCTCTCCCGGGGCTGGAGCGGCACCCCTGGGGTCAGCGGATCCCGCGACGGGGCGCATTGGTCTCCGCGCTTCCGCGTGACCGGCCTCGCGATCGATGGCGCACCGGTCGTCGACGCGGCCGGGGCGGCTCCCGCTTCGGGCGGGCGCCGCATCCTGTCGTCCGGTCCCGCCTCGGTGCGCGTGGTCGCCCAGGACGACGAGGCGGAGCTGACTCTCGCGCTCGACATCGAGCTCACCGGATCGGGCGCGATCCGCACCCGCGCCGCGGTGCGGAACGTCGGCGACGACGTGTATGGGCTCGACTCGCTGATGCCGATGCTGCCCGTACCCCTGGACGCGGACGAGGCTCTCGACTTCGCTGGTCGCTGGGCCGTCGAGCGGGTGCCGCAGCGCCGTCGGCTCGGTGTCGGCGCGCATCGCAGGGAGAACCGTCGCGGTCGCACGGGGCTCGGCGCCGCGATGGCGCTGATCGTCGGCCGCCACGGCTTCGACTTCTCGTCGGGGGAGGCCTGGGGCATCCACGTGGGCTGGTCCGGCAACCACGTGCACCAGGTGGAGAGGGTCGCCGAGGGGCGACAGGTTCTCGCCGGGGGCGAGCTGCTGCTGCCGGGCGAGGGGCGTCTCGCACCGGGCGAGGAGTACGCGACCCCGTGGCTGTACGGGTTCTACGGACGAGGCCTCGACGCGCTGGCCGTGCAGTCCCACCGGATGATGCGGGCACGGCCGCAGCACCCCCGCTCGGCGCGCCCGGTCACGCTCAACGTCTGGGAGGCCGTCTACTTCCGGCAGAACGAGAAGGACCTCATCGAGCTCGCGGATGCGGCCGCCGCAGTCGGCGTGGAGCGCTTCGTGCTCGACGACGGCTGGTTCGGCGCACGTCGCAACGACCACGCAGGCCTCGGCGACTGGACCGTGTCGGCCGATGTCTGGCCGCACGGGCTGCACCCCCTCATCGACCATGTGCGCAGCCTCGGCATGCAGTTCGGGCTGTGGGTCGAGCCGGAGATGGTGAACCCCGACTCGGACCTCGCCCGCGCGCACCCCGACTGGATCATGTCGGCACGCTCGGAGTGGCCGCTGACCGGCCGCAACCAGCAGGTGCTGGCCCTGGCGAACCCCGATTGCTACGCCCATATCCGGGACGCCCTGCTCGCCCTCCTCGAGGAGTACGACATCGCCTATCTCAAGTGGGATCACAACCGCGATCTCGTCGAGGCGGGCACGGGGCCGCGTCGCACACCGGGCGTGCACGGCCAGACCGCCGCGTTCTACCGTCTCGTCGACGACCTCAAGCAGCGCCATCCAGGACTCGAGATCGAGTCCTGCTCCTCCGGCGGCGGTCGGGTCGACCTGGGTGTGCTGGAGCGCACCGATCGCGTATGGGGATCCGACGACAACGATCCGCTCGAGCGGCAGCGGATCAACACCTGGACGGCGCAGCTGATCCCGCCGGAACTCATCGGCGCGCACATCGCCTCGGCGCCGTCGCATGTCACAGGGCGGACCCACACGCTGTCGTTCCGCGCCTCGGTGGCGCTGTTCGGGCACCTCGGCGTGGAGGCGGACATCCGCGGCTGGACCGAGGACGAGCGTGCGCAGCTCGCCGACTGGATCGCGCTGCACAAGCGGGAACGCGCGCTGCTGCACGACGGGACCATGGTGCGCGTCGACGCGCCGGACCCCGCGTTCGCACTGCAGGGCGTCGTCGCCGGCGACGGGGATCGAGCGCTCTATCTGTTCACGGCGCTCGCCGCAGGCACGACCGCGAGTGCCGGCCGGATCCGCCTTCCCGGCCTGGACGAGGACCGCCGCTATCGGGTCGAGATCGAGCCGCTCAGCCTGCGCGGGCTGCACGCGAACCCGGCGCCGTGGCAGAAGGACGGCGTCGTACTGACCGGACGGATCCTCGGAAGCATCGGGCTGGTGATGCCGTCCGTGCACCCGGAGACGGCGCTGATCCTGCGCGCGATCGCGGCGGACTGACCGGTCCGCGCTGCGGGCCCAGAGACCTGCGTCTTCGGAGTCACGCCGAGGGCGCGTGCTCTCCCTGTGCCGGGCGTCAGCCGACGACGACCTCGTCGCCCACGCGGATCGTGCCGCCGACGCCGGCGTCGTCGCCCACGGCGCCGCTCACGCCGGGGAGGATCAGCAGCCGGCCGAGCGTCGGCTCGTCCTGCCCGAGGGATCCGGTGAGAGTCTTCAGCACGCTCGCGTCGCGCTCGCCGGAGTCGGGGTTCGCGTGCGTCGCGAGGCAGCGGACGATCGGTCCGGCCGTGGCGAGGCGCACGTCTCCGATCCTGACCTCGCCCTGCCAGCCCAGCTCGTCCCAGGCGCCGACGCCGCCGATCACGACGTTCGAGCGGAACCGGCGGTCATCGACGTCCTTCGCGAGCGCCGCACCGAGGGCGGCGACGCTGGCCTCGCTGTGCACCGAGACGTATCCGCGGCCGCGGTCCTGGAAGCGGGAGCTCTCGCCGTCGCCGACCAGAGCCAGGGGCAGCCGCCCGGGGCGCTGCAGGCGCTTGCCGTCGGGTGAGCCGAGCACGAAGTCCGTCACGGCCTCGGCGAGCGCGGCGCGGCCGGCCTCGTCCAGTCCCGCCTCCACGAGCGTCGCGCCGGCGTGGTCGATGCGCACGCGCTGCGCCGCCTCGTCGTACGACAGCCGCAGCGCGGCGAGTCCGGGGAAGGTCTCGAGAGCGAGGCCCTTCGACTTCGGCCAGTGATCCAGCCCGTCGCGCTCCTCCGGGGTCGCCGCGTCGCCGAAGCGGAACGCGAGCACGCGGTCGCCGGCGATCCGCCCGTCGGCCTGCACCGTGAGGGCGGGCACCTTCTCGGGCGTGAACCCCTTGACCGGGTGGCGGTAGAGCGCGACGACGTGCGGCATGGATCCATCCTCGCAGGGCCGCGCGAGCGCTCAGGACCGGGTCGGGTGCGAGGGCGCTCTGGAGCGACCGCGCCTCGCGGAACCAACGACGAACCCCGCCGCGAGAAGGCTCGGGCGGGGTTTCGAACGACGAGGCTCAGGCCTTTTCGAGTTCGTCCTCGTCTTCGTCGGCGTACTGATCTGCCCACTTGTCGACGTACTGGTCCTCGTTCTCCGGGTGACCCAGCTCGCGCTCCAGCGCCGAGTAGTTCACCGACGGACTGTACGACTTCAGTTCGCGGGCAATCTTGGTGTGCTTTGCCTTCTGACGGCCACGGCCCATGCGCGAGACCCCCTTACTGTAAGCAGCGTGCGGAACGGGCTCGCTGGCTATTTCCGGCACCGGCTCGCGGCCGGTAAGAGTAGCATCCAGGATAGCACGCGGGCCACCTCACCTCGCCGTGACGGGTCCCCGATACCGCCGCACCGAAGGGAACGACGAGATGAGCGACACCGCCTCCACCCCCGAGGATCAAGACCTGCAGGATCCGCAGCTGCAGAAGGCCGTGATCGTGGCGCTGCGTCCTGGTCAGCCTCCGAGGGTGCTGTCCGAAGCCATGCGGTACGCGAGCCTGCTCAGAGCGCCGCTCGTGGTCGTGCACGTCGACGTCACCCGGTTCGTGACCTTCGAGGATCCGGACGGGATGGTGCACTCCGCGCCCATCGACCTCAACATCGACACCGGGGCGGAGGAGTTCGCGGAACTGCGTCGCGAGGTCGAGAAGGTGCTGGCCGGATCCGGCCTCACCTGGACGGCCCGGCAGCTCGTCGGCGACCCGGCGCTCGCGATCAAGCATCTCGCCGGCGCGCTGGATGCGCAGCTGATCGTGGTCGGCACCCGCAGCAGAGGGCTCGGCGAGTCGATCCGAGAGTTCTTCACCGGATCCGTCGCGGCCCGCCTCTCGCACCGTCAGTCCCGCCCCATCCTCGTCGTCCCGCTCGAAGAGCCGATCGCGGACGACAAGAAGGATCCCTGGGCCGAGTAGCCCCGCCCTCGCTCAACGACCGCGGGCGGGCCCCGCGGCCGCGAGGGCGGCGGTGACGGCGTGCGCCGCCGAGTCGAGCGCCGTGTCGAGCTCGCTCACGATCTGGGCGGGCAGCAGGCCGCCCTTCGCGACGTGCGTGCGCAGGTCGGCCCGCACCCTGGCGCGGAACTCATTGATCGAGGCATCGGCGCGGCGCAGCTCCTCGCGGCTGGCGATCCGTTCGTCGGCGCGCGCCGAGGCCTCCCGGTAGGACGACGACGAGGACGCGGCGCCGCTCTGCTCCTCGCGGGCGGCGGCGGCCAGATCCGCGCGGAGGCTCTTCATGGCCTCCTGCACGCTCTGGCGCACCTCGTTCGCGATGAGGCGCACGGAGTCGTTGAGCCCCGCCTCGATCCCCTGCAGGTCGCCCTCGCGGGCGGCGAGCTCGGCGCGGCCGGCCTCGGTGATCGCGTAGATCGTGGTGCGGCCGTCGACGGTCTTGGTGACGAGGCCCTCCTCCTCGAGCTTCGCGAGGCGGGGGTAGATCGTGCCGGCGCTGGGCGTGTACGTGCCCCCCGTGCGGTCGGTCAGCGCCTGGATGATGCCGTACCCGTGCTGCGGCGATTCAGCCAGCAGAGCGAGCAGGTACAGGCGCAGATCGCCGTGGGAGAAGACCGCGGGGCTCACAGCAGGTCCTCTCCATCGGAGGTGAACGACACCGGAGCCTCGGCGGCGTCGCGGCGCAGCACCGTGATGTCGCCGGAGACGGTGTTCACCCGCACGTCGGCGAAGGATCCGGACAGCTCGCCGCGCGACCCCGTGAAGGTCGAGGGGCCGGAGGATCCGCGCGGCACGCCGTCGATCGTGATCCGGCCGCTCAGCGCACGGGCCACGTAGTTCGCGGCCAGGGTCTCGTCCAGGCGCACGGTCGCATCGCCCGAGACGCTGTTCAGCGAGACGGTGTTGACGGGGCCCGTCGCGTCGATGAGCATCGCTCCGGAGACGCTGTCGACCGTCGCCTTGCGCACCTCGCCGGTCAGCGCGACGCTGCCGGAGACGGTGTTCGCGGTGGCGGATCCGGACAGTCCGCGCACCTGCACGTCGCCCGAGACGGTGTTGACGTTGAGGTCGCCCGTGTGGGTGTCGACGATCAGATCGCCCGAGACCGTGTTCAGGCGGGCGTCCTCGGTGAGGCCGGAGACGAGCGCTCCCGCGCTCACCACGCCCAGGTTGAGGGCGATGTCGCGGGGGACGGCGACGCTGATCTCCGCCTTGGGGCCGCCGGCGCCGAAGTTGCGGAACACCTCGAGGAAGTTGTCCCAGCCGATCTGCGGGTGGTCGATCTCGATCTGGGTGCCGTCGGATTCGACGCGCAGGTCCTTGATGGTGACGTTGTGGACCTCGATCCGGATGCCCGGTTCGTCGTGGGCGATCACGTCGACCTGCCCGCCGACGAGTCCGATCTTGAGCTTCGACGCGCGCTCGATGTCGATCACGCGCTCCTGCCCGGGGGCGATGAGCCACTTCTCGGTCATGTCTGTTCTCCTGGTTCAGGGATCCCGATCCCGATGATCGAGATATATCGTGTTTGATCACTGTAACACGATATATCTCGAGTCTGTCAACCTCTCCTTCCTGAGAGTTTCAAAGTGCGCAAATGGCTGCATCCAAGGATCGGATGCAGCCATTTGCGCACTTCGAAACGGGGAAGCGGCCTCAGGCCGTCGGCGGGGTGTGCCAGATCCGGTCGATGTAGTCGCGGATCGAGCGGTCGGAGGAGAAGAAGCCGCAGCGGGCGACGTTGAGGATCGCGGCGCGGGTCCAGCCGTCCTGGTCGGCGTAGGCCGCGTCCACGCGCTGCTGCGCCGCCATGTAGGCGGAGTAGTCGGCGAGCACCATGAAACGGTCCTCGTAGAGGAGGTTCGAGACCACGGGCTCGAAGACCGAGCGGTCGCCGCCGGAGAACGTCCCTGAGGCGATGAGGTCGATCGCGCGGCGGAGGCCCGCATCCTCCTGGTAGAACGCGGCAGGGTGGTAGCCGGCCCTGGCGAGCTCTGAGACCTCTGGCTCGGTCATCCCGAACAGGAAGAAGTCGTCGTCGCCGACGAGCTCGCGGATCTCGACGTTCGCACCGTCGTCGGTGCCGATCGTGAGCGCGCCGTTGAGCGCGAACTTCATGTTGCCGGTGCCCGACGCCTCCTTCCCGGCCAGCGAGATCTGCTCGCTGAGGTCCGCCGCGGGGATCACGCTCTCCGCGAGCGTGACGTTGTAGTTCGGCGGGAACAGCACCTGGAGGCGTCCGTCGAGGCGCGGATCCGCGTTGACGACGGATCCGACCGCGTTGATGAGGTGGATGATCCGCTTCGCCATCGCGTACCCGGGTGCGGCCTTCGCGCCGAAGAGCACGGTGCGCGGCTGGAGGTCCGCGAGCGCGATCCGGCCTGACACGACGCCCTCGTACTCGCTCACGACATGCAGCACCTTGAGCAGCTGCCGCTTGTACTCGTGCAGCCGCTTGACCATCACGTCCACGAGGTGGCCGTCGCCGACCCGCATCCCGTCCCGCGCCTGCAGCACGTCGTTCAGGCGGCGCTTGTTGCCAGCCTTGACCGCGGCGAACGACGCGCGGAACGACGCGTCCTCGGCGAAGGGCTCGAGCTCGCGCAGCCGCTCCAGATCGGTGACCCAGCCGTCGCCGATCGCCTCGGTGATGAGGGCGGAAAGGCCAGGGTTCGCGAGCCGGAGGAACCGGCGCGGGGTGACGCCGTTGGTCACGTTCGTGAACTTCTGCGGGAAGAACTCGGCGAACGCGGGCAGCACCTTGTCGCGCAGCAGCTGCGAGTGCAGCTCCGCCACGCCGTTGACCCTGCTGCCTGCGACGGTCGCGAGATAGGCCATGCGCACGGCGCGCACCGGGAACTCCGCGATGATCGACATGTCGCGGATCCGCATCTCGTCGTCCCCGAACCGCGCGCGCACGGCGGTGAGGAACTCCTCGTTGATCCGGTAGACGATCTCCAGGTGCCGCGGCAGCAGGCGGCCGAGCAGCTCGACCGGCCACACCTCGAGCGCCTCCGGCAGCAGCGTGTGGCAGGTGTACGCGAAGCACTGCTGCGTCACCGCCCAGGCCGCGTCCCAGCCCATGCCCCGTTCGTCGACGAGCACGCGCATGAGCTCAGGCACCGCGATCACCGGGTGGGTGTCGTTGAGCTGGAAGATCACCCGCTCCGGCAGCCGTGCGAGATCGAAGTCCGCCGGCAGCCGGTCGAGGAAGTCCCGGATCGACGCGGCCACGAAGAAGTACTGCTGCTGCAGGCGCAGCTCCTTGCCCTGCGGCGTGGAGTCCTCGGGGTAGAGCACCTTGGAGATGT
The DNA here is from genome assembly GCF_002257455.1 of Microbacterium sp. 13-71-7. Taxonomy (GTDB): domain Bacteria; phylum Actinomycetota; class Actinomycetes; order Actinomycetales; family Microbacteriaceae; genus Microbacterium. The sequence continues at coordinate 57,432 of NZ_NCKN01000001.1, forward strand.
TCTCGGCGAAGGTCTGCGCGCGGACGGCCTGCTCGTAGTCGCCCGAGTTGAAGATGCGCAGATCGAAGGCGTCCGTCGCCTTCGCACGCCACAGCCGCAGCGTGTTCACGCGGGCGTTCCTGAACCCCGGCACGAGGTAGTCGTAGGGCACGGCGCTGACGTCCCACCCCGGGATCCATCGCGACCGGACGGTTCCACCGTCGTCGAAGGTCTCGGTGCGGCCGCCGAAGGACACGGTCTGCGCCGCCTCCGGGCGGGGCTGCTCCCAGGGGGCGCCGAGCGTGAGCCAGGCGTCGGGCTGCTCGACCTGCTGGCCGTCCTCGAACGTCTGGCGGAAGATGCCGTACTCGTAGCGGATCCCGTAGCCGATGCTCGGCACCCCGAGCGTGGCCAGCGAGTCGATGAAGCAGGCGGCGAGGCGTCCGAGTCCGCCGTTGCCCAGGCCCGGTTCGATCTCGTGCCGGCGCAGCTCGTCGAGGTCGATGCCGCACGCGGCCATGGCGTCCGCCGCGATCCCGGCGAGGTCCCCGGCGAGCAGGTCGTTGTCGAGCTGGTTGCCGAGCAGGTACTCCGCGGACAGGTAGCAGACGGTCTTGGCCTGCACCTCGGCCTGGCGGTGCCGATCGGCCAGCGCGTGCAGCATCAGGTAGTCGCGCACCGTGCGGGCGAGCGCGAGATAGCGGTCGTTCGTGCTGGCGTCCGTCAGCGTCACCCCGCCCTCGAAATACAGGTTCCTCAGGAACTGCGCGGTGAAGCCGTCAACGGTCGGCGGAAGCTCGAGCGCGGGAACGGGCGGGTGCGGGGCGGTGGCATCGGAGGAGGTCACGCGACGAACGTACCGCAGGGATCCGCCGCGCTCCCCTGATGCGCTTGACATTGACGCGACGTCAACTTCTACGGTGGTCATATCGACGACGGAAGGAGGATCGCATGACGGATCGGGACTGGTCGATCCAGGAGATCGCACGGCTGACCGGCACCACGAGCCGCACCCTGCGGCACTACGACGACATCGGTCTGCTGCCGCCGACGCGGGTCGCCTCGAACGGCTACCGGCACTACGACCAGAGCGCGCTCCTGCGCCTGCAGCGCATCCTGCTGCTGCGCGAGCTGGGGCTGGGCCTGCCGGCGATCGCCGAGGTCGTCGGGGCGCCGGGAGGCGGCAGATCGCCGCGTCCGGGCGCCGAGACGCCCGCAGCGGCCGCCCCGGGGTCGAAGGCCGGCGCCGCGATCGAGGCGGCGGCCCTCGAGAAGCACCTCGCGCTGCTGCGCGCGGAGCAGAACAGGCTGGCGCGCCAGATCGCGTCGGTCGAGAACACCATCACCGCACTCAGAGAAGGAGGAGCACTCATGCCTGACGACATGTTCGACGGCTTCGATCACACGCAGTACAAGGACGAGGTCGAGACCCGCTGGGGCACCAAGGCCTACGCCGACGGCGACCGCTGGTGGCGCGGGCTCGGCGCCGACGGGCAGGCCGCGTGGAAGGCGGTCGTCGCCGATCTCAACCGGAGCTGGATCGCGCTCGCCGAAGCGGGAGCGGATCCGGCGTCGCCCGAGGCGCAGGACGTGGCGCGCCGCCACGTCGACTGGCTCACGGGCATCCCCGGCACCCCCGCCTACGGCGCGGCCGGCGACCGCAAGGCGTACGTCATCGGCCTCGGCGAGATGTACGTGGCCGATCCGCGCTTCGGCGCGAACTACGCCACCGGTGCGGACCGGGCCGCGGCGGCATCCGGAGCGGCCGGCACGGCAGGCGCGGAGTTCGTCCGCGACGCCCTGCGCATCTACGCGGAGGGCAACCTGTAGACCGGCCGGATCCGCATCGGGCCGCATCCGGTTCGCCTCACGAGAGAGGGAGAGCGCCGCTCGGGGAGTCCTCCGAGCGGTGTTCTCCCTCTTCCAGGAGGACCAGACCTCGCGGCGCCTTCGCACGGTGCCGGGATAGGCTGGCACCACGATGGGCATCTCGCGGCGAACCCTGCTCGTCGGCGCCGGAGCCGGTGCCGTCGCGGTGCTCCTCGCGGCCTGCACGCCGGAGCCGCAGCCGACGAAGACGCCCACGACCGCCCCGCCCTCGCCGACGCCGACGGTGACGCCGGGAGCCGCGCCGCAGCCGACCGCCTGGATGCGCAGCACCTGGTCGACGGATGCGTACTCCCGCGGGGCGATGAGCTATCTGCCCGCCGGGGCGACGCCCCAGCTGCGCAAGGACCTCGCCGTGCCGATCAGTGCACGCGTCTTCCTCGCCGGAGAGGCCACGGATCCGGATCACCCCGGAACGGTCCCCGGCGCGATCGACTCCGGGCAGCGCGCCGCCGCCCAGCTCATCGCGGCCTCGGCGAGCGGCGAGCGCATCGCCGTGGTCGGCGCGGGCGCCGCCGGCGCCGCCGCCGCCCGCGCCCTCGCCGATGCGGGGCGCACGGTGACCGTGCTCGAGGCGCGCGAGCGCACCGGAGGCCGGATCCGCTCGGTCGCCGACAAGGCCTGGCCGATCCCGGTGCAGCTGGGCGCGTGGCTCTCCGCGGGCGACGGGGCGGGGACCCTGGGGGGCGAGCTCGCGGCGCAGGGCGTCCACCGGGTGACGTTCGACAGGCCCGCCGGCTGGTCGAAGGACGGCGCCGCGCCCGCGGTCGATGCGGGAGCGGTGCGGAACGCCGTCGACAAGGCGGCGAACGCCCCCTCCGACGTGCCG
>NZ_NCKN01000352.1 GCF_002257455.1 Microbacterium sp. 13-71-7
ATGACGGCCGCGCCGCACAGATCGCAGATCCGCAGGATGACGATGTCGCCGTCCGCGGTCGTCACGGAGACCGAGCCCGCAGGAAAGATGACCCCCATCGTGTTTCCCCTTCGCGCCGAGATCGGACGTCGCGGCCAGGTGCCGAGATTGCCAACAGAGTACGCGATGCAGGCGAGGGGAGATCGCGCCGGGGCAATACCCTGGCTTGGTGGCAGAACGACAGAAGATCCTCGCATCGATCGACACCGACTTCCCCCGGTGGTACCAGGACGTGCTCGAGAAGGCCGAACTCGCCGACAACGGACCCGTGCGCGGCACGATGGTCATCCGACCGTACGCGTACGCGATGTGGGAGCGGATGCAGGCCGAGGTGGACGCCCGCATCAAGGCGACCGGCGCCGAGAACGTGTACCTGCCGCTGTTCATCCCGCAGTCCTACCTCGAGCGCGAGGCCGAGCACGTCGAGGGGTTCAGTCCTGAACTCGCCGTGGTCACGCACGCCGGCGGCAAGGAGCTCACCGAGCCGGTGGTCGTGCGGCCGACCTCCGAGACTGTGTTCGGCGAGTTGATGGCGAAGTGGATCCAATCCCACCGCGATCTGCCCATGCTGTTGAACCAGTGGGCGAACGTCGTGCGCTGGGAGATGCGTCCGCGGCTGTTCCTGCGCACCAGCGAATTCCTCTGGCAGGAAGGGCACACCGCTCACGCCACCCGTGAGGATGCCGCCGCGTACGCCACGCGCATTCACCTCGAGGTGTACAAGGACTTCCTGGAGAACGTGCTCGCGATCCCGGTCCTGCCGGGGTTCAAGAGCCCGTCGGAGCGCTTCGCGGGCGCGATCAACACGATGACGTGCGAGGCCATGATGGGCGACGGCAAGGCGCTGCAGATGGCGACGAGCCATGAACTCGGCCAGAACTTCTCCACCGCCTTCGACATCACCTACACCGACGCCGGCGGCACGGTGCAGACCACCTGGACCACCTCGTGGGGCTCGTCGACTCGGATGATGGGCGGCCTGTTCATGTCGCACGGCGACGAATCAGGGCTCCGCATCCCGCCGCGCATCGCGCCGCATCAGGTGGTCGTCATCGCCGTGAAGGACGACGACCGCACGGTCGACGCCGCGAAGCAGATCGTCGCAGACCTCTTCGCAGTCGGGGTGCGTGCGAAGCTCGACGCGCGCATCACTCCCGGTTTCGGCCGACGCGCCACGGAGTGGGAGCTCAAGGGCGTCCCGCTTCGCGTAGAGGTCGGGCCGCGCGACCTCGACGCGGCCCAGGTCACGTACGCGCGCCGCGACGCGGACGGCAAGTCGACGCTGCCCCTGGGGGACCTCGCATCCACGGTCCCGGCGCTCCTGGAACAGATGCAGGACGACATGCTCGCGAGCGCCCGCAAGCGCCTCGCCGAGCGCACGACGCACGTCTCGACGATCGACGAGGCGCGGGAAGCCGCCAAGACCGGTTTCGCGGTGATCGACTGGGCTTCGCTCGGCGAGGCCGGCGAGAAGCAGCTCAACAAGGACGCCATCACCGTGCGCTGCCTGCAGACGCGCGACGGACGGATGCCCGACCCGCTGAACCCTGAACAGGATCTCGTCGCGATCGTCGCGCGCGCGTACTGACGCAGCGCCCGGCGGTTCGCCCCTGGGTGTGGAGCACCCGGAATCCGGGCGGTGCTTCCGTCTCCGGGCAGCTGCCGCACCGCGTAGTGGACTCTTCGACGACCCGTCCGCCAATTTCGAACGCGTTCATTTTGTTGTATCCTGAGGCGCAGCGACGTTCGTCCAGACCGCGACACGAGGAGAACGAGAGGGTCCTGTGATCCAGTCACCCACTGCGCCGGCTCGGCGGCGACGGCTCAAACCATGGCTCATCGCCGTGGTCGCCGTGGCGGCCGCCCTCACGATCCCGGTTGCCGCCGTGAACGTGATCCTCGTCGGCGTGCGCAATTCCCTTTACACGACCAACGTCACCATCTCGCTGAGCTATGTCAGCGATAGTGGTCGCACCTACTCATGTGCGTATGACTACAGCACTCCGAACAGCGCGCCCATGCCTGACGCCGTCGCTACGCAGATGAACCAGCGGGACTGGTCCCACACAGGCCAGCTGATGTACGAGTGGTCCAAGGCCCATCGAGCCGCGGCAGGCTCGACCTGGGGTCTTGCGATGGACGAGTTCGTCAAGTTTCCGGCATGGCGAGTCGACTCATCCAGCGGCGCCGGCTACGAGTTGTGGTCGAAAGCACAGCCCGGGAGCAACTGCGAAGACGGGCTGCCGTGAGCCCCAGGGCTCAGAGCGCCTGGCTGCCGTGAGAGGATCCGGGGGAGTGGGCGAGGAGCGCCATGGGAGTGGTCCCGCGGGGCCCCTTCGTGAGGCCTGAACAGCATTCCCCACCTCGGAGTCCGGCCGTGACGGCGGCGGTCAACGGGGGATGCCGGGGAGATGGAAGTAAGCGGTGATCGGGTCCACTCGCATCGCCCGGAGACGGACGCGGACTAGTAGGGGAGAAGGCCAGAGCTGGTGCGGTCGTCCACGACAGGCAATTTCAAGTGTTGGCGCGTCAACACGACGCGGTCGCGGATCTCGGACCGAAATTGTTCAGGTGAGAAGACAAGCTCCGCGAGGTACTCGCTGTCTTCTGCGAGTTGCTCTTGCCAAGCAATAGCAGGCTCCAGCCGACGAGCAAGTGCATGAAACGGGACTGCTGCACGGATAGGTGACAGGTTGTAGTCACGCCGCCAGTGCGACGGTCGTGTTCATGATGGTCTCGAACTCGATGGGCGTCAAACGGCCCA
>NZ_NCKN01000353.1 GCF_002257455.1 Microbacterium sp. 13-71-7
ATCACGTCGGTGTCGAGCTTGTGGCAGTGGGCAAACGATGAACTTACGCTCAAATTCAACTTTGGTAATTATCTTTATCATCCGCCGCGGCTCCGACGGTCGATTCCTGTGGCCGGGCTTCGGCGACAACGCCCGCGTGATCGACTGGATCATCCGTCGCATCGAGGGTGAGGTCGGCGCGGTCGACAGCCCGATCGGGCGTCTGCCCAAGATCGAGGACCTCAACCTCGAGGGCGCGGATGTCACCGATGAGGATCTCGCCGAGCTGTTCCGCGTCGACACGGCGTCGTGGTCCCGCGAGGCCGACTCGACCGAGGAGTTCTTCGCGACGTTCGGCGACCGCCTGCCGGCGGCTCTCACCACCGAGCTCGCCTCGCTGCGCTACCGCCTGGCGAGCGCATAGGACGCGATCGGGGCTGCTCCCGCGAGCAGCCCCGATCCACCAGGACCCGCGGCGGCGGGATGTCAGGGGCGAAAAGGCTGAGTGGTCCCCGGCATCCGGCCGCCGCGGCTTTGCGTGCGGGCGACCTAGGGTGGGACGCATGCTCCATCCGCCCAAGGCCCGCGAGGGCGACCGCGTCGCGGTGCTCTCGCCGGCGTTCGCCGCGCCCGCGGTCTCGGTCGCGATCCACGAACAGGCGATGCGCCGCCTGACCGCGCTCACCGGGCTCGTGCCCGTCGAGTACCCGACGACGCGGCAGCTCGGCGCGAGTCCCGAAGCGCGGGCGGCCGATGTGAACGAGGCCTTCGCCGACCCGTCGATCCGGGCGATCCTCGCGACCATCGGCGGCGACGACCAGATCCTGGTCACCCCGCATCTGGACCCGGTGCTCGCGCAGGCGCATCCGAAGCCGTTCCTCGGCTACAGCGACAACACGAACATCCTGAACTGGCTGTGGCGGCACGGCGTCGCAGGCTTCTACGGCGGATCCACGCAGGTGCATCTGGGCGCGGGTCCGGCCATCGACGAGGTCCATGCGCGGTCGCTCAGGGCCGCGCTGCTCGACGGCGGCGTCCTCGCCGTGTCCGAGCCGGGGGAGTCCGAGGACTTCGGGCGGCGCTGGGAGCACCCCGCCGCGCTCGACGAGTACGGCGACCGCGAGGCCACCGAGCCCTGGGCCTGGGCCGGGCCCGCCAGGGCGGTGACGGCGCCGACCTGGGGCGGCTGCGTGGAGGTGCTCGCCCAGCTCGCCCTCGCCGATCGCTTCCCGCGGCCGGAGCGGCTCGACGGCACGATCCTGTTGCTGGAGACCAGCGAGCGGCTGACGCCCGCGGCGGCGGTCGCCGAGCAGCTGCGCGCCTACGGCGAGCGGGGGCTCCTCGCCCGGGTGGCGGGGGTCGTCGTCGCGCGGCCGCCGGTGAGCTCGCGCGAGTCCGTCCCCGCCGCGCCGGAGCGCGCGGCGGCGCGGGCCGCGCAGCGGGATGCCGTGCTCGCGGCGCTCGCGCGCTACAACCCCGAGGCGGTGGTCTGCGTCGGGGTGCCGTTCGGACATACCAGGCCGCAGTGGATCCTGCCGTACGGCGGCGCGCTGACGCTCGACGGCGCCGCTCGGCGCGTTCTCGCGGACTTCTCCTGACGGGCGCCCCGGACTTCTCCCGACGGGCGCACGCCTGTTCGCGGGCGTATCCCGTGCGTGTGTCGGGGGCGAGGGGTAGCGTCACGGCATGGACGTCATCGACTATCTGATGGACGGGGATCCTGCGATCCGCTGGCAGGTCCTGCGGGATCTGACGGACGCCGCTCCCGAGGAGGTTGCCGCCGAGCGCACCCGCGTGGCCGCAGAGGGGTGGGGAGCCCGGCTGCTCGCGCTGCAGGCGGAGGACGGGAGGTGGGACGGCGGGGTGTACCGGCCGGGCTGGGTCGACGAGAGCCGCCCGATGTACGACGCCTGGACGGCCACCCATTTCAGCCTGCAGCAGCTCGTGGACTTCGGGATCGATCCGGCGGACGAGCGCATGCGGCGCGCGGTCGCCCGCGTGAGAGACGGGGTGCGCTGGGATCAGCCGGGTTCGCCGCCGTACTTCGACGGCGAGACGGAGCCGTGCATCAACGGCGTGGTGCTGACGATCGCCGCCTACGTCGGCGAGCCGGGAGACGCGGTCGTGAAGACCCTGCTCGATACCCGTCTGGACGACGGAGGGTGGAACTGCTGGGCCGAGGAAGGCGCCACGACGTCGTCCCTGCACTCCACGATCTGCGCGCTGGAGGGGCTGCTGGACTGGGAGCAGGCGACCGGCGGGACGGACGAGGTCCGCGCGGCGCGGATCGCGGCGGAGGAGTACCTGCTCGATCGCCGGCTGTTCCGGCGGCTCAGCACGGGGGAGGTCATCGACCCGCGGTTCGCGATGACGTCCTATCCGGTCCGCTGGTTCTACGACGTCCTGCGGGGGCTGGACTATCTGCGACGGGCCAGGCCCGCGGGCGATCCGCGCTGCGCGGAGGCGATCGAGCTGCTGCGGGCGAAGCAGGGCGCGGACGGGTCATGGCTCCTGGAGAACACACATGAGGGGCCGATCCCGTTCGAGATGGACGGAGAACGGGAGGGCTTCCCCAGCCGCTGGGTCACGCTGCGCGCGCTGCGGGTGCTGCGCTGGGCGGATCGCATGCCCGCATAGCGAGGCGGCGGCGGATCCCGATCCCCAGCACGGCGATCATCGCGATCACGAGCTCCGCACCTCCCAGCGCGAGCGCGAGCGGGTGCCAGACCCCTGCGGCGGCCGGGATGTCGGAGGAGTGCGCGTGCCCGCCGGCGCCGTGCAGGCCCGCCCCGCCGAACCAGAGGTGCAGCAGCG
>NZ_NCKN01000354.1 GCF_002257455.1 Microbacterium sp. 13-71-7
GATCGAGAACTGCTGGATGTTGAGGTCCCAGTCCTTCGGGCCCGGGGCGATCGCGGCGTCGAAGCCGGTGCGCGTCCACACGATCTGCTTGTCGGAGAACCCCAGCTCCGCGGCGACGGCGTGGGCGACGGCGCCCTCGAAGCCCTTGCCGTTCGACGGGTCGTTGTCTGCGAACCACGGCTCGTAGTCGGGGTCGCCGGTCGCGATCGTCAGCTTGCCCGCGGTGACGGTCTGCAGAGCCGCCCCGGTGGCGTCGGCGCCGGCGGACGGGGCGGACGCGGCGGAGCCGCTGCAGGCGGCGAGGGAGAGGGCGGCGACGGCGATCGTCGAGACGAGCGCGACGCGGCGCAGAGCGGGTGCGAGGGACACGGATACTCCTGAGATGCGGGTGCGGGGGCGGACGGGCGTGACTGCAGGCGCAGGTGCCCCGTTCATACCGTAGAGGAATCGGCGAGTCGCCAGTCGGCGAAGTCGAAACCCGGCGAAACGAAACAGGAGACGAGGACCTCGCGGTCGTCCAGCGGACGCGCGGCCTGCCAGACGCCGGCCGGCACGAGTGCCTGCGCGACGTCGTCGGGGCCGAGCACGATCGCCTCCGACTCTCCCGGCGCAGCACCGGATCCGCCGAGGCTGAGCTCGAGGCGGCCCGGTCCGTGCCAGAGCCAGAGCTCATCGCTGGAGACGACGTGCCAGGCGCTCGATTCCTCCGGCGTGAGGAGGTAATGGATGCAGGTGGCCGCGGGGCGGGTGCCGCCGGCGGTCTCGATCGGGTTCCGGCTCGTCCAGGTGCGGCGGAACCAGCCGCCCTCGGGGTGCGGCTCGAGCCCGAGACGGATCGCGGTCGAAGGGGCGGGCGCAGTCATGTGGTGTCTCCCTTGCAGGCGTTCAGGGGGTTTCGAAGGCTGTCGTGGAATGGCGGACCTCGCCGGCGATCACGGTCGCGGCGGATCGGCCCGTTCCGGCCTCCACGAGTTCCGCGACCGCATCCGCGCCCGGCGGGACGTCGAAGAACGCGAGATCCGCGAGCGCCCCGACGGCCAGGTAGCCGGTGCGGTCCGGGCCGACGTCGATCCCCATCGCGTGGGCGCCGCCGAGGGTGGCGGCGTTCAGCAGCCGTGCGTGCAGGTCGCGATCGGTGTATCCCTGGGACCGGGCGATGCGCGCGAGCTCGGCGACGTCGGCGAGCAGGTCGAGCGAAGGGCTCGACGAGAGCGAGTCGGTGCCCACGGCGATCGGGTTGCCCTCGCGCAGATAGGCCGCGATCGGCGGCTCCTCCAGTCCGATCACCGCGTTCGAGCGGGGACACAGCGCGACGCTCGTGTGCCGCTCGCGCAGGATCGCGCGGTCGCGGGCGCTCATGTAGACGCCGTGCGCGATGTGGCAGTCGGGGCCGAGCACGCCGAGCTGGTCCACGAACTCGGTGGCGCTGGTGCCGAAGCCCGCGTCGCGCAGCTCCTGAAAGCTCGCGAGACCGGCCGTATGCCAGGCGTGGGCCTGGTCGTGCGCGAACTCGCTCTCGAACGCCGCCTCGCCCAGGTGGATGTGGATCCGGCTGCCGCGCTCGCGGACGATGTCGGGGATCTCCAGCAGGGGTTCGATGTCGAGGGAGTACGGCGCGTGCGGCGACAGTCCTGTGCCCGGAGGCGTGGGCAGCGCGTCCAGCGCGTCCTCGACCTGGCGACGCCCCGTGCGGGCCCACTCCGCGTTGGTCCAGCTCATCACCTCCCAGTAGGTGATGCCGTGCAGACGGGCATCGTGCAGCGCGGAGGCCGCGGAGCTGTCGGTAACGACGTCGGCGGCGGCGGTCGTGCCGGTGCGGATCAGCTGCGCGGCGCCGTCTGCGGCATCCGCGACCCAGTCCCGCCCGCTCTCGTACACGGGATCGAACGCCGTGACCCAGTCCTCGAAGCCCTGGTAGCGTCCGCGTCCGACTTCGGCCATGCCGGTGTACTGCAGGTGGGTGTGCGCGTTGACGAGCCCGGGGATCAGTACCCCGGGCCAGTGCACTTCCGTGGCCGCGACGCCTCGGTCGGCGAGGGAGCGCCGCACCCAGGATCGCTCGCCCACGTGCAGGATCCTGCCGTTCTGCACCGCGACGGCTCCGTCGGCGATCGGCGGGGCGGTGATGGGGAAGACCTGCCCCGCCGAGTACAGGGTCACGCCGCTCATGCCGCGCCCTCCCGGTACCGGGGCGAGCGCCAGTCATGCTGGGCGCGGAGCTGCGCGTCGCTGCGGACTTCGAGCGCTTCGCCGCGGGCGGCCAGCGCGGCACGCGCGACCGCGTCGTCGGCCTCCTCGGGGAAGCGGTGCACGCCGGCCGGCAGCGGCGTGCCGAGCAGCTGCGCCACGGCGGACAGCTGCACCGCGAAGGAGAGATCCATGATCTCGATCGGATTTCCCTCGGCCGCCGCGAGGTTGACGCACCCGCCTCGTGCCACGAGCAGCGCGCCCTCGCCCGCGCGCTCGAGATGAGGGAGTGCGGCGCCGGCGAGCTCGAGCGGGAGGAGGCCGGCGACGTCGACATCGACTTCACTCGGCACACCACCGGCGACCGCCACGACCCGCGCTACGCGCAGGGTCTCGGCATCGACGGTGTGCGGGGCGCCCGTGGCGGAGATGACCAGCGCACCGGGCGCGAGGGCGCGCAGGTGTCCGGTCTCGTAGCCGTCGTGCGCGGCGCGGAGTGCTCGCACCGGATCGGTCTCTGCGACGCCGACCCTCGCGCCGAGGGCGCGCAGGTGCGCCGAGACCCCTTCGCCGACGGGGCCGTAGCCGAC
>NZ_NCKN01000355.1 GCF_002257455.1 Microbacterium sp. 13-71-7
CGGGACCACCGACATTCGAACCCCCAGATCAGCCCATGATTCCGAACTGTGCACAACTCCCCGGACACACGACCTGTGGAGGACGAAACGACCACCCCGCGCCACCCCGCGCATGGCCGCACGTCCCGTAAGCCGACCTGAGCACGCTGCACACACCGCGCGTCGGCGGCCGAGCCTAGGATGAACGCGTGACCGATCCGCAGCAGTCCAACCCCGTTCCGCCGCCCGCCGCGCCGGGATATCCGGCGCCGCCGGTCGCTCCGCCCGCGTACCAGCAGCCCGGGTACCAGCAGTCCGGGTACCAGCAGCAATCCGGCACGCCCGTGCACCAGGCCCCGCCCGGAGCCTTCTCCGGGCCCGCCGGCGGCTACACCGCTCCGTACGCTCCGACGCCCCCGGCAGCCGGCGGCTCAGGGCTCGGCCGCGTGGCGCTGCTGCTCGCCCTCCTCGCCACCGTGGTGCTCACGATCGTGGGCGCCGTGCTCGCCTGGCAGATCGGCCATGGCATCGGCGCCTCGACCGACCTCACGACCCTCGAGAACAGGGTCTCCGGCAGCGACCTGTCGATCCTCACGCCCGTGCGCGACCTCGTGCTGTGGGTCGAGATCACGTCTTGGACGGCGACCGCGCTGGGCATCTGGGCACTCGTCCAGGGCATCGTCGCGATCGCCAAGCGGCGCGGACGCGGGCCCGGCATCGCCGCGGTCGTCATCGCCGTGCTAGGACCGTTCGTGTACGGTCTCGTGGGCTACATCGCCTTCGTCATCGCGCTGGGCCTCGCGGCCACGCAGCGCTGACGGACGACACAGCGCTGACGGACGACGCGGCGCTAGCCGGCGACACAGCACTGACCCGCACAGCCTTCCGAACGGATCCCCTCGGAAAGAGCGCCGCAGGGAACGCGACGCCCGGGTCGCGCGCGACTCAGCGCGGCGCGTGGTGCTTCTGCTGCGCCGCGAGCAGCCCGTCCTGGACCAGTAGCTCCACGGCGTCCGCCGCGTCCGCGATGAGGATCGGGAGATTCGGGCGCTCCGCCGTGCCGAACGGGGCGAGCACCCAGTCGGCCGGATCCTGCCGCCCCGGAGGACGGCCGATGCCCACCCGCACACGCGGGAAATCGGGCGTGGTCAGCACGCGCGCGACGTCGCGGATGCCGTTGTGTCCGCCGTGTCCCCCGCCGACCTTGAGCTTGATCGTGTCGAAGGGGATGTCGAGCTCATCGTGCACGAGCACGATCCGCTCCGGATCCACCGAGTAGAACCGGGCGAGCGCGCCGACCGGGGCGCCCGAGACGTTCATGAAGCTGTTCGGCTTGGCGAGCACGAGCTTGTCGCCCCCCGGACGCACCCACGTCTCCACGACCCTGGCTCCGCCCTTGTGCTCGCGGAAGGTCTCGCCGCGGCGGGCAGCGAGCTCGTCGACGACCATCTGCCCGACGTTGTGCCGGGTCGCGGCATACTTCGGCCCCGGGTTGCCGAGCCCGACCACCAGCCATGTCTGCGCCATGGATCCATCCTCCCTGAATTCACCGGGTGCCAGGGAAACCCCCCTGGGACGACGAAGGGGGCGCGATCGGATCGCGCCCCCTCGGTCAGAAGTTCGAACCGCGGATCACTCCGCGGCGGCCTCCTCGGAGGATGCGGCCTCTGCAGCCTCGTCCTCGGGCTCGGCAGCGGCCTGCGCCGAGACGGCGACGATGAGCAGCTCGGGATCGGCGGCCAGGGTGACGCCCTTGGGCAGCGTGACGTCGGCGGCGGTGATGTGCGCGCCCTCCTCGAGCCCCTCGACAGAGACCTCGACGTGCTCGGGGATGTGCGTGGCCTCGGCCTCGACGGCGAGGTGGGTGTTCTCCAGCTGCACGATCGTGCCTGCGAACGCCTCGCCCACCACGACGACGGGAAGCTCGATCGAGACCTTCTCGCCCTTCTTCACGACGAGCAGGTCGATGTGCTCGATGACCTGGTGCACCGGGTCCTTCTGCACGTCCTTGACCAGGGTCAGCTCGGTGCGACCATCGATGTCGAGCTCGAGCAGCGCGTTGGCGCGACGGATGAGCAAGCCGACCTGGTGGCCGGGCAGGGCGACGTGCACCGGGTCGGTGCCGTGGCCGTAGATGACGGCGGGGATCTGGCCGGACGCGCGCAGACGGCGGGCGAAGCCCTTACCGAAGCTGGTGCGGAGCTCCGCGACGACCTTGTTGTCTTCAGTCATGATGTTCTCCTTGTTCACACGCGGCACGGGGGCTGCGCGGTGGTCTGAGTGAGTCGTCTCGACATGACGGAAGGAGAGCCAGAGCTCGCCGCGTCGATCACGGATGTGCGCGCACGCGCGCCATCCCTCGCCGAGGACCACCCCATGCTACCCGAGTTCGGCGCGGGCCACTGACGATAAGCTGTATGGCATGACCGATGGTGTATTCCTCTCCGAAGCGCTGGCCTGGCTGATCGGCCTCATGGCCGTCGGCGCGACGGTGCTCTGCTTCGGCGCGCTGTTCTCGCTCGGCCGCTCCGGCTACCGCAAGGACTGACGAACCGCACACGAGAAGAACCGCGCCGCCCCGAGGGACGACGCGGTTCTTCTCGTGTGGGTGCGCCCTTCGGCGGGCCCAGGGGGCGACCGCCTCGTGGTTCGCTCAGCCCACGCCGAGGTAGGCCTCCTTCACCGCCGGATCGGCGAGCAGCTCCTTGCCGGTTCCGGTGCGCGTGATCGCGCCGGTCTCGAGCACGAACGCGCGGTGCGCTCTGGCGAGGGCCTGGT
>NZ_NCKN01000035.1 GCF_002257455.1 Microbacterium sp. 13-71-7
GGGCGTCAAGGCGACCGTGACCGCGGCGAGCGACCTCAACCAGCAGCTCTCGCAGGGATTCGCCTCCGGCTCCCCCGCCGACGTGTTCTACCAGTCGACCGACTCGCTCGCCGGATATGCGTCGAACGGATCGCTGCTCGCGTACGGCGACCTGCTCAAGAACAAGGACGACTTCTACCCGAGCCTGCTCAAGTCCTTCACCTACGACGGCAAGCTGTACTGCGCACCCAAGGACTTCTCCACGCTGCAGCTGATCATCAACACCGACATGTGGGCGAAGGCCGGGCTCACCGACGCCGACGTCCCGAAGACCTGGGACGAGCTCGCCGCCGTCTCGAAGAAGCTCACCGCGGACGGCCACGTGGGCCTGTCGATGAACGGCGAGTACGCGCGCGCCGGCGCCTTCATGGTCGCCGCCGGCGGCGGCCTCATGAACGCCGACTCGACCAAGGCCACAGCCGACGCCGAGGGCAACGCGAAGGCGCTCGACTACCTCAAGGGCCTTCTGAACGACGGCTCGATGAAGTTCGCCGCCGACCTCGGATCGGGCTGGGGCGGCGAGGCGTTCGGCACCCAGAAGGCCGCGATGGTCGTCGAGGGCAACTGGATCACCGGCGCGATGACCAACGACTTCCCGACCGTGAAGTACAAGGCGGTCGAGCTGCCCGCAGGCCCCGACGGCAAGAAGGGCACGCTGCAGTTCACGAACTGCTGGGGCATCTCCGCCGACAGCAAGAACCAGAAGGCCGCTCTCGACCTCGTCGAGCACCTGACCAGCGCGGACAGCCAGCTCGCCTTCTCGAAGGCGTTCGGGCCGATGCCGTCGATCAAGTCGGCCGCGGACCAGTGGAAGAAGGACAACGGCCCGCTGGTCCCGTTCCTGAACGGCGCGGACTACGCCCAGGGCGTGCCGACGGCCAAGGGCGCGAGCGACGTCGTGACCGACTTCAACGGCAAGCTCGGCTCGCTCGCGACCGGCGACCCGAAGGCGATCCTCGCCGCCGCGCAGAAGAACCTGGAAGCACTGACCAAGTAATCATGGCCTCCTCCACCGTGCGGTCTCACCGTCCCGCGGCCCACCAGGGCCTGCGGCGCGGTGAGACCGCATCGGGGTGGCTCTTCACCGCCCCGATGCTGATCCTCCTCGGCCTGTTCCTGGTCGTCCCCGTCCTCATGGCGCTCTGGGTGAGCGTGAGCGACTGGGGCGGGCGCGGCTCGCCGTTCTCCGGCGGCGTCTCGTTCGTCGGCCTGAAGAACTACGCCGCACTCCTGCTCGGCGGCGGGCTCGCCGAGGCCGACTTCGGCATGAGCCTGAAGAACAACGCCTGGTACGTGATCCTCGTCGTCCCGTGCCAGACCGCGCTCAGCCTGTTCCTCGCGGTGCTCGTGAACCGGCAGATCCTCAAGGGTCGGAGCTTCTTCCGCACCGCCTTCTACTTCCCCTCCGTGACCAGCTCTGTGGCGATCACCGTCCTGTTCCTGTTCCTGTTCTCCACCACCGGCGCCGTCAACGCGGCGCTCGGCTGGCTCGGGATCAACGGGCCGAACTGGCTCAACGACCCGTCCGGGATCCTGCACTTCGGCGTCACGGGAGGGCCCGCCGCGCTCACGCAGAACAGCTTCCTCGGCGTCTCGTTCTGGGACTGGATCGGCGGCCCCAGCGTCGCGATGTGCGTCTACATCATCATGGCGATCTTCACCACGAGCGGCACCTTCATGCTGCTCTTCCTCGCTGCCCTGCAGAACATCTCGGGCGAGGTGCAGGAGGCGGCGATGATGGACGGCGCGAACGGCTGGCAGCGGTTCTGGCGGATCACGCTTCCGCAGCTGCGCCCGACGCTGTTCACCGTGCTCACGCTCGGTCTCATCGGCTGCTGGCAGATCTTCGACCAGATCTACACGGGCACGCGGGGCCAGCCCGCCAAGACCACCATCACGCCCGCGTATCAGTCGTACCAGTCGTCGTTCCTCAACCAGGAGTGGGGCCAGGGCGCCGCGATCGCGTTCATCCTGTTCGTGATCATCATGGCCTTCACCCTCGTGCAGCGCTGGGCGCTGCGCGAGCGCCCCGTCTCGCGCCGGCGCAACCGGCCCTACGTGGAGGCGGCCGAGCGCGCCGCCGCCCGTGCGGCGTCCGCCGACCGAGCGCCCGCCGCGAGCGAAGGAGCCCCGCGATGACCGCCACCGCTCCCGCCCCGTTCGTCGCGCGCCGCAAGCGCTGGGGCACCGTGCGGATCGCCTCCACCTCGGTCCTGTACGCGCTGCTCATCGCTCTCGCGCTCGTGTACATCTACCCGTTCCTGATCCAGGTCGCCACGAGCTTCAAGACGGATCCGGATGCGGCCGCGAGCCCGCTCGCGCTGGTGCCGCAGACGTTCACGACCGAGGCGTACACGCAGCTGTTCCTGCGCAGCGACTTCCCCACCTGGTTCAAGAACTCCGTGATCGTGACCATCGTGGTCACCGCGGGCAGGGTGTTCTTCAACTCGCTGGCGGGCTACGCGCTCGCGCGCCTCCGCTTCCGCGGACGCAACGTGGTGTTCGCCGGCCTCGTCGCCGTGATGAGCGTGCCGACCGTCGTGCTGCTGATCCCGAAGTTCCTGGTGATCAACACCCTCGGCATGTACGACTCCTACGCGGGGATGATCCTGCCGCTCCTCGTCGACGCCGCCGGGGTCTTCATCATGAAGAACTTCTTCGAGTCGATCCCGGTGTCGGTCGAGGAGCAGGCGCGGATCGACGGCGCCGGCACCTTCCGGGTGTTCTGGTCGGTCGTGCTGCCGATGGCGCGTCCGGCGCTGATCACGATCGTGATCCTGTCGTTCCAAGGATCCTGGAACGAGCTGGCGCATTTCATCGTGTCCACCCAGTCGCCCGAGCTCACGACCCTGACGAAGGGTGTCGCACAGCTCGCGAACGGGCAGCTCAGCCAGGGCCGTCAGTACCCGCTCAAGCTCGCCGCGGCGATCATCATGACGATCCCGGTGGCCGTGATGTTCTTCCTGTTCCAGAAGCGGATCATGAACTCGAGCGACGGGGCGGTGAAGGAGTGACGGCCCAGGAGCCCACGATCCTCGCCACCTGCGGAGGCATGGTCGACGGAGGATGGCAGGACACCGCCTACGGACCACTGCTGCACTTCGCGATCGAGCTCGCCGGCGTCACGGGGCGCGCACCCCGCGTCGCGCACGTGAACACGGCAGGAGGGGATCCGCGGTTCGTCGAGGGGGCGGAGCTCGAGGCCGCGCGCGCCGCCGGCGTCGAGGGCAGCCACATCCGGCTGTTCCCGCACCCCAACCACGAGCGCCTCGCCGAGCACGTGCTCAGCCGCGACGTGATCTGGGTGAGCGGCGGCAGCGTGGTGAACCTGCTCGCGCTGTGGCGCGCGCACGGGCTCGACGATCTGCTGCGGCAGGCGTGGGAGGCCGGCGTCGTGCTCGCGGGCGGATCCGCCGGCGGACTGTGCTGGCACAGCGGCGGCACGACCACCTCGTTCGGCCTCGACGCCCAGGTCGTCGCCGACGGGCTCGGTCTCCTGCCCGGATCCTTCAGCCCGCATCACGACTCGCAGCCGTCCCGGCGGCCGGCCTTCCGCGACGCCGTCGTCGCGGGGCGGATCCCGCCCGGGTACGGCGTCGAGGAGGGCGTCGGCCTGCTCTACCGCGGCACCGAGCTCGTCGACGTCGTGGCCGAGCGCCCCGGCGCAGCCGCCTGGTCCGTCTCCGCAGACGGCGCCGAGGAGCGTCTGACCGCCCGCGTCCTTCCCACTCACCCCCTGTCCTGAACCGCCCGCCGGGCCGACCGCCCGCGCACCGCCCCTCACGAAGGAGCCCCATGACCGACACCCCGCTGCAGCCCCTCCTGAACGACGCCGTCATCGCCCTCCAGGCGCCGACCCAGGTGTGGTCGGACGAGACAGGAGACATGGGATCCGCACCGATCCACGGGGTCTACCACGGCGATGTGCGGCACGTGCGCGCGCTGACCGTCGCCGTCGAGGGCACCGCGATCGAGACGATCGCCTGCTCCTCCCCCGCCCCTCAGCAGGCGGTGTTCGCGGCCGTGCTCCGCGGCATCGACGACGACCAGCCCGACCCGAAGGTGCGCCTGGACCGCACCCGCACGGTGCGCGCCGGCGAGGTCTCCGAGCGGATCCGGGTCTCCTCGCACCGCGAGGTGCCCGTCCCCGTCACGCTGACCGTGACGCTCGTGCCCGACTTCGCGCCGCTGCAGCGCGTCAAGGCCGGGCTCGCCGACCGCGGGGCCTGGGGCTGGGACGGCGCGCGCGCCTCCTCGGGCGCCGCGTCGTTCGCGCTGACGGCGCCCGATGCGGCGATCGCGGTCGAGGGGGCGGCGATCGCGGTCCGCTGGACGACCGTGCTGGAGCCCCGCTCGAGCGCCGAGCTCTCCTTCGCCCTGTCGCTCGAGGACTCGACCCTCGTGGTGGCGGCACCCTCCGCCGAGGGCGGGACCGCCGTCCCCGCGACGAGCGACCCGCGCCTGCGCCGCTGGCTCGACCGCGCCGCCGGCGATCTCGCCGCGCTGCGCCTCGCGCTGCCGGCGCACCCGGACGACGCGTTCTATGCCGCCGGTGCGCCCTGGTTCTTCACCCTGTTCGGCCGCGACTCGATCTGGGCCGCGCGTCTCGCGCTGAGCCAGGATCCGGCGATCGCCGCGTCCACGCTGCGCGTGCTCGCGCGCCTGCAGGGCACGAAGAAGGATCCGGCCACCGCCGAGGCCCCGGGCAAGATCCCGCACGAGCTGCGCAGCGGCGCACTGTCGCTGCCGAACGAGGGCGTGCACCTTCCCCCGCTGTACTACGGCACGGTCGACGCCACCCCGCTCTGGGTGTGCCTGCTCGCCGACGCCCGCGACGCGGGAATGCCCGAGTCCGAGGTGCGCGAACTGCTGCCGGCCCTGCGTGCGGCCCTCGGCTGGATGACCGAGCACGGCGACGCCTCCGGATCCGGATTCATCGACTACGTCGACGAGACGGGGCACGGCCTCGCGAACCAGGGCTGGAAGGACTCCGGCGATTCGATCCAGTGGCGCAACGGCCGGCTCGCCGAGGGGCCGATCGCGCTGAGCGAGGTGCAGGGCTACGCCTATGAGGCGGCGGTCCGCGGCGCGGATCTGCTCGACGCCCTGGGTGAGGACGGCGGCGAGGCCCTGCGCACCTGGGCCGCGGACCTGCGCGCCCGGTTCCGCGCCGCCTACTGGGTGACCACGCCCGAGGGGCGCTACCCCGCGATCGCGTTGGACGCGCACGGCGCCGCGGTCGACACCCTCACCAGCAACATCGGCCACCTGATCGGCACGGGGCTGCTGGATCCCGCGGAGGAGCGCGCATGCGCCGCGCTGCTGCTCGGGGACTCGATGTCGAGCGGCTTCGGGATCCGCACGATGTCGTCGGGGGCGACGGGCTTCTGGCCGCTCAGCTACCACGGCGGCAGCGTGTGGGCGCACGACACCGCGGTGGCCGTGCACGGCATGCTGCGGGCGGGGCTGCGCGACGAGGCGGCCACGGTCGCCCGCCAGCTCGTGGACGCCGCCGAGGGCTTCGACTACCGGATGCCGGAGCTGCACGCCGGCGACGCCCGCACGCCCGGCGTCGCCCCGGTGCCGTATCCGGCGTCGTGCCGCCCGCAGGCATGGTCGGCGGCCGCCGCCGTCGTCTGCGCCGACGCGCTCGGCTGAGACCGCGTCCCGGAGGCCGGTCCCGGGCCGGGTCGGTCCCGGGCCGGGTCGGGCTCGGTCCGGGGGCGCGCGACGATCCGCACGCCCTGCGACGATCTGCACACGCTTCGACCTGATCCGTGTGCAGATCGTCGCTTCGTGTGCGGATCGTGGCGTCACTCGGGCCCGCGGCGCGCTACCCCGCGGGCTCAGACCGCGCGCACGCCGTCCTTCCAGACGGCGTCCACGAGGGGTACGCCGGGACGGTAGGCGAGATGCACGCGGCTCTGGCTCTTCAGCAGCACCAGATCGGCGCGCATGCCGGGAGCGATGCGGCCGATGTCGGTGCGGCGCAGGGCGGCCGCTCCCCCGGCCGTGGCCGCGTGGATCGCCTCGGCCACCGTCATGCGCATGTCGCGCACGGCGACGGCGATGCAGAACGGCATCGACGAGGTGAAGCTCGAACCGGGGTTCGTGTCGCAGGCGATCGCCACGGTCACGTCCGCGTCGATGAGCCGGCGCGCGTCGGGATAGGGCTGCCGTGTGGAGAACTCGACGCCGGGCAGCAGGGTGAGCACGGTCTCGGATCCGGCGAGCGCGGTCACATCGTCGTCGGTGAGGTAGGTGCCGTGGTCGATCGAGGCGGCGCCGAGCTCGACGGCCAGCCGCACCCCCTCGCCGGGACCGAGCTGGCTCGCGTGCACGCGGGGCTGCAGCCCGCGCGCGATGCCCGCCTCGAGCACGCGGCGGGACTGGGGCACCGTGAACGCGCCCGTCTCGCAGAACACGTCGATCCACTTGGCGTGCGGGGCGCAGGCGTCGAGCATCTCGCCGGTCACGAGCTCGACGTAGTCGTCGCCGCGGTCGGCGTACTCCGCCGGCACGACGTGCGCGCCGAGGAAGGTGACCTCGGGGGTGACCTCGGCCGCGAGGCGCACCAGGCGCTCCTCGGTGGCGACGTCGAGGCCGTAGCCGCTCTTGATCTCGACGGTCGTGGTGCCCTGCGCGAGCATCTCGTCGAGGAATCCGCGCAGGCGGATCCGCAGTTCCTCGTCGGTCGCGGCCCTGGTCGCGGCGACCGTGGACCGTATGCCTCCGGCGGCATACTTCTGGCCCTGCATGCGCGCCTCGAACTCCGCGGCCCGATCGCCGCCGAAGACGAGGTGGCTGTGGCTGTCCACGAAACCGGGGATCAGCGCGCGGCCTTCCGCGTCGACGGTCTCGTCGGCGTCCGGCGCGTCCGCCGCCGGCCCGACCCAGGCGATCCTGTCCCCGTCGATGAGGACCGCCGCATCATGCAGGGTGCCGCGGAGGTCGCCGCCCCCCTCGGCATGCTCAGGGGTCGGGGCGTTCGTCGTGAGCTCGCCGATGTTCGTGATCAGGGTCTTCATACGTCCTCCACGCCGATCATGTCCCACTTGTGGGTGGTCGCGTCCCGCCCTGCGCTCCCCCATCCCCCGACGAGGTGCGCAGAGCGGGACGCCGTCTGTGTCCGAGCCCGGCTCAGAGCCCCATCGGGACCTTGAGGCCGCGCTCGCGCGCGATGTCCTTCGCGTGGTCGTAGCCCGCGTCGACGTGACGCATGACGCCCGTGCCGGGGTCGTTCGTGAGCACGCGCTCGAGCTTCTCGGCGGCCAGGGCGGATCCGTCCGCCACGGTCACCTGTCCGGCGTGGATCGAGCGGCCGATGCCGACGCCGCCGCCGTGGTGCAGCGACACCCAGCTCGCGCCCGACGCCGTGTTCAGCAGCGCGTTGAGCAGCGGCCAGTCGGATACGGCATCGCTGCCGTCCTTCATCGCCTCGGTCTCGCGGTTGGGCGAAGCGACGCTGCCGCTGTCCAGGTGGTCGCGGCCGATCACGATGGGGGCTGCGAGCTCGCCCGAGGCGACCATCTCGTTGAACTTGAGGCCCGCGAGGTGGCGCTCCTTGTAACCCAGCCAGCAGATGCGGGCGGGCAGGCCCTCGAAGTGCACCTTCTCGCCGGCCTTCTCCAGCCAGCGGTGCAGGGCGGCGTCCTCCGGGAAGAGCTCGGCGATCGCGCGGTCGGTCTTGTAGATGTCCTCCGGGTCGCCCGAGAGCGCCGCCCAGCGGAACGGGCCGCGGCCCTCTTCGAACTGCGGGCGGATGTACGCCGGGACGAAGCCGGGGAACTCGAATGCGCGATCGAAGCCGCCGAGGACCGCCTCGGCGCGGATCGAGTTGCCGTAGTCGAAGACCGCGGCTCCCGCGTCCTGGAACGCGACCATGGCGGCGACGTGCGCGGCCATCGATTCCCGCGAACGGCGCGTGAACTCCTCGGGGTCGCGCTCGGCCTCGGCCTTCCAGTCCGCCACCGAGATGCCGAGCGGCAGGTACGCGAGCGGGTCGTGGGCGCTGGTCTGGTCGGTGACGATGTCGATCGGGACACCGCGGCGGAACAGCTCGGGGAACACCTCGGCCGCGTTGCCGACGATGCCGACGGACAGGGCCTCGCCTGCCTCCTTCGCGGCCACGGCGCGCGCGATGGCCTCGTCGAGGTCGGTGTAGTACACGTCCAGGTAGCCGTGGTCGACCCGGCGCGCGAGACGCGACTCGTCGACGTCCACGATGAGGCAGGCGCCGTCGTTGAGGGTGACGGCGAGCGGCTGCGCGCCGCCCATGCCGCCGGCGCCGCCGGTGAGCGACAGGGTGCCCTTGAGCGAGTCCCTGCCGAGCGAGCGGGCGACCGCCGCGAACGTCTCGTAGGTGCCCTGCAGGATGCCCTGGGATCCGATGTAGATCCAGGATCCGGCCGTCATCTGGCCGTACATCATCAGGCCCTCTGCCTCGAGCCTGCGGAACTCGGGCCAGGTGGCCCAGTCGCCGACGAGGTTGGAGTTGGCGATGAGCACGCGCGGCGCCCACTCGTGCGTGCGGAACACGCCGACCGGCTTGCCGGACTGCACGAGCAGGGTCTCATCGGGCTCGAGCTCGTCGAGGGTGCGCACGATCGCGTCGTACGCCTCCCAGCTGCGCGCGGCGCGGCCGGTGCCGCCGTAGACGACGAGATCCTCGGGATGCTCGGCGACCTCGGGGTCGAGGTTGTTCATGAGCATCCGCTTGGCGGCTTCCGCGCCCCAGCTCTTCGCGGTGCGCTCGTTGCCGCGGATCGCGCGGATCGAGCGGGTCGGGTCCGACAGGGTCGGGCCCGTGGTGGTCGTGGTGTCAGTCATTCGCGTGCTCCTTCGCAATCGCAGCGATGCGGCCGGACTGCACGAGCGCAGCGACGGCCTCCATGTCAGGGCTGAGGAATCGGTCCGGACCGGGGCCGCCGGCCACGGTGCGGACGAGGTCGCGGACCGCGCCGGTGGCGGGGCCGGCCTCGAGCGGCGCACGCAGGTCGAGTGCACGGGCGCCGGTGAGGATCTCGATCGCGAGGACGCGGCCGAGGCCGTCGATCGCGCGGCGGAGCTTGCGGGCCGCGGCCCAGCCCATCGAGACGTGATCCTCCTGCATCGCGGAGGACGGGATGGAGTCGACCGACGCGGGCACTGCGAGGCGCTTGAGCTCGGAGACGATGCCGGCCGCGGCGTACTGCGCGATCATCAGACCGGAGTCGACCCCCACCTCGTCCGCGAGGAACGGCGGCAGACCGTGGTTGCGGGCGGGATCCAGGGCGCGATCGGTGCGGCGCTCGGCGACCGAGGCCACGTCGGCGACCGAGATCGCGAGGAAGTCCAGCACGGCGGCCACGGGGGCGCCGTGGAAGTTGCCGTTCGACTCGATGCGGCCGTCGCTCGTCACGACGGGGTTGTCCACGACGCTCGCGAGCTCGCGCTCCGCGATCGTGGTCGCATACGAGGCGGTGTCGCGGGCCGCGCCGTGCACCTGCGGCGAGCAGCGCAGCGAATAGGCGTCCTGCACCCGCCCGTCGTCGGGGCCCTTGTGGCTCGCGACCATCGGGGAGGATCCGAGGAACGCGCGCAGATGCGAGGCGGAGACCGCCTGGCCGATCTGCGGGCGCAGCGCCATGAGGTCGGCGGCGAAGACGGCGTCGGTGCCGAGCTGCGACTCGATCGACATGGCCGCCGAGAGGTCGGCCGTGAGGAGGAGGTCCTCGAGGTCGTGCAGGGCGAGCACGAGCATGCCGAGCATGCCGTCGGTGCCGTTGATGAGGGCGAGCCCCTCCTTCTCCACCAGCTCGAGCGGCGCGATGCCCGCCATGGCGAGCGCATCGGCGGCCGGCACGAGGTCGCCCGCGGCGTTGCGCACGTCGCCCTCGCCCATGCTGGCGAGCGCGATGTGCGCGAGCGGGGCGAGGTCGCCCGAGCAGCCCAGCGAGCCGTACTCGCGGACGATCGGGGTGATGCCGGCGTTGAGCATCGCGGCGTAGGTCTCGACGACCACGGGGCGCACGCCCGTGTGGCCGGAGGCGAGGGTCTGCAGGCGCAGCAGCTGCAGGGCGCGGATGACCTCGGTCTCGACCTCCGCCCCTGTGCCGGCGGCGTGCGAGCGGATGAGGCTCTGCTGCAGCTGGCGGCGGCGCTCGGGGGCGATGAACGTGGTGGCGAGGGCGCCGAAGCCGGTCGAGACGCCGTAGTGCGGGTTCGGGTCGACGGCCATGCCGTCGATCACGCCGCGGGCGGCCGCGACGCGGTCGAGAGCACCGGCGTCGATCGCGACGGTGGCGTGGTGGCGGGCGACGGCGACGACATCCTCGGGGCGCAGCGGCGCCGCACCGATCGTGACGGGGGAAGTGTGGGGCATGAGACGATTCCACACCCTCGCCTGCCGCTCGGACAGGGCGGAGGACGACGTCTTGTCTGGGATTCCAGACAAGCGAGGCCGTACCCGCCCTGGCCCGTGCCGAGCGCGTGCCGCGATCGCCTCGTGCCTCCGCAGCCCGCGAGCACGCGGAGGCGAATGTGCGTACTGTCGAACCAATGGTGAGATCAGTGCAGATCGCACATGGTGGGGGCGACGACGCGTCACTAGCGTGAGCGGAATCATCCTCCCCGCCCGAAGGGAACCACCATGGCCCGTATCGCGCCGCACGACGATTTCGCCCTCTCCCGCGTGACACCCGAAGCGCGAAAGCCCTGGTTCGGCATCGCCGTGCAGCGCTTCGGCCAGGTCTCCGCACTGTCGCAGTTCCTGCTGGGCGCCACGCTCGGATACGGGATGACGTTCGGCGACGCCGCCCTCGCGTTCCTGCTCGGATCCGTCATCCTCGAGGTCATCATGTGCATCGTCGGATTCATCGGCCAGCGCGAGGGCCTCAACACGGCCCTCCTGGCCCGCTGGACCGGCTTCGGCGAGATCGGCGCCGCGCTCGTGGGCCTCGCGATCGGCATCAGCCTCATCGGATGGTTCGGCATCCAGTCCGCGATCTCCGCGCAGTCGCTCGACGCGCTCATGCCCGGCGTGCTGCCGACCTGGCTGTGGAGCCTGCTGTTCGGCCTCGCCGTCACCGCGATCGTCGCCTTCGGCTTCCTCGGCATGCAGTGGCTCGCGAACATCACCGTGCCCCTGTTCCTCGTGCTCGTGGGCTGGTCCGTGATCTCCGAGCTCAGCCGCCACGACATCGGCACGCTGCTGACGAGCCCGGCTCCTGGCCCGCACATCAGCGTCTGGGCCGGCACCGGCATCGTCGCGGGCGGCCTCATCGTGGGCGCCATCATCACGGGCGACATGACGCGCTTCAACCGCTCCCGCGCCGATGTGGTCAAGCAGACCGTCGTCGGCGTCACCCTCGGCGAGTTCGTCATCGGCCTGGCCGGCGTGCTCCTCGCCCACGCCGCGCGATCGGGCGACATCGTCGCGATCGTCACGAGCTCGGTGGGACTGGTCGGCCTCATCATCGTCATCACAGGAACCCTCAAGATCAACGACTGGAACCTCTACTCCTCGGCGCTGGGCCTGGTGAACTTCGTCTCCACGACCTTCGGCAGGAACCTGCACCGCGTCACGACGACGATCGTCCTCGGCATCGTCGGATCCGTCCTCGCCGCCGCGGGGATCCTCGGACAGTTCACCCAGTTCCTGATCGTGCTGAGCGTGGCCTTCCCGCCCATCGCGGGCATCATGGTCGCCGAGTACTTCATCGTCCGCCGCTGGCGCGGCGAGCTCGACGCCAGCCGCGAGGAGGGCGTGCTGCCCGCCTCCGCCCCGCGCATCGTGCCCGCCACGATCGTGGTCTGGCTGGTCTCCTCCCTCGTCGGCTACTTCGTGACCTGGGGGATCCCCTCCCTCCTCAGCCTGTTCCTCTCGATGGTGCTGTACATCGCGGCGGGCAAGCTGGGCCTCGTCCGCGGCGTCGGCGCCGTCCCCACCCGTCAGGCGGATCCCGCCGAGGCCCCGGCCGCCTGACCTCAGACTCCGTCGCGGGGTGCGGCGCCTTCCGACGCCCCGCGACGGGACCATTCGTCCCAGAACCACCGAGAAAGCGAGAACCATGCACATCGGCATCGACGTCGGCGGCACCAACACGGATGCCGTCCTCATGGACGGCGCCCACACCCTCGCCGGGGTGAAGCACTCCACCACCCCGGACGTGACCGACGGGATCGTGCAGGCGATCGAGGAGCTGCGCGCGCACCACCCGTTCGAGGGCTCCGACATCGAGGCCGTCATGATCGGCACGACGCACTTCATCAACGCGCTCGTGCAGGCCAGCCGCCTCGCGCCCACCGCGGCCCTGCGCCTCGGCCTGCCCGCGACGCGCGCCCTGCCGCCGCTCGTGGACTGGCCCGGCGAGCTGCTCGAGGCCGCCCAGGCGCGCAGCTACCTCGCGCACGGCGGCTACGAGTTCGACGGCCGCCCGATCTCGCCGCTCGATCCGGAGGAGCTGCGCGGGATCGCCGAGGACATGAAGGCGCACGGGATCCGCTCGGTCGCGATCTCGGCCGTGTTCAGCCCGGTCAACCACGACCTCGAAGTCCGCGCGGCGGAGATCCTCGGCGAAGTACTCGGCGCCGACGTCGCCATCTCGCTCTCGCACGAGATCGGCCGGATCGGCATCCTCGAGCGCGAGAACGCCACGATCATCAACGCCGCCCTGCGCGAGCTCGCCTCGGAGATCGTCGACGGCCTCACCGCGGCGGTCCGCGCGCACGGCATCGAGGCGCCGATCTTCCTCAGCCAGAACGACGGCACGCTCATGGACGACGAGTACGTGCGCCGCTATCCCGTGGCGACCTTCGCCTCGGGTCCGACGAACTCGATGCGCGGCGCCGCGGCCACGAGCGGGCTGCAGGACTGCGCGGTGATCGACGTGGGCGGCACCACCGCGGACATCGGCCTGCTCGTGAACGGCTTCCCCCGCGAGACCGCGAACGAGGTCAAGGTCGCGGGCATCCGCACCAACTTCCGCATGCCCGACGTGCTCTCGCTCGGGATCGGCGGCGGCAGCATCGTCGACACCGAGACGGCGGAGGTCGGACCCTCCTCGGTCGGATACCGGCTGGGCACCGAGGCGCTCGTCTTCGGAGGCTCGACGCTCACCGCGACCGACATCGCGGTCGCGGCCGGACGCGCCCAGGTCGGCGACCCGGAGCGCGTCGCGCACCTCGACCCCGCATTCGTGGCACGCGTGCTCGACCGCATCGCCGAGCGCGTCGCGGAGGCGGTCGACCGGATGCGCACCTCCCCCGACCCCATCGCGGTCGTGGCCGTCGGCGGCGGATCCATCCTGCTGCCCGACGTGCTTGAGCCGTTCGGCCCCGTGCACCGCCCGGAGAACTACGCGGTCGCGAACGCGATCGGCGCCTCGATCGCCCAGGTCGGCGGCGAGATCGACAAGGTCTACGCGATCGCCCCCGGCGCGCGCGACGAGACGATCGCGGCCGTCCGCGCCGAGGCCGTCGACAAGGCGATCGCGGCCGGTGCGAAGCCGTCCACGGTCGCGATCATCGACTTCGACGAGGTCCCGATCCCCTACCTGCCCGGCAACGCGACGCGCATCCGCGCGAAGGCCGTCGGCGACCTGGACATGGGGGCCTGACGTGGGCTGGCAGATCGACACCGCGCAGATCGAGGACCTCGCCCGCGGCGCCGCCGTGTTCGGCACCGGCGGCGGCGGGGATCCCTACATCGGATCCCTCCTCGCCCGGCAGGCGCTGTCCGCCGGGCCCGTCCCTGTCCTGGACCTCGCGGAGGTCCCGGACGACGCGCACGTGCTGTTCGTCGCGATGATGGGCGCCCCGACCGTCATGGTCGAGAAGCTCCCGAGCCTGGACGAAGTCGTCGAACCCGTGCGCGCCCTGGGCTCCCACCTGGGCCGGCCCGTCACCCACATCGCATGCGCCGAGGTCGGCGGCGTGAACTCGACGATCCCCGTCGCGGCCGCCGCGGCGCTCGGGCTGCCGCTCGTGGACGCCGACGGCATGGGCCGCGCCTTCCCCGAGCTGCAGATGGTGCTGCCCACGCTGCTCGGCGTCACGGCCTCGCCCCTCGCGCTCAGCGACGAGAAGGGCAACGTCGCGGTGCTGCAGACCGTCGACAACACCTGGACGGAGCGGATCGCGCGCGTCGCCACGGTCGAGATGGGCTGCTCCACGATGATCGCCGGATTCTCGATGACCGGCGCGCAGGCCCGTGCGGGTCTCGTCGCCGGCTCACTCTCGCGGTGCATCACCGTGGGCCGGGCGATCGCGCATGCTCGCGCGGCGAAGACGGATCCGGTCGAGGCCGCGGTCCGCGAGCTCTCCGGCCGCGAGCTCTTCGACGGGAAGGTCGTCGACGTGCAGCGCGCCACGACGACCGGGTTCGCCCGAGGTCGCGCCCGCATCGAGGGCGAGGGCGGCGCCGCGCTCACCCTGCAGTTCCAGAACGAGCACCTCGTCGCCGAGGCGGACGGGCGGATCCTCGCGACCACGCCGGACCTCATCATGGTCGTCGAGGGCGAGTCCGGGGAGCCCATCACGACCGAGGCCCTCCGCTACGGCCAGCGCGTGCGCGTGCTCGCGGCCCCGGCCGACGAGCGCTGGCACTCCGCCGAGGCGCTCGCGATGGTCGGTCCCGGCTACTTCGGCTACGACATGCCGGCCCACCGCTTCGACGGGTCCGTCTCGGACGGGGCCGCACCGAGCGGAGCGGAGCCGGCGCACGAGGCGCCGCGCGAGCGGATCGAGGCGCGATGAGCTGGCTGCTCACGGCGGCGGACCTCCCCGATCTCGCCCGCGGCGCCACGCTGCTCGGCACGGGCGGCGGCGGCGACCCCTACATCGGCAGCAAGCTCGTCGAACGGGTGCTCGGCGACGGCGCGATCACGATCCTGGATCCGGAGGAGCTTCCGGACGACCTCTTCGTGATCCCGACGGCGCAGATGGGCGCGCCGACAGTGATGGTCGAGAAGATCCCGGCCGGCACCGAGCCCACGCTCGCACTCCGGGCGCTCGAGGCGCACCTGGGCCGCACGGCCGACGCCACCATGCCGATCGAGTGCGGGGGGATCAACTCGATGATCCCGCTCGTCGTCGCGGCCGAGACCGGGCTCCCCGTGGTCGACGCGGACGGCATGGGACGCGCCTTCCCCGAGCTGTCCATGGAGACGTTCGCGGTGTACGGCGTGCACGGCTCACCCCTCGCCCTCGCCGGCGAGCGCGGCGAGACCGTCGTCATCGACACCGGCGACGACGACCGCCAGATGGAGTGGCTCGCCCGCGCGATCACCATCCGCCTGGGCGGCGTGGGACACATCGCCGAGTACGCGATGTCCGGTGCCGACGTGCGCCGCACCGCGGTCCCCCGCACGATCTCGATGGCGCTCGCCCTCGGCCGTGCGATCCGCGAGGCCCGCGAGCAGCACCGCTCCCCCTTCGACGCGATCGCCGACACGCTCTCCCGCACGCTGTACTCCCATGTGCGCGAGCTCATGGTGGGCAAGGTCGTCGACGTCGAGCGCCGCACCACCGAGGGATTCGCGAAGGGCCGCGCCGAGATCGCGCCGCTCGAGGGCGAAGGGGCGTTCGAGATCCTCTTCCAGAACGAGAACCTCATCGCGCGGCGCGGAGGCGAGGTCGTCGCGATCGTGCCGGATCTCATCTGCGTCGTGGACCACGAGACCGCAGAGCCGATCACGACCGAGGGACTGCGGTACGGCCAGCGCGTGCGCGTGCTCGGCATCTCGACGCCGGACATGATGCGCACCGAGGCCGCCCTCGCGGCCTTCGGCCCCTCAGCCTTCGGTCTCGCCGAGCCGTTCCGCCCGGTCGAGGGGCTCGGCGCCTGAGCCGGCCCTCCCCGCACTCGGCACGCCGAGGCCCCCTCGGCGCGTCCAGACCCCTCCGTGGCAACGCACCTGACGGGGGGTGCGGGTGGTGCGAGGGGGCCTCGGCGGACAAGCCGGGGGCCTCTAGTCTGGGACGATGGCGTGGCGACTGCGACCCGGAGACGTGACCGCGCTCGCGCTGGGCTGCGCGCTGCTCGGCTCGGGCGGCGGCGGGACGACCACCATGCTCGAACTCATGCTCGCCGCCGACGACTCCGGCCTGCGTCCGCTGGTGGACGTGGACGAGCTGGATCCCTCGACCCCCTGCTTCGGCGCCGCGTTCGTGGGGTCCACGATCCTGCTCGGCGAGCGCATGCCGGGGCTCGCGCCGTTCGGACGTCTCGTGGCCGCGGCGGAGCGCTGGCTGGGGACGCGGATCCCCGCCGTCTGCTCGATCGAGGGCGGGGGCCTGAACAGCCTCGTCCCGTTCCTGTTCTCCGGCGAGCGCACGATCGTGGACGCCGACTGCACGGGCCGCGCCGTGCCGGAGCTCGACCAGATGTCGCTCTTCGTCGACCGGGTGCCGGGCCTCGTGTTCACGTGCGAGAGCGGTGCCGGCGGCGTCGCCCTCGTCGAGACGGACCGCGCCGTGGACGCGGAGCGCATCGTCCGCTCGGCCATCATCCAGGCGGGAGGGAGCGGCGCGGCCGTGCTCGCAGGCTTCACCGTGGGCGATCTTCGCGAGCACGCGATGCCCGGACATCAGCGCCGCGCGCTCGCGCTGGGCCGGGCCTTCCTCGCGGCCCGCTTCACGCCCCCGGCCGAGCTCGCGGCGACGCTCGGGGCGCGTCTGCTGACGGAGGGGCGGATCGACCGGATCTCGCCGCACCACGCCGATCCGCACGTGCAGTCCGTCGAGATCACCGGCCCCGGCGGCGCGGTCGACCGCGTGGTGACGCGATCGGAGGCCCTGGCCGTGCTCAGCGACGGCGCGCTGCTCGCCTCCGCGCCGGCGATCATCGTCGTGCTCGACGCCGCGTCGCGCGAGATCCTGCAGGTCACCGACCTCGGCCCGGGACGGCGCGTGGTCGTGCTCTCGCTGCCGGCGCCGGACTGGTGGCTGGAGCGGCCGGAGCGCCTGCGCCGCGTGCTGCCGTCGACGTACGGCCTGGCCGAGCTGGACGCCGCATGACCGCGCGGCTGTCGCTCGCCGGGCTCCGCGCGCACCCCGAGAACGGGGGCCTGCGGCGGATCGCCGGCCCGGAGGACGCCGCGTGGGACGCGGTCGCCGTCGAGTCGGCGGAGGCGGACCTCCCTGCGCTGCCCGATGGAGGCCTGGCGGTGCTGCTCGACGCCGCGCCGGAGACGCCCTGGCAGCAGGACGCGATGCTGCGCCGGATCCGCGAGCGCGGCTTCCGGGGCGTCGCGGTGCCGGGCGCCGCCGGGTTCGACCCCGGCGCGCAGCGGCTCGCGGACCGGCTGGGGATCTGCCTGCTCGACGTGGAGCGCCCGATCGTGCTCGCCCAGGCGTGCTGGATGCTGGTGCAGGCGCAGGACGCGCTCACGCTCTCGCACGTGCGCAAGGTGGCGCGCTCCTTCGAGTATCCGGCCCGGGACCTGCCGGATCTGCTGCGCCAGGTCTCCGCCACGCTCGGCCATCCGCTCGCCCTCGTGGACGGGACGGACGTGCTGCACGCCTCGGGCGGAGAACTCGATCCCGCCCTGCATGCGGCGATCGACTTCCGCCCCTGGATCGACATCGCCCGTGCGGGCAGCCGCACCGCGGCCTCCGTGCGCGTGGACAGCCCGAGCCGGCCGGGTCTGCGCCTGGTCGTCTTCGGCGAAGGGCTGAGCGAGAGCCAGCTCGCCGCGCTCTCGGTCGCGGCCGAGGTCGCGATGCCGGCCGTCGCGGCACGGATCCTCATCGACGAGGTCGCGGAGGTGAACGACGTCTCGGCCTCATCCGCCCTGCTCCGCGACTTCGTCGACGCGCGGGGCCTCGCCGACGACGACATCGAGCGCCGCATGGGCGAGCGGGGC
Source organism: Microbacterium sp. 13-71-7 (assembly GCF_002257455.1). GTDB lineage: Bacteria > Actinomycetota > Actinomycetes > Actinomycetales > Microbacteriaceae > Microbacterium. The sequence continues at coordinate 17,886 of NZ_NCKN01000035.1, forward strand.
TGGCGCACGACCGGGCATCATCTCGGCTTCCGGATGGTCGGGCGGGGCCGGCTGGATCCGCTGCCGCTGCTCCGCGCGGTGCGCACGGCGCTCGGCGGGATCGCGGCGGAGGCGCACGTCACCACCGCCGGCCGCGGACTGAGCGGGTGGCTCGCGTTCTCCGAGGCGCCGGACCCCGCGACCGTGGAACGGCTGGCGCGCGGGTTGCGCGCCCTGCACCGCGAGGTGGGGCGCTCCTTCGCGATCGCGACGGGCGTGGGATCGCTGCAGCGCGGTGCCGCCGGGCTCGCGGCGACGCTGGACGAGGCCGCGGACGCGGCGAGGATCGCGGCGTCGCGCTCGGCGACGGGCTGGTTCGTCCGCGTCGACAGTCTCGGGCTCGAACAGCTGCTGCTGGCCTGGACGGGCAACGACACGTTCGTGCCGGCGGCCGAATCGCTCCTCGCGCCGCTGCAGGGCGCGACAGGGGACCTGCTGCGCACGCTCTCCGCCTATCTCGACCAGGAGTCGAGCCTGGTCGCGACCGCGGAGGCGCTGAACCTGCATCGCAACACGGTCGCGGTGCGGATCCGGCGGGTGCAGGAGCTCCTCGGCGTCGATCTGACGGATCCGGAGACCCGTCTCGCGATGCATCTCGCCTGCCGCGCCGTGCTGGCGCCCGCGGCGGGCGACGGCGTCACGGCGCGACGCGAGCATGGGATCCTGGGACCGTGAACGCCGATCGCACGGACCACGGCGCCGGGACGGGCTCGCCGACGAGCACCCGCGACGACCGGCCTCAGGTGCCCGCGGCCGAGCACACCCTGCGGATCCTGCGGTTCCTGGCCCGGCGAGCGGGGCCGGTCGCGGCCTCCGCCCTGGCCCGCGAGCTCGACATCCCCCGTTCCACGGTCTACCACCTGCTCGCGACGCTGGAGGCGCACGGCTTCGTGGTGCACCTGCCGCAGGAGCGCCGCTGGGGTCTCGGCACGAGCGCCTTCGAGCTCGCCGGCGGATACGCCAGGCAGGAGCCGCTGGCCCGGCTCGGCCGCCCGCTGCTGGCCGGGCTCGCCGACCGGCTGGGCGAGAGCGCCCACCTCGCCGTGATGACCGGCCGCGACGTGCTCTACATCGTCGAGGAGCGCGCCCTGCGCCGCCCCGCCCTCATCACCGACGTGGGCGTGCGCCTGCCCGCGCACCTCACCGCGACGGGCCGGGCCATGCTCGCAGCTCTCCCCCGCGAGCAGGTGCGAGCGCTGTACCCCGACGCCGCCGCGTTCGCCCAGCGCACCGGCGGCGGCCCCTCCCGTCCCCGAGAGCTGAACGAGCTGCTGCGCGAGGTGCGCCGCGAGGGCGTCGCGCGCGAGGATGGCGAGGTCACCGCGGGCTTCCGTTCGGTGGGCATCGCGGTCCGCGACCACGTCGACTGGCCCGTCGCCGCCGTCGCCGTGACCTGGGGCGAGGAGGCCTCGGTCGACGAATCCGCGATCGTGGACGCCGTGGCGGAGACGGCCAGGCAGCTGCAGCGCCGTCTGGGTTACGGCCCACGCGCCGGATCCTGATCGCTCCCGTCGCGGGGAACGCCGGATCCTGATCGCTCCCGTCGCGGAAACTGCCGCTTTCCCGCCTTCTCAGCGACAGTTCTTGCGACGGGAACAGGGGGACGGTGCGCTCTGTGTAGGGCGTGCCCAGCCCCGCCTCGGCGAATGGCCCCCGGCGCGGGGGGTCGGCGCATCCGCAGGCTCCCGTCGCAGGGAATGCCGGATCCGAATGCTCCCGTCGCAGAGACCGCCGCTTTCCCGCCTTCTCAGCGACACTTCTTGCGACGGGAACGAGTTGCGGCGGGAACGGGTTGCGTCGGGAGCAGGGGGTCCACAGGAGCGCGGGGGTCCACAGGAGCGCACGGCCCGGCGGGCGCACGGCTTCCGCACAGGCCTGGGCGGCAGGATCGATCCGTGCGGACGACGACCGATCGGGCGCGGCTTCGACGCGTCGCCGCGATCGCCGGCGTCGTCGGCCTGCTCGCGGGGGTGGCCGGATCCTGGGTCCCCTCGTTCTGGGGCGACGAGGCGGCGAGCATCATGTCTGCGTCGCGCACCTGGCCGGAGCTGTGGCGCATGCTGCAGACCGTCGACGGCGTGCACGGCGCCTATTACGCCTTCCTGCACGTCTGGATCGACCTCTTCGGCGCGAGCGAGTTCTCGGTGCGGCTGCCGAGCGCGATCGCCGCAGGACTCCTGGCCGCGGGAACCGCCGTGCTCGCCGGACGCCTCGGCGGACACAGGCTCGCACTGGCCGCAGGGCTCGTCGCGGCACTGCTGCCGCGCACCGCGGTCATGGCGGCGGAGGGTCGCTCCTACGCGATCGGATCCGCGATCGCCGTCTGGCTCACGGTGCTCCTGCTCGCACTGCTGGAGCGCCGTCGCTCATGGTGGCTCTGGGCCGCCTACGCCGCGGGGGCAGCCGCGGCGATCTACGTCTTCCTCTATCTCGCGCTGCTGCTCGTGGTGCACGGGGTCTTCGTGCTGCTCTTCCATCGCCGGACCCTCTGGCGATGGCTGGCGGCAGCCGGATCCGGCGTCCTGCTGGCCGTGCCGATCGTGCTGGTCGCGGCCGCGCAGCGGAACCAGATCGGCTTCCTCGCCTACCGCGACTACAACACGCCCCTGAACGTGCTCGCGCTGCAGTGGTTCGACCCCGTGACCGCGTGGCCGTGCCTCGCGCTCATCGCGATCGGCGCGATCGCCGCCTTCCGGGCGCGCGGGCGGAGCCCCGGCGAGTTCCGGCTGAGCACGCTGACCCTGCTCTGGCTCGCGCTCCCGACCGCGGCCGTGCTCCTCGGGAGCGTGCTCATCGCCCCCATGTACACCGTGCGCTACCTGTCGTTCTGCACTCCGGCGGCCGCGATCCTCGTGGCGATGGGCGTCCTGACGGGGGCCGGCTGGATCGCCCGCCGCACTACACTCGCCGCCACGACCACGAGCGCGATCCTGCTCGCCGTCCTCCTCGCCGCGTTCGTCCCGAACCTCCTCGTGCTGCGCGGACCGTACGCCAAGGACGGCAGCGACTGGCGCGAGGCCGCCGGCTACCTCCACGCGCACGCCGCGCGGGGCGACGCGGTCGTGTACGACGATCGCCCGAGGGATTCGGAGAAGCCCCGCCTCCTCGCCGCGATCCATCCCGCCGAGGTCTCGGGGCTGGGCGACCCCGCCCTGATCGCCCCGTTCCGGACCCAGCCCGGCCTGTGGGACCGCACCCGCCCGAACGACGCGCTCACGACGGCCGACCTCACCCCCGACGTCTGGGCGGTCGAGCGCGGCCCCGACCCGGAGCGCTCCCCCGACGTCCGGCACCTGGAATCGCTCGGCTACCGGGTCCTCTCCTCGCACCGGATCAACGTCACGACGGTGCTGCACCTGGAACGGTGACCTCCCCCGACGGCTGAGCCCGAGCGGGGTCACCGCGCTCTCAGGCCGGCACGTACATGACCACGGTCAGCCCGGGGGCGTCCGCCGGCACGAGACTGTGGTGCTCGAACACGCGCCGACCGTCCTTCGGGTGCTCGAACACCCGCTGCCGGGAGGCGAAGCGCTCGACCGCATGCTCGGCCCACTGGATCCGGAAGTCGTCGCTGACCTCGAGCAGCCGCTCGATCAGCGCGCGATGACGATCCGAGCTGAGCCGCACCCCCGACTCCGCACGGAACTCGGCCAGAAAGCGCCGGCTCTCCTGGTCCCAGTCCGGCAGCATGCGGCGCAGGCGCGCATCCGTGTAGATCAGCCAGAGCAGATTGCGATCCGCGGGATCCACGGTGGCGATCGGTTCGTAGAGGTGCGCGTAGGGGGCGTTCCAGCCGACGATCGCCCAGTCGCTCGCCACGACGAACGCAGGGAAGTCCAGCGCGTCGACGAGCCGCTGCAGATGGTCCGGGATCCGCTCCGCCTCTTCCGCCGGCCCCTCCTCCGCGGGCCCCGCGAGCCGCACCACGTAGTCGAACTCGGCCGGGCTCAGCTGCAGCACGCGCGCGACCGCGCCCAGCACCTGGCGGGAGACGCCGATGTCCCGCCCCTGCTCGAGCCAGGTGAACCAGCTCGCGCTGACGCCGGCGAGCGCCGCGACCTCCTCGCGGCTGAGACCGGTGTCGCCGCGGCGGGACGCCTGCGGCAGACCCAGCGCGGAGCGGCTCGCGGCCCGGCGGCGCGAGGCGAGGAACTCCCCCAGCTGCTCCCGGCGGGGCGTGCGCGGACGGATCATGACCGTCGCTCCCATGCAAGCGCTGCCGGTCGGTCGTTCCCGTCGCAGAAGATGCCGCTCTGAACACCGCATAGCGGCATCCTTTGCGACGGGAACGATCCAGACTCCATCGGATCCGGATCGCCTTTCCGCTTCGCGCGACAGTCCATGATGAAACAGTACTCCGAGTACTAGTACAAACCCTCCTCGCGGGCGGGCTCGGCAGAAGCACCCGGCAGGTCCACAATGGTCACCATGGTCGCTTATCGCTCTCGCACGGTCACCCACGGACGCAACATGGCCGGCGCCCGCGCCCTCTTCCGCGCCGCCGGCGTCGACGGCAAGGATCTCGGCCGCAAGCCGATCATCGCCGTCGCGAACTCCTTCACAGAGTTCGTCCCCGGCCACACGCACCTCGCCCCGGTCGGACGCATCGTGTCGGAGGCGATCTCCGAGGCCGGCGGGATCCCGCGCGAGTTCAACACGATCGCGGTCGACGACGGCATCGCGATGGGCCACGGCGGCATGCTCTACTCGCTGCCGTCGCGCGACCTCATCGCCGACTCCGTCGAGTACATGGTCAACGCGCACTGCGCGGACGCCCTGGTCTGCATCTCGAACTGCGACAAGATCACCCCGGGCATGCTGCTCGCGGCCCTGCGCCTGAACATCCCGACCGTGTTCGTCTCCGGCGGTCCGATGGAGGCCGGTCGCGCCACGCTCGTGGACGGCACCGTGCGCTCCCTCGACCTCGTCGACGCGATCAGCGACGCGGTGAACGAGAAGATCTCGGACGCCGACATCCTGCGCATCGAGGAGTCGGCCTGCCCGACCTGCGGATCCTGCTCCGGCATGTTCACCGCGAACTCGATGAACTGCCTCACCGAGGCGATCGGCCTCTCCCTGCCCGGCAACGGTTCGGTGCTCGCGACGCACACCGCCCGCCGTGCGCTGTACGAGAAGGCCGGATCCCTCGTCGTCGACATCGCCCAGCGCTACTACGAGGGCGACGACGAGAGCGTGCTGCCGAAGAGCATCGCCACCGAGGCCGCGTTCGGCAATGCGATGGCGCTCGACATCGCGATGGGCGGATCCACGAACACGATCCTGCACCTGCTCGCCGCCGCGCATGAGGCCGGGGTCGACTTCGGGCTCGCCGAGATCGACGCGATCTCGCGCCGCGTGCCGTGCCTGGCGAAGGTCGCGCCGAACTCCGCGGGAGGCAAGACCTACTACATGGAGGACGTGCACCGCGCCGGCGGCATCCCGGCCCTCCTCGGCGAGCTGCGCCGCGGCGGACTGCTCGACGACCAGGTGCACACCGTGCACGCGGCGACGCTCGGCGAGTGGCTGGACGAGTGGGACATCCGCGGCGGATCCGCCTCGGAGGTGTCGCAGGACCTGTGGCACGCGGCTCCCGGCGGGCGCCGCTCGTCGACCGCGTTCTCGCAGTCGGAGCGCTGGGCCTCGCTCGACACCGACGCCGAGGGCGGCTGCATCCGCGACGTCGCGCACGCCTACTCGAAGGACGGCGGCCTCGGCGTGCTGCACGGCAACATCGCCGAGAACGGCGCCGTCGTGAAGACCGCGGGCGTGGACGAGTCGATCTGGACCTTCTCCGGCCCCGCCGTGGTGTGCGAGTCGCAGGACGAGGCGGTCGAGAAGATCCTCAACAAGCAGGTGAAGGAGGGCGACGTCGTCGTCATCCGCTACGAGGGTCCCAAGGGCGGCCCCGGCATGCAGGAGATGCTGTACCCGACGTCGTTCCTGAAGGGCCGCGGCCTCGGCAAGGCGTGCGCGCTGATCACCGACGGGCGCTTCTCCGGCGGCACCTCCGGAC
>NZ_NCKN01000036.1 GCF_002257455.1 Microbacterium sp. 13-71-7
CTCGTCAGATCGGAGATCTTGCCATTGAGTGTCCAGCCTTTGGCGGCGCTGCGCCTGTCGTCGTTCACGGTGACCGTGCCCAGCGCACCGCCGGCGATCCAGACGGATCCCTTCACGCGCTTGTCAGTGCTGCTCAGCGCGAGCGGCTGCGGCTTGAACGAGATACTGAGCCCCGTCGGGGCGGTGTCGGTCGCCTCCGGCACGCCCACGCTGATCTCGGTGCTCGAGGAATGACCCGGGGTGGGGGTTCCGCCGTCTGGTGGCGTCGTGACGTCGGCGGAGGCTTCCGACCCGTTGTGGGCGGAGTCTCCGGCATAGCTCGCGCGGAAGGAGTAGGCGGTGTCGGGGGCGAGCCCGGAGACGGCGAGCGATGCCACGCCGTTCGCGACCTCGACCGCGGACCCGACATTGACGCCGCCCTGCGTGAACTGCACCGTCCCGGTGGCCGCGGCCGGTGCGACCGTGGCGGTGAGGGTCAGCGAGGTGGCTTTGACCGACCCCACGGCCAGGACGGTCGTGGTGTCGCTCTTCGGAGCGGTCCGCGGGACGAAGTCCCACCTGTTCTGCTCCCAGCTGCCCTTGATGAAGCCGAAGAAGTACTTCGCGTTGCCGATCGGGGACGTCGCCGTCGGGGCTCCTGCCGTCCCTGCCGGAGGGTCGCAGGTGATGACGAGGGCGTTCGTACCGCTCGGGTTGGTCTCCGGCGTCAGGTTCTGCCAGGTACCGAGTGGGAACTCCGGCAAGTAGATGGGATTTCCCTCGAACCCCCACGCCGGAGCGTCCGGGTTGGGCTGACGCATCTTCAGTCCGGTCGTCGCACCGGACGCCGCCACGATGAAGGTTCGGGACGAGGAGCGGTACCCCTCCGGGCAGCCGCGGTCGATGCTGACGTCGGGAGCCGCCTGCATCGCCGTGCTGCCCCATTCGCCGGTGTTCGCCAGCGGTTCAGTGGTGAAGGCGTATTGTCCCCCGTCGATGTCGTTGGCCGGGTCGAGCCGGTAGGGGAACGCGCTGTTGTCGACGCCGGGGTCGTAGGAGGGCGCGCCGGCGGCCTGTGCGGGAGCGGCGAGCCCGAGCACCAGCAGGGGCACGACGCCGAAGGCGGCGAGGGTGAGACGTGCAGTCTTCATGGAGGTTGTGTTCCCTGGGATAGAGGTTCGGGTCGGGAGGCGGTCGGGAAGAGCGGGGTCCGGGCGTGGACGGCCGGAGTCGTCCACGCCCGGGTTCATTCAGTTGGCGCGGAACGAGGTGACGTCGCCCGCGGTGTAGGTGACGCCGTTCACGACGGCGCCGCTCGTGATGTCACCGAAGCCGAAGTCCGTGATGGTCTTCTTGCCGGTGGTGGGGTTCTTCGCGGTGTACGCGAGACCGGTCGCGCCCTGGAACACGGTCGCCAGCGGCGAGCCCGCGGTCAGATCGGCCGCCTTGACGACGGTGAAGACCGGACGCGAGATCGGGAACGCCGTGTTCAGCACGTTCGAGACGGTCGGTGCAGTGCCGTTCACGCTGCCGAGGACGGCACCGTGCCGACGGTCGACGACCGTCACACCGTACTGCGACGCGAGGGATCCGCTGTTGTTCTGACCGACCCACTGCGCGATCGAGAACGGCGCGATCGCGTTGGGGACGTCCGCGAGGACGCTGCCGTCGTGCTCCTGCACGCTGACCGACGCGCCGGCCTTGGTGTAGTTGTCCGCGACCGCACTGCCGACCGTCGTGATGCCGAGCTCGCTCAGCCAGAACTTGCGGGTCCCGGAGTTCGCCTGCGGCAGGAACGGCACGATCTGGGCGCCGGCGGTGGTCTGCTTGCCCACCTTGAACGTGCCGACGCTCAGGGTGACGTTCGTGTTGTCGTTCGCGGAGTAGATCGCGGTCAGGTCGGCCTTCGTGAGGTTCGCCGGGACCGAGGTCGTCGGCGCCTTCGCGAAGGACACGGCGTCGAGCGCGAGCGGGACGTAGGCGTAGGCGCCGCCCGACACCCAGGTCGAGCCGCTCGACGAGCGCGCGAACTGGAGGTCGTTGTTGCCGAGGACCACACCGTTGTACGCAGTGCCGGCCTTCGCCGCCTTGAGCGCGTTCACACCGGCGCCCGAGCCGTCGGGACGCGAGAAGGTCGCGCCACCGGTGCGCGGGTTGATCGTCGCGGTGCCCGTCGCGTCGTAGGACGCGAGGACCTTGGCGCCACCGATCTTGACGACCTCCGAGAGACCGTTGTTGACGTCCTGCGTGGTGTCCGAACCGACGCCCGCGAGCGGACGCGTGGTCGGGCCGCCGGCCGGGGTGCCGCTCGGGTCGGCGAGCGCCGGAGCGGCCGCGCCGAACGCCACCGCGCCGGCGACAAGAGCCGCGAGCGCGCCGAGACGCCAGGTGTTCTTGGTTGACATGTGCTTAACCTTTCGGTTACTGTTGCCCCTCGTTACCCTTGCCCCTTGTGGGCACCGGCCCTCTTCCGCTCCACGGAGGAGGGCCGTTCCCATCCCGGCGGGGAACACGTTCCGGGTGGAAAGCCTGTGCGCCGCGCTGAGCGCGACGGTGCGCGCGCGGTTCATCCGATCCCCCGCCGCCGGAGCAGGAAGGGGCTGGCCACGAGGCCGGCGATGCCGGCCACGAGCGTCCCGCCGAGCGCGGTCTGGCTCGCCGCCGACACCGCGTCGGTGTTCATGGCGGGCGTGACGCCGGTTGCGGTGACGCCGGTGCGGGTGGCTGGCGTGTTCGCCGCGGGAGCCGCTGCGGCCGACGCTGCGCCCGCCGGGCGGGCTGCAGCAGGCGCCGCAGCCGCCTGGCCGCCGGTGCCGTCCTTCGTCGGCGGGTGCCGCAGCTGCTCGGCCACCGCGGACGCCTGCTGGCGCTGGCTGTCGCTCAGCGGGACGTAACTGTCCGGGAGCTGCCCGGGCGCCGTCCCGGGGACCTGCCCTGCACCGGCCGCATAGTCGAGGAACCCCGCGTAGGACGACCGCGCCGCCTCGTCCAGCTTGGCCTGGGTGACGTCGACCGCCGCATAGAGGGTGGTCGTGAGCGGGTAGCCGTCCTCGGGGAACGCCCCGAAGTCGGCCGTCGCCGTTCCGGTCGCCGGATCGGTGTGCTGGGCGGCGAGAGCGGCGGCCATCGACGCCGCCGTCGGGGCGACGAAGTTGCGTGCGCTCACGACCGTCGACTCGTCCGTCCGCTCCGCCCGCGGGGCACCCAGACTTGCGAGGGCGAGTCCGTACCGATGGGCGGCGCCGAGATCGGCGGGACCGAACGCGCGATAGCCGAAACGCCCGCTCCCCGGATCCACGGTGACCCACCCGGGGACGACCTGCCCTCCCGTGACCCTGTTGGTGCTCCAGGAGTCGATCCGCTTGGTGTCGCCGCGGAAGATCCGGCTGGTGTTCCCCGCGAAGCTCTCGGAGAACGGGATCTGGCTGACGGCGTCGTATGTCTCGCCGCCGGTCTGCTCGACGAGCTCGCCGCGCAGTGTGTAGTCCGGAGCCACCGTCCGATCGGCGCGGAGGAACCGATCCATCGGCTGGGTCGCCAGGTCGATGTCGCGCAGTCCGCCGTCCCGTGCCTGAGGGTTGCTTGCCGGGAGGTAGTACGGATTTATCGTGTTTCCCCACGGATCGGGCTCGCCGCGCAGGAAGGCGGCGGCGTCGGCATCGGATCGCAGATACTGCCAGAGCAGCGCCGTCACGTCGTCGGATTGCGGCCCGACGACGAGGAACAGTCCCCGGCATTCGCCCGGGCTCCCCGACGCAGGGTTGCCGAGGGCGACCCATTCCGGGTCATCGCACATCGAGAGCGGACGGTTCGGCCAGTACTGGTCGACGTTCTCCGGGAAGCTGTACTGATATGCGGGGACTTCGAACTTGTACGACATCGTCATGACCTTCGCGAGCAGACGCGGGGTCAGCTTCATCTCGCGGCTGGTCGCCGGCTTGTCGGCGGCCGACTGCCATCGGAACGCGATGGCGAGAGCGGTGTTCGCCACCGGGGCGTAACGCAGGGTCGCACTGTTCAGCAGCGCGGGATCGGCGAGGCCGATCGTGCCGGGCGTCAGCGGTCGACCGACGACGACCATCGAGGACTGCCCGGTGAGCAGCTGCGCGCGATTGAGATCGCCCGAGTTCGTGTTGAAGCTCAGGGCACCGGTCCCGGAGCCGCAGAGTGCCCCCTGCCAGGAGCTGAATGCGGTGGCGAGCAGCTCGGTGCCGGAGACGCGACGTTCCATTGCGCCGGGCGGGCACGACGGCGCGGTGCTGGCGAAGTCCAGCGGGACGACGATCCGGTCCTGCCAGGCCGCGCACGCCGGGTCGACCGGCGAGCCGCTCTGAACGCCGTTCCAGCCCTGCTTCCCCCATGGCACGGGGTAGAAGGCCCCGCCGGTGGTGCAGGGCTTGTCGGCCGCCAGGGCGTTGGAGTGCGTCCCGCGCGGGACGACGACGAGCCAGCACCGCTCGCCCGCGCCCTTGAGGTCGGCCGCCTTCCCGCAGCCGAGGTAGGGCTGGCTCAGCGCCGACTGGACCTCGAAACCCGTGCGCGCGGTGCCATCGGATCCGATCGCGACGAAGGGCTGCTCGTTGCTTGTGCTCGGGCCGAAGAAGCGCGCCGTCCCGTCCGTCGTGATCGTGACAGGCGTCGATCCGGAGCCCGTCACCGTCGTCTGGACGCTGGCGTCCCCGGTGACCGCGAGGAACCGGCTCGGATCGGAGAAGAGGTTCTCCCCCGCCCTGCTGACCACGGACGTCCCGAGCGCTGATCCAAGGACCGTTCCCGAGGACGACGCCGCGCCGCTGTACGCCCCGTACTGGCAGGTCTGGTTGAAGTCCGCGGCGCTCGGATCCGGGCCCCAGCACTGCATCAGCTGGAGGAAGTTCGAGGCGACGCCGTTCGTCGGCAGGTTCGAGGTCCCCATGCCCTTGGCGCTCACGACGACGGCCTCCTCCCGGAGGTCGGCGGTCTTCGACACGGTGACCTCGAGGTCCTTGAAGTCGTCCCAGTGCCCCGAGCCGTTGTCGGTGCCGTTGCCGTCGCTGGTGAGCGCGGCGTGATCCGGCTGGAACCGCTGCACGGCGGTGTCGTTGCCGCCCGCCCACTTCACCGTCACCGCGGATGCGGTCGCCCCGGCACCGTCCTCTGCGACGGCCGGCGCGACACCGAATCCGGCGATCCCGCCGAGACCGAGCATCGCGCCGACCACCGCTGCCAGCGATGCCAGGGCGATCCCCCGGCCTGCGAGACGGCGGATCCTGTTGCGGCGTGCCCCCCGGCGCGCATCCGTCTCGCGGTTCCCCGCTCGTGCCGACATCATCGTCCTCCTCCGAGCCCGTGCGCCTCGGCACGGATGTGTGACGGCCCGCCCGGGCGCCGGCGCCGACGGGTCAGCAGCGGCGGCAGCACCGCGGCGAGCGCGAGTCCTCCCCCTCCGCCGAGAGCCGCGATCGCGGGCACCGGACCGGCGCCGGTCGCCGCGAGCACCTGCGGCGTGGCGGTGAGCACGGTCGGCGCCTTCCCGGCATCGACCGCACCCGGATCCTGCCCCGAAGATCCAGCGGTCCCGGCACTCCCGGCCGGTCCGGCCCCGGTCGTCGCGGGTCCTGCGCCGTTGGTCTCCGCGGCGGCTGCCGGATCGTTCGCCGAAGGCGCGGTGTCGGTGCCCTTGGCTCCTCCGGTCCCGGTGAGGCACTGGCTCGGCCCCTGCCGATCGCAGTCCGGAGGCAGCGGCGCCTCGTTCGCCAGCCGGTTCGATCCGTCCGGTGTGAAGGTCGGGTTGTTGCAGTCGTTGATGCCCTTGATCTGCGGATTGCCCCCGGGGATCTTCTTGATCTGGGATTGCCCCGCCTGCACCAGGTTGATCGGGAGGGGCGAATAGCCGAGCACGTCGGCTTGCTGCTGCCCCTCGCAGAGGAAATATGCACCGAAGTCGGCGAGGGTCATGCCCTTGTCCTCGGTGAAGTTGCTGCTCAGATCCGTGGGCAGGATGATGTAGCTGTAGCTGGAGAGCGGGTACGTGCGGGGGTCGCCGTCGCCGTAGACGTCACGCAGGTCCTGTGTCAGGTAGTCCGGCGAGCCCGCGTCCTCGTTGATGTGCGCACGCAGCAGCGCGACCGCCACGTTCGGCGCCGTCGGCTCGGAGTAGTAGCCGGAGTTGTTCAGCATCTTCACCACGGGGAAGCCGCTGTTGAGCGCGTATGAGTACTCCACGAAGGTGATCGCCCCGGCGGACTGCGGCTGGGCCACGTAGCCGGCGACGCCGTTCGACCCCGCGCGTGCCACGAAGCCACCGCCTGCCTGCACCGGGTAGTTGCTCGTCACACCGCAGTGGTCGCCGATGACCGGGCGACCCACCTTCGCGCAGTACGCGTCCCACAGAGCGGACTGCTCCTGGCGCATCCAGATCGTGAATTGCGCTGTGGCGCCCGATCCGTCGGAGCGCACCACGGGCACGATCGGGATCGCCGGAAGCGCCAGCGCCGGGTTGTCGGCGGCGATCGCCGGGTCGTTCCAGGTGCCGATGACCCCGGTGAAGATCTTCGCGAGCACCTCTCCGGATAGACGGAGGTTGGTGACGCGGCGTCCCGCGATCTGAAGGTTGTACATGAACGACGTGCCTCCGGCCACGATCGGCATGTACGCGAAGCCGCGGTTGGGTCTGGTGTCGCCCTCGTTGCTGTTCCCGATCGCGTAGGGGATCTCGCTGACGCCGAAGTCCGAGGTGCCGTTCGCGAAGTCGTTGCGGCCCTGGGTGGATCCCGACTCGGAGTAGGTGATCTTCCACTGGTAGTTCGCGAAGACGTTGCGGATCCACTGCTGCAGGGCGTTGGCCGACCAGGTCGATCCGGAGCCGTTGATCGGCGCATGCACCGACCCCGCGGCGTTCGCAGGGGCGGCGAGCTGCAGTCCCCCGCCGACCGCGATGAGGACGCCGATCAGGGCGACGAGCAGGCGGACCCGGCCGAACCGGCGGCTCATCGGCCCGCCCCCTGCGCGACCGCACCGGCGGAGGGAGGCGCCGGGATCGGCAGCGGCATCCGCTCACGCTCCCGGGCGGCGAATCGCGCCGCGTCCCGCGCCGAGGCGGACCGCGCCCTGGCCTGTCCGCGCGGCGACAGCACTCCGGCTCCCTTCCCGCCGATGGCCCTGGCCAGCAGGAACAGCAGGAAGACGAGCGTCATCAGCACCGCCGCCGCACCGAAGCCGCGCGCGATCTGGGTCGGCTCCGGACTCTTCACGAGGGTGAAGGTCGCGAACGGCAGCGACACCATCGGGCCGGAGAACGGATTCAGGTTGAAGAACGTCGTGTATCCGGCTGTGAGCAGCACCGGGCTCGTCTCTCCGATCCCCCGGGCCGTCCCGAGGACGATCGCCGTCATCAGGCCGGAACGACTGGTCGGCAGCACGACGTTCCACACCGTGCTCCACTGCGAGGCGCCCATCGCGAGCGAGGCCTCCTTGAGCGTCGAGGGCACGAGCCGGAGCACGACGTCCGCGGAACGGATGATGATCGGCAGGATCATGATCGTGATCGCGAGCGCAGCGGCGAAGCCCGACTTGTCGAGGCCGAACATCAGGACGTAGGTCGCGTAGATGAACAGCCCGCACACGATCGAGGGAAGCGCCGTCATCGCCTCGGTCACCGTGCGCACGATGTTGGCGAACGGCGAGGGGAACTCCGACAGGAAGACCGCACACAGCAGTCCCAACGGGATCGCGATCACCAGCGCGATCCCGATCATGATCAGCGTCCCGACCGCGGCATGCGCCATGCCCCCGACCGTGAGCGGATCCAGCGGACCGGCGAGCGAGAGGTCCTGCACCCAGAAGTTCGCTCGCAGGAACGCGGATGACCCCCGCACCAGCGTGAAGACGACCACGACAGCCAGCGCGAGCAGCAGCACGACCGCCGCCGAGTGGATCACGACCGCCCACACTCGGTCGACGATCGTGATGCGGTTGTCGTCGAAGCTGATGAGCACGACGAAGAAGCCCAGGAACAGCACGTAGGAGATGAGCACGAAGGGCAGCGCGCCCTCGAACGCCGCCGCCTGCGTCGCCAGCCACCATGTGGCGCAGAGCGCTGCGACCGCTGCGCCGACGACCCGAAGCACATCCCCGCGGCGCACCGAAGAGAGATCGCGCCGGGTCTCCGGCGTGCTCTCCTGAAGGAACCCGTCGCGTCCGGGAACTCTGGTGCGGGTCATCCGCCCGGCCAGCTGGGCCCTGCGCACGCGCGGCGAGCGCTCTCGCGTGGTCTCTATCGTCACGGTGTCTTTCCTCAGCTAGCGGCGCCGGAACGCGAACGGGAGATGATGAAGCCGGCGATGAAGTTGACGGCCATGGTGATCAGGAACAGCACCAGACCTGCGGCCATCAGGGCGGAGAGCTCGAATCGGGAAGCCTCTCCGTAGCGGAGGGCGATGAGCGACGAGATGCTGTTGGTGCCGGTGGACAGCACGTGCCCGTTGATGACGAAGATCGGCGAGATCACGAGGTACACCGCGATCGTCTCCCCGAGGGCACGACCGAGACCGAGCATGGTGCCGCCGATCATCCCGGCAAGTCCGAACGGGAACACGACGGAGCGGATCATCCCCCACTTCGAGGCGCCGAGGGCGAGCGCCCCTTCGCGCTCCCCGATCGGAGCCTGCGAGAACACCTCGCGCATGATCGATGCGGCGATCGGCGCAACCATCATCGACACGACGAGTCCCGCCAGGAAAGCCGACGCTGTGAAGACGGTCGGCGTCGCGAGCGGGTCGGCCGGGTCGAACTTCGGCACGGAGAGGAACGGGATCCACCCGAAGTAGGTGCTGATCCACTGCGCGACCGGCAGGATCTGCCCCTCCAGCCAGAACATCCCCCACAGGCCGTAGACAACACTGGGAATCGCGGCCATCAGATCGACGATCCCGATCAGGAGACGCTTCACGCCCTGCGGCGCGTACTCCGAGATGTAGGTCGCCGTTCCGATCGCCAGCGGGAGCGCGACGCCGATCGCGATGAGCGCGATGACCACGGTTCCGAAGAGCACGGCGGCGATGCCGAAGTGCCCGGAGTTCGGCTCCCAGGCCTGGGTGCCGAGGAACCCCCATCCCGCCTTCTCGATCGCGCCGAAGCCGCGGATCAGGAGGAAGAGCCCGACGAGCGTCATGATCGCCAGCACCACGACACCGCCGCCGTGCGACCCGAGCCGGAACAGGTTGTCCTGCCAGCCGCGGCGGGTGGAGAGCGGCCGACGGGGATCGACCCTGGCATCGGCCGGCGCCGGGGAGTCGTCGAGTCCGAGATCGCGCAGCATGCGGCGCTCGTCCTCGATCTCGGCCGCGAGCGCGGCGCGCTCATCGGTGCTGCTACGGCGATCGTGCTGGCTCATCGGGTCTCCGTGACGGGCGGGCGGCGGGCCGGTCGGCTCGCTGCCGCAGTCATCCTTGCGCGAACAGGACCGGGACGAAAAGCCGGATGAGCGCTGAAAAGCAGCAACCAGGCGATGACCTGGAAGTGAACTTCCGGTGACCACGGCGGGTCCTGTCCGCGAGATTCCGCGGAATGGCGTTCACGCCGTCCGCATCCGCCGCGTTCGACGACGCGTCCAGTGGGAGCATCGAGGGGCAGGAGAACCATCCAAAGGGAGGGGCCATGTCCGAGGGCGTCACCGTTCGCCACGGCTCGACCGTGCGCGTCGCCCGCGCTTTGAGCCGGACGATCGTGCCCGCCGCGGTCTGCGCCAACGTCGGCTGCTACCTGCTCGGAGTGATCGTGCTGCGTGAGCTCGGCCTGGATTCCGCGGTCCCCGCCGACGCCTGGCGCATGGTGAGCGTCATCGCCCTCATGGGCGTGCAGGGCATGTGGCTGCTCTGGCGCCGATCCGCCAGCTGCGCCATCGCCTCGCTCGTGCTCTGGACGGCGGCGATCCTCGTCGGCGGCTCGGTCGCGGTGGCAGTCCAACCCGGGATGATGCTGGCTCTCTTCACGCTGGCCGCGGAAGCCCATCGACTCACGGTGGTCCTCATCGCCGGAACCGGACTCCTCTCGACGATGTCGACGTTCGGCGTCACGCACCTCCTCCTCGATGTCGGGCACCCCGGAGCGTGGGCGCGTCCCGCAGTATGGATCGCGGCCGGCGCGGGAGCTCTCGCGACTGTCGGGACACCCACCGTGCTGGGCGGCTGGTACGCGCAGCTGCGCGCCAGAGCCGAGCGCATCGCCGACCTCGCGCAGCGAGCCGCGGCGGGAGAAGCCGTCCGCACCGCGGAGGCCGTGGCGGCGGAGCGGCGCACTCTCGCGCAGGAGCTGCATGACACGTCCTCGGCGCATCTCGCGGCCGTGCTCGCCCTCGCCGCAGCCGCGCAGAGCGGTCCGCTCCGCACCGAGTCGCGCCACCGCGTACTGATCGAGCAGATCCGCGACGAAGGCGAGCAGCTCTATCTCGGCTTCGAGCGCATGCTCGGTGCGATGCGCCAGGGCGACCGCACCCAGCCCGACACTCACCAGCCGGGACATCAGCCCGGACAGCGCAGCGCGACGGAGATCGGCCCGCTCGTCGCCGAGCATCGCCGGATCGGCGGCGCGACCGTGGTGCTCGTGTGCGAACCGTCCCTGGAGGAGATCGATCTGCGCCTCGGTCCTGTACGCAGCCACATCGCCTACCGCGTGACGCAGGAGGCGCTTAACAACGTCCGGAAACACGCACCAGGCGCCGCGGTGTCGGTGACTCTCGAGGAGGACGGCGCGAGCCTGCTGCTGACGATCGCGAACGAGGCCCCGCCGGCGAGGGGCTCGGGGATCCCCGTGCCCGCACGGCTCTCGCTCGGCTACGGTCTCGACGGCATGCGGGACCGGCTTCTCGCCGCCGGCGGAAGCCTGCGCACCGGGCCCCGGCATGGCGGCGGTTGGTCGGTGAACGCGCTTCTGCCGCACCCGAGCCGCGGCAGCGCTGTTCTTCGGGCCGACGAGAGCGCGGCCACGGGATATGCGGCATCGCTCCCGCCCGAGGCCGTCGCATGATCCGAACGCTGATCGTCGACGACGTCGGTTCCGTCCGGCGCAGCCTCCGTGCACTGCTCGAGACGACCGACGACATCAGCGTCATCGGCGAGGCCTCGGGCGGGATACAGGCGATCGGGCTGGCCCGTGCTCTGCGTCCCGATGTCGTCCTCATGGATCTGCGCATGCCCGATGGCGACGGTCTCGACGCGGTGGAAGCCCTCAGCGGCATCGGCGTGACGGATCCGATCCCTGTGATCGTATTCACGACCTTCCATCTCGACGAGTACCTCTACGGCGCCTACGAGCGCGGGGCGGTCGGCTTCCTCCTCAAGAAGAATCCGGGCGACATCCCGGCGGCGATCCGCGCGGCGGTCAACGCGAACGCGCTCCAGTCCCCCGCGGTCCGCGAACGCCTGCTCGCGGACTACGCCAGAGGTTCGCACCGCGCGCGGCGGACGACGCGAGCCGGCGCCGAACCCGCGGCGGAACCGCGCCTCGTCGACATGCTCACCGAGCGAGAACTGGAAGTCGTCGCGGCCCTCGCCGGAGGGCTCAGCAACAAGCAGATCGCCGCCAGACTGAACCTGGGCGAGAACACCGTCAAGTGGCACATCCGCAACATGCTGGACAAGTCCGGCGCGACGGATCGCACCCAGCTCGCGCTCTGGGCCGTGCGCCACGGACTCAACCCTTAGCCGGCGCGTCATGTTACGCCGCTGCGGGCCCTCCGATCGGAGGGTTCTGTCGGCCGGAATCGTGCAGAATCCGCCACTCGGCCCCCTCCCACGGACGGGGGTGCGGGGAAGGACGGGCGGGAACGATGGTTGGCTGTGCACGAACGCGATGCCCGCGAGGCGGGTCGCGCCAGCGGACGACGGAGGCCGGTCCATGTCAGAGCCCCTCAGGCGGGTTTCGCGACTCGTGCTGTTCTCCACCGCCGACCCCTGGTATCCGATGCGCACCGCGCGGCGGGCCCAGCTGCTTGCGATGCTCCCGGTCGACCCGACCGAGGGGGTGTCTGCACCCGATCCGGTTTCACGGCCTCACCGGTCCGGCGCCTACTGGGAGTACCTCCAGGCCGACGATCGCCCGCTGCTCCTGCGGGCTCACGATCTCGAAGACGAGGACGACGCGCGGCGCGACGCGAGAGCGACCTTCGAGTCGGCGGGGATGCTCCGACCGGTCTTCGTCCGCGATCCGCAGTCCGACGCGCTCGCGTGGTGGCTCGTTCGCGACCGGAGGGTGGTGCTGGTCCCGTCCCGCGTGTGGCTCCCCACACAGCGCCTCGCCCTGGCCCGCCATCTGCGCGGCGCACGCCGCGCGCTCAGGGCACAGCCGCCTTGGGGCGGTTACATCCCCTGAGCCCCTCGCAGACATCGTCGACGGATCTCCCCGCCGGGAACGACAGAGGCCCGGAGCACTGATTTCCTCAGTGTTTCCGGGCCTTCTCTGTTGGCTGGGGTACCTGGACTCGAACCAAGAACAACTGAACCAGAATCAGCCGTGTTGCCAATTACACCATACCCCAAGGGCGAAACCTGGGCCTCGCACCGAGAGTCAAGCCTACCCGAGCGGGCACCGTAAGCGCAAAACGACCGGATCGCCGTCACGCCCGGGCGCGTCGCTCAGTCATCCGCCTGGTCTCCGCCCTCGTGATCGGCGCGATGCCGGGCGCGGAACTTCGACGCCTTCACCCGGTTCCCGCAGGTCTTCATGGCGCACCACTCCCGGCGACCGCCCCGCGACCGGTCCAGATAGATCTGGGTGCACTCCGGGCGCGCGCACTCGCGCAGCAGCGCACCATCGGCGGATCCCACGATCTCGACCGTCTCGCGCGCGAGTGTCGCCAGGCCCTGACGAATGCTGCCGGCGCGACTCACGCGGACGTCGCCGGGCGACGAGGCATCCAGCCCCACACCGATCGGCGCCTCCGCGGCGCGGGCGTTGACGAGCTCCCGAGCGCCCGCAGGCAGTTCCTCCCCCAACCGACGCGCGCTGACGAGGTCGTAGATCGCCTCACGCAGCGCGATCGCCTCCTCGAGGTCCGTTCCCTGCGATCCGGGCGCCGCGTCGACGAGGCCGGCCTCGACGAACCAGGCGTCGAGCGCGGCGTCGCCATCCAGCTTCTCGGCGGGGCGTTCGTTGCGACGGGCGCGCAGCGTTCCGACGAAGTCGAGCGCGGGAGTGCCGCAGGGGAAGGCGTGAATCATGTAACCAGTCTGACAGGTGATCCTTCGTGGCGGAAGAGTCGAAATAACTTGCTTGCCAGGTTATCTTGACTCTGGCAGGGTCATAACCAGTCAAACCAGTTACTCCATCGAAAGGCAGCAGCACCCGTGGAACTCAACCTCGAGATCGTCGTCCTCCCCGTCTCCGACGTCGACCGCAGCAAGGACTTCTACACCCGGCTCGGCTTCCGGCTCGACGCCGACTTCACGACCGAGCGAGGCCTGCGCGTCGTGCAGGTGACGCCTCCGGGATCCGGAGCCGCGTCGATCATCTTCGGCGAGAAGCTGACCGATGCCGCGCCCGGTTCGGTGCGCGGGCTGCACCTGGTAACCCCTGACCTCGCCGGCGCTCGCGCGGAGCTCATCGACGGCGGCTCCGAAGTGAGCGAGATCTGGCACGACGCCGACGGCGTCTTCCACTGGGCCGGCACCGCCAACCGGGTCGACGGCCCCAGCACCGCGCACCACAGCTATTCCTCTTACGTGTCCTTCGAGGACCCGGACGGCAACGAGTGGATCATCCAGCAGGTGATCGACCGCCTGCCGGGACGCTGATCCGCCGCACGACGATCACGACCTCAGAAAGGACAGGGACCAGGAACATGGGCACGACAGACACGACACCCGTCATCCTCGAGCTGCTGCTCGCCGCCGCGAAGGCGCACGGCGTCCACGAGGAGCAGGACCTCGGCGGCGTCTACGACCAGCAGTGGCCCGAGTGGTACGCCGCACACATCGCCGCGCAACTCGAAGAGCGCGGCCTGCGCCTCGTGCCGATCGCGGATCCGGCGGACGGCGGTGGTCAGAGTGTTCGCTGATGCGCTCTTCCACCGGCGCCCTCGCCGCAAGGACGAGGCCGCCGTGGCCGCCTATGAGCAAGCGCCACGCCCTGCGCGGGGCAGCGTGATCACCGTCGCGGAGGTCGAGGCGTTCTCCGCTCTCACCGCCTCCCAGGTGGACCTGCTGTTCGAGCGGTTCCAAGACCATCGCGACGGCAAACCCGCGCCGCGGAGCCCCGCCTCCCCTCCACGGAGCGCCGCGCGACAGACCTTCGCGTGGTTCGGCTTGTCGGCCCTGGCCACCGTGGTCGCCTACGGCATCGCGCTCGGCGTGGACGGCCTGAGCATGTCGTCCCCGGGCGCGGGGCCCGCGGTGGATCCGGCGATCATCTCCGCGCCCGACGACGCGTGGGAGTACGGCCTCGGCCTCGCTGAGTGATGGGGGGCCGTCGCTCTCCCACCACCGGTGCGGGGCGGGATCCGCTGTTCCGGGGTGGCACCCGAGAGTGCGCACCCCGGAACGGATCAGCCGAGGAACTCCGCCAGGGCACGCAGGCGCCGCAGGCTCTCGTCCTTGCCGAGCAGTTCCATCGATTCGAACAGCGGCGGGGACACCCGACGGCCGGTCAGAGCGACGCGCGGCGGACCGTAGGCGACGCGGGGCTTGAGGCCCAGGCCGTCGACCAGCGCGGCCGCAAGGGCGTCCTGGATCGCCTCGGTCGTGAACGTTTCGAGCGGCTCGAGCGCGGCGGCGGACGCGGTCAGGACCTGCGCGGCGTTCGCCGGGAGGCCCTTGAGCGCGTCCTCGTCGTAGGACACCCGGTCGGAGAAGAGGAAGCCGAGCAGGCCGGGCACCTCGCCCAGCAGCTGCACGCGCTCCTGCACGAGCGGAGCGGCACGGAACGCGAGCACGATCTGCTCGTGCGTCGGCTCCCCCTCGAACACGTCGGCAGCGGCGAGGTACGGCAGGATCCGCTCGGCGAAGTCCTTCGCCTCGAGCTTGCGGATGTGGTCGCCGTTGATCGACTCGGCCTTCTTCTGGTCGAAGCGAGCCGGGTTCGGGTTCACGTTCACGATGTCGAACGCGGCGGTGAACTCCTCGAGCGAGAAGACGTCGCGGTCGGGCCCGATCGACCAGCCGAGCAGGGCGAGGTAGTTCAGCAGCCCCTCGTGGATGAAGCCGCGGTCTCGGTGCAGGAACAGGTCGGCCTGCGGGTCGCGCTTGGAGAGCTTCTTGTTGCCGGTCTCCCCCAGCACGAGCGGCATGTGCGCGAAGCGCGGCACGAACGTGGTCACGCCTGCGTCGATGAGCGCGCCGTAGAGCGCGAGCTGGCGCGCGGTGGAGGGCATGAGGTCCTCGCCGCGCAGCACATGCGTGATGCCCATGAGCGCGTCGTCTACCGGGTTCACGAGCGTGTACAGCGGCGCACCGTTCGGGCGGACGACGACGAAGTCGGGGAAGGATCCGGCCGGGAACGTCACCTCGCCGCGGATGAGGTCGACGTAGGTGAGGTCCTCGTCCGGCACGCGCAGGCGCAGCGCCGGCTGCCGGCCCTCGGCGCGGAACGCGGCACGCTGCTCCTCGGTGAGGTCGCGGTCGAAGTTGTCGTAGCCGAGCTGCTTCGCGCGCCCGTTCGCCTCGTTGCGGGCGTCGATCTCTTCCGCTGTGGAGTAGCTCTCGTACACGGCGCCGGACGCCTTGAGCTTCTCGATCACGCCCTGGTAGATGTCACCGCGCTGCGACTGGCGGTACGGCTCGTGCGGGCCGCCGACCTCGACGCCCTCGTCCCAGTCGATCTTGAGCCAGGTCAGCGCGTCGACGAGCTGGCGGAAGCTCTCCTCGCTGTCCCGCGCGGCGTCGGTGTCCTCGATGCGGAAGACGAGCTTGCCGCCGGTGTGCCGGGCGTACGCCCAGTTGTACAGCGCGGTGCGGACCATGCCGACGTGCGGCAGGCCGGTCGGCGAAGGGCAGAACCGGACGCGGACGTCGGATCCGGAGGCGGTCGTGGTGCGGGGATCGGGAGTAGCCATAGCCCTTCGATTCTAGTTGCGCACGGATCCTCCCCCGAGCAGGGTCCGGGGCCGGACGGAGGATGCCCGCCCGGCCCCGGATCCCGGATTCACTGCGCGACGAGCTGTGCGACGTATCCCGGCACCGTGGGCGCACCCCATCCGGTGGTCAGGTCGTAGCCGGTCGTGGTCGGGTATCCCGGAACCGCGTTCGGCGTGAGCGAGCCGTCGGCCGCGAGCGCCCACATCCTGTTGCTGTCGAGCACGCCGCTCGGCGTCGTCCCGTACGTCTGCGGCACGATGTCGTTGAACGCCGCGGAGTGGTCGAACGACGCGCTGTAGAGCGCCTTGTTGAGATCGCCGATCGGGGCCTTGCCCGCGGCAGCCCTGGCCTGGTTCGCGATGGCGGTCGCTGCGGCCGCCTGCGGCGAGGCCGCGGAGGTGCCGCCGTACACGCCCCAGGCCGCCGGGCCCTCGGTGCTCGGGAAGTACGTGTGGTAGACGAGCACACCACCGTTCACCGCCGCGTTCCATGCGATGTCCGGAACGCCGCGCGCACCGCCGACCACACCGGAGACGCCGTCCTGGTAGGCAGGGCGCGGATAGATCGTCGACAGGCCGCCGCCGGTGCCGATCTGGAAACCGCCCTCGTTCCACACCGCCTCGGTGTTCCCGCCGGAGTTCCACGCCCAGTAGGCCGGGTTGCGGGCGCCGCTCGGAAGATACGGCACGTCCTGCGTGGGGTTCCACGTCCAGCCGTCCTGCACCTGCGTGCCGCCGACGGAGGTCACATACGGGGACACGTTCGGGTAGCTGACCTCGGGCGTCGTGCCCACGGTCGACTTGCGCTTCACGTTCGTGAAGCCGGTGGATCCGTTGTCGCCCGAGGACGAGAAGAACGTGTCGCCCTTCGCGAGGCCCCGCTGGAACGTCTGGTCGAACTTCGTGAACTGCGTCTTCGCCGCGGAGGCGGATCCGAACGTCTGCTCGTCCGTGCCGAACGACATGGAGAACACCGTGCCGGACGGGTACTTCTGGATCGCCCAGTCGATCGCCTTCATCAGGTTGGGAACGCCCTGCACGCCCTGAGTCTCCGCCGGCGGCGTCGCGAGCAGCACGATGTGCGCCTTCGGAGCCATCGCATAGGCCCACTGCACGTCGAGGTTGGCCTCGCCCGCCCAGCCCGCAGCGGAGTTCGGGCCCGACTGCCCGACGCCCTTGCCGGTCGGGTTCTTGTAGTCGGGCATGCCGAGGGGCGTCGCCGACTCGAAGTCGGGCGTCGGACCGCCGAAGGTCTGCGCGAAGAAGTTCAGGTCATCGGCGGCGGTCGGGCTGCCATAGGCGTCCACGAGCACGATCGTCTGGCCGGCGCCGTCGTTGCTGGACGCGAGCGGACCGAGGCCGTAGTGCGCGCGCAGCTGATCCGGCGTGTAGCAGTGGATCGTGGTGGAGACGCGGTTGTCCGGAGCAGGCCGCTGACAGGCGATCGCCGCACCGCCGGCATCGGCCTGCGAGGTGAAGGCGCTGTCGGGAGCCTGCGCCGCGAACGGCACCACGGTCGCCGCGGCCGGAGGTGGAGACGAGACCGGGGCGAGGGCGAGCGCCGTGGCTCCTGCCATCGCTGTGACGCCGAGTGCGGCGAAGAGGGTCCTGGTACGTGACATGCCAACCTCCTTGTTGACGGATCACCCGAGCCGCCGGGTCAGCGGCGCGGGACCGCCCATGACGCTACACCCGCACCAGCGCGCTGATACCGGATGTTCAGCGGTCTCATAAGGACGGATCCCGGCGCATCACCGCGACCGCGGCGACGTGCTCGAGAGCCAGCATGTCGTCCTGCGCGCGTTCGGCGATCAACGCGTCGAACGCCCGCCGGAAGCGGGCTCGATCACGCGCGTCGAGCCCGAGATAGTAGGCACCCGCACCGGCGACGCCGCCCTCGACCGACGCCCACAGGGCCGTCGCCGGCGCGTTCCAGATCCACGACCGCTCGACCACGTCGGGAGCCGGCCAGCCTCCGTCGCGGAGCATCCGCGCGAAGCCGTCCGCCGTGCGTTCGAAATCCTTGTCCTCCGGGAGCCGTCCGCCCGCCACTGCCTGCAGCCCGGCGCGCTCGCACACCTCAGCCCAGAGCCACGACGGCGACCGGACCCAGATCGTCGCCGCGGCCGCGTCCCTCGTGACCCGGCACAGCTCGGCCGCCGCGGCACGGGGATCCGGCACATGATTCAGGACGAAGTTGGCCACGACGGCGTCGAACGTCCGGTCCGCGTCCGGCAGTTCGGGCAGCGCACCCTCGGTGATCCGCACACAAGGGTGGCGCCGTCGCGCGACCGCCCTCATGCTCTCCTCCGGCTCCCGCGCGTCGACGACCCACCCGTCGGCGGCGAACGTCGCGGCAAGGTCGCCCGTGCCCGCGCCGACGTCGAGCAGGGTGCGGCCGGCCCCCGCACCCAGGAGCTCGCGGAGAGTCGTGCCCGTGCCGGCGCAGAGCTCCGCGTAGGACGCGGCGTAGGCCTCGCCGACTCCGCTCCAGGAGTTGGGGCGACCTCTCATCGCTTCCCGAAGGGCGAGAGCACGACGATCGCGGCGACCACGACGAGGGCCGCGATGGCGAGCCCCGCGTAGGAGAACGACTGGAGGATCACGCCGGCCAG
Source organism: Microbacterium sp. 13-71-7 (assembly GCF_002257455.1). GTDB lineage: Bacteria > Actinomycetota > Actinomycetes > Actinomycetales > Microbacteriaceae > Microbacterium. The sequence goes on from NZ_NCKN01000036.1 coordinate 18,640, forward strand.
CACCGCGCCACCCGCCGCGCTCAGGCTCATGAGCGAGTCGCTGCGGCCTTGGCGGCGCGTGCGCAGCGCGGGCGCCGAGGCCTCGGTGAGCAGGGCGGCACCGGCGACGGTCGCGGCGCTCCACCCGAGGCCCAGCAGGATCAGCGCGACCATCACACCCCATGTGGTCTCCCCCGCGAACATCGCGAAGCAGAGGGACACGACGAGCAGCGCCTGGCCGAGCAGCACCGTGCGCAGCCGGCCCCAGCGGTCGGCGAGGATGCCGAACACCGGCGACAGTCCGTACATCCCGGCCACGTGCATCGCGATGGTCACGCCGACGAGCACCGTGACGTCGAGCTCCATCGACATGCCGTCGTGCATGCCTCCCATCGCCCCGCCGGCCATCGCCATGTGCAACAGGTGCACCGGGGTCATCGCCATGACCGAGGCCATCGTGACGTGCGAGCCCGCGATCGCGAAGATCGCGTAGCGTGCGGCCACCGGCCGGTCGACCCGCTCGACGCCCGTGACGACGGATCCCGTCTCCGGCAGCATGCGCGAGGTGAGGAGCGGATCCGGCCGGAGCGCGATCAGGTACAGCGCGAACGCCGCGATCTGCGCCACGAGCGAGAACAGGTAGGAGCCGGTGTGCGGCGGCATGCCGATCGCCCGGCCGAGCTGTTCGCCAGGCCCCAGCAGCAACGGCCCCGCGACCCCGCCGATCGTCGTGGCCCACACGACGACCGACAGATCCCGCCCGCGATGCTGCGGCTGGGCGAGGTCGGTCGCGGCGAACCTCGACTGCAGGTTCCCGGCATTGCCCATGCCGATCATGATGATTCCGACCAGCAGCAGCGGGAACACGCGGATCGCCGCCGCCCCGATCACCACCACGATGCCGACGAGGGCGAGCAGATTGCCCGCCGTGAGCGCGAGGCGGCGCCCGCGGAGCCCGGCGAGTCGGGCCAGCGGGATCGCCGCGAGGGCGGCGCCGAGCGTCACCGAGGCGGTGGCGAGGCCCGAGAGCGCGTCGCTGCCGGAGATGTCCGCCGCGAGCAGCGCTCCCAGTGAGACGGTCGCGCCGAACGCGATCCCGCCGAGCACCTGACCGAGCGAGAGGATCCCGACCGTGCGGCGCTGAATCCTGCTGCGATCCGGTTCGGTCAGCGTCGCTGCGGTCACGAGGCGGGCAGGGCGTCGCGGACGGCGTTGCGCAGCGTTCCGATACCGGTGACCTCGACCTCGACCGTGTCGCCCGCGTCGAAGGCGCCCACGCCCGCCGGGGTGCCGGTGAGGATCACGTCGCCGGGGAGCAGGGTGAAGACGGCCGACGCGTACGCGATGATGTCGGCGACCGAGTGGATCATGTCGGTGAGCGGGGCGTGCTGGCGCACCTCGCCGTTCACGCGGGTGGTCAGCTCTGCGGCGTCGAGATCGAACTCGGTCTCGATCCAGGGGCCGAGCGGGCAGAACGTGTCGAAGCCCTTCGCGCGCGACCACTGGCCGTCCTTGCGCTGCAGGTCGCGGGCGGTCACGTCGTTGCCGACCGTGTAGCCGAAGACGTACTGGTGCGCGTTCTCCGCGGCGACGTTCTTGGCGATGCGCCCGATCACCACGGCCAGCTCGCCCTCGTGCTCCGTGCGCTCCGAGAGCGCGACAGGGCGCACGATCGTGTCGCCGGGACCGATCACCGACGTGTTCGGCTTGAGGAACAGCAGCGGCTCGGCCGGCGCCTCGCCGCCCATCTCGGCGGCGTGGTCGTGGTAGTTCTTGCCGACGCAGACCACCTTCGAGCGCGGGATCACGGGCGCAAGCAGCGCGGCGTCGGCGAGCGGCACCCGCTCCCCCGTCGTCTCGTAACCCGCGAACATCGGGTCGCCGGCCAGCACGACCAGTTCGCCCTCGTCGAGGATCCCGTACTTGATGCCGTCGTTGTGGCTGAACCGAGCGATCTTCACCCCCTCAGCCTATCCAGCGGGGCGCCGGGAACGGTCAGCTCGTCTCGGCCTTGTTGCCGCCGGCTTCGAGGACGTCGCCCGCGGGGAGCTCCTTGTGCCCGCCGAACTGCAGGCGCATCGCGGACAGCACCTGGTTGGCGAACAGATCCTCGTCGCGCGACGCGAAGCGCTCGAACAGCGAGGCGGCGAGCACCGGCACCGGCACGCCCACGTCCACCGCGGCCTTGACCGTCCAGCGGCCCTCGCCCGAGTCGGAGACGCGCCCGGCCAGCCCCTGCAGCGTGGGGTTGCCCTGCAGCGCCGCCGCGGTCAGGTCCAGCAGCCACGACGAGATGACGGATCCGCGGCGCCACAGCTCGGCGACCTTCGGGGTGTCGATGTCGAACTGGTAGTACTCGGGCTCCTCGAGCGGAGCCACCTCGGCCGAGTGCTCGGCCTCGCGGATCCCCGCGTCGGCGTTCTCGAGGAGGTTCAGTCCCTCGGCGAGTGCGGCCATGACGCCGTACTCGATGCCGTTGTGCACCATCTTGACGAAGTGGCCGGCGCCCGACGGACCGCAGTGCAGGAAGCCGAGCTCTTCGGGGGCGAGCTCGCCGGTGCGGCCGGGCGTGCGCTCGACGTCGCCGACGCCCGGAGCGATCGTCTGCAGGATCGGCGTGATCGTGGCGAAAGCCTCGTCCGGGCCGCCCACCATGAGGCAGTAGCCGCGCTCGAGCCCGAAGACGCCGCCGCTGGTCCCGACGTCGACGTAGTTCAGGCCCTTCTCGCGCAGCGCCTTGGCGCGGCGCACATCGTCGCGGTAGTTCGAGTTGCCGCCGTCGATGATGATGTCGCCGGGCTGCAGCACCTCGCTGAGCTCGTCGACGACGCGCCCAGTCAGACCGGCCGGGATCATCAACCAGACGACCCTCGGCCCGTCGAGCTTCGCGGCGAGGTCGGCGTAGTCGGTCGCACCGATCGCCCCCTCCGCCACGAGTGCGGCGACGGCATCGGGGTTGACGTCGTAGACGACGCACTCGTGCCCTCCGCGCATCAGGCGGCGCACGATGTTCGCGCCCATCCGTCCGAGTCCGACCATGGCCAGCTTCATAGCAGGGTCCTCTCCTGTCAGAGATCGCGATTCGTACGCCGCCTCCGCGTCAGAGGCGACGGGTGTCGTCGGGGGTCAGCCGTCCAAGCGGACGAGCCAGCCGCGCGTGTCCTCGCGACGGCCGTACTGGATGTCGGTGAGCTCCTCGCGCAGCGACATCGCGAGCTCGGTCGACGCCGGCCCGGAGTGAACGATCTCGAAGTCGTCCGCCATGAGGGATCCGATCGGCACGACGACCGCGGCCGTGCCGCACGCGAACGCGCCCACGATCTCGCCCGACGCGGCGCCGTCGCGCCACTCCTGGATGGACAGCTTGCGCTGCTCGACCTCGAGGCCGCGGTCCTTCGCGAGCTGCAGGATCGAGGCGAGCGTGATCCCCTCGAGGATGGAGTCGCTGGCCGGGGTGATCAGCTTGTTGTCCCGCGTGACGAGCACGAGGTTCATGCCGCCGAGCTCTTCGATGTAGTCCCCGTCGAGGAACAGGACCTGCTGGCAGCCCTTCTTGTACGCCTCTTCCTGCGGGAGCAGGCTGGAGGCGTAGTTGCCGCCGGTCTTCGCCGCGCCCGTCCCGCCGTGGCCGGCGCGGGCGTAGTCGCGGGACAGCCAGATGTTCACCGGCTGCACGCCACCGGGGAAGTACGCCCCGGCCGGGCTCGCGATGAGGTAGTAGGCGACCTTCTTCGCCGCACGCACGCCCAGGAACGCCTCCTTGGCGAACATGAACGGGCGGAGGTAGAGGCTCTCCTCGGGGTTGCTGGGCACCCAGGACGAGTCGACGGCGACGAGCTGCTTGAGCGACTCGATGAAGAGCTCGGTCGGCAGCTCCGGCAGCGCCAGGCGTCGCGCGGAGCGCTGCAGCCGGGCGGCGTTGCGGTCGGGGCGGAAGGTCCAGATGGATCCGTCGGCGTGACGGTAGGCCTTGAGCCCCTCGAAGATCTCCTGCGAGTAGTGCAGCACGGCGGCCGCCGGGTCGAGCTCGATGGGCCCGTAGGGCGAGACGCGAGGACGGTGCCAGCCGCCCTTCTCCGACCAGCACAGGTCGACCATGTGGTCGGTGAAGTACTGCCCGAAGCCGGGAGCGGCGAGGATCTCCTCGCGCTCGGCCTCCGAGCGCGCATCCTCATTGCGGGTGACGCGCCAGATGAGACCGGCGGGTGACGGGGCCTGAAGGGGGAGTTCGATGGTCATGAGTGCGTCCTGACAGGTCGAAGGGTGCGGCGTCGTGCGCTGACTTCAGATTACGCCTGGAGTCGGGCGATGATCGCCGCGCCGGTCTGTTCGGTGGTGCGGGCGCCGTCCCGCGCTGCGATGTCCTGCTCGACCGCGCGGTGCACGCGCGCGGCCTCGTCGCTCAGCCCCAGGTGGTCCAGGAGCAGGGCGACCGAGAGGATCGCTGCGGTCGGGTCGGCCTTCTGCTGACCCGCGATGTCGGGTGCCGAGCCGTGCACCGGCTCGAACATCGACGGGAACGCGCCGTCGGGGTTGATGTTGCCCGAGGCGGCGAGGCCGATGCCACCGGTGACGGCGCCGGCCAGATCCGTGAGGATGTCCCCGAAGAGGTTGTCGGTGACGATCACGTCGAAGCGCGAAGGGTGGGTGACCAGGAAGATCGTGGCCGCGTCGACGTGCAGGTAGTCTACGGCCACGTCGGGGTGCTCGAGCGCCACCTCGTCGACGATGCGCTTCCAGATCGCACCGGCGTGCACGAGCACGTTCGTCTTGTGTACGAGGGTGAGCTTCTTGCGGCGCTTCTCGGCGAGCGCGAAGGCGTAGCGCACCACGCGCTCGACGCCGAACGCGGTGTTCACGCTGGTCTCGTTCGCGACCTCGTGCGGAGTTCCCTTGCGGATGGCGCCGCCGTTGCCGACGTACGGCCCCTCGGTGCCCTCGCGGACGACGACGAAGTCGATCTCCCCCGGGTCGGCCAGCGGGCCGGGTGCGCCGGGGAACAGCTTCGACGGGCGCAGGTTCACGTAGTGATCCAGCTCGAAGCGGAGCTTGAGCAGCAGACCGCGCTCGATGTTCGCGTCCTTGAGGCGCGGATCCCCTGGCAGACCGCCGACGGCGCCCAGCAGGATCGCGTCGTGAGAGCGGATCGCGTCGAGATCCTCGTCGGTCAGGGTGTCGCCCGTCTCGAGGAACCGTGCGGCGCCGAGTGAGAACCGGGTCTTCTCGAAGGTCACGGGGCTTGCGGCGGTGACGGCGTCGAGCACCTTCTCCGCCTCGGTGACGACCTCGGGACCGATGCCGTCACCCGGGATGACAGC
>NZ_NCKN01000356.1 GCF_002257455.1 Microbacterium sp. 13-71-7
CTTGCGGCCAGGGAGGTCATCGAGACCGAGTCCGTCGCGACGCAGCGCCGCGGGCCGTTCCGCGGACTGCGCGAGCGATGGAACGGGCTGTCCCGCCCCGCCCAGTGGGGGTGGATGCTGATCGTCGTCGCGATCGCCTACGCGATGCCGTACCTGAACTTCTTCCCGCTCAGCACGGCACCGGGCAACGACTGGCCCCTGGCACTGTTCGCGATGGCCGTGTACGCGCTCGTCGCGGTCGGCCTGAACGTCGTGGTCGGCTACGCCGGTCTGCTCGACCTCGGGTACGTGGCCTTCTTCGCGGTCGGCTCGTACACGGCGGCGATGTTCACCAGCCCCGACTCTCCGTATCTGAAGATCCCGTATCTGTGGACGCTTCCGCTCGCCATGGTGATCGCGATGATCTTCGGCGTCGTGCTGGGCGTGCCCACGCTCCGGCTGCGCGGCGACTACCTCGCGATCGTGACGCTCGGATTCGGTGAGATCGTGCGGATCCTGGCGACCATCATCCCCGCGATGAAGGGGCAGGTCGGGTTCCAGAACGTCGGCCGCCCGCCGGGCGACGGACCGAACGGGATCCCGATCTTCGCGAACTCGAACGGCACCCCGTGGTACTGGCTGACCGTGACGATCCTCATCATCATCCTGCTGCTCGCGGGCAACCTCGAGCGTTCGCGCGTCGGGCGCGCCTGGATCGCGATCCGCGAGGACGAGGATGCGGCGGAGACCATGGGCGTCCCGACGTTCAAGTACAAGGTGTGGGCCTTCGCGATCGGCGCAAGCGTCGGCGGCCTCTCCGGAGCGCTGTTCGCCGGCCAGGTCGGCTTCGTCAACAACCAGAAGTTCGACGTGCAGACCTCGATCCTGTTCCTCGCGGCGGTCGTCCTCGGCGGCACGGGCAACAAGGTCGGCGCGATCCTGGGTGGTGCGATCGTCGCGTACATCCCGCTGCGGTTCACCGCGGTCGCCGACTACAAGTATCTGATCTTCGGTGTCGCCCTGGTCATCCTGATGATCTACCGCTCCCAGGGACTCATCCCGGCGAAGATGCGGCTCATGGCGTATTCGCGCAAGGCGGTCGAATGGGTCGCCCCGCCGAAGACGCCGAGAGGTGCGGAACCGCCGGGAGCGCCGGCGCCGAGGACGGAAGGGGGCGCGGCATGACCGACCAGAACGACGACAGGACCGATGCGACTCCGGAGGAGCCCGTGATCGACGACACGTCCGCCGCCGAGCCCACGCTCGACGACGGTGCGGAGCCGGACATCGTGCCCGGCGAGGTCCCGCCGCTCGTCGAGGGCGCGGAGTCGGAGCGCGAGATCGACGTCGCCGTCGGCGAGAAGCTCGTCGAGGTGAAGAACCTCACGATCAAGTTCGGCGGCCTCACCGCCCTCGACGACGTGACGTTCGACATCAAGCGCGGCGAGATCCTCGGCCTCATCGGACCCAACGGCGCAGGCAAGACGACCTGCTTCAACGCGATGACCGGCGTCTACCGGCCGACCAGCGGCGACGTGCTGCTGGAAGGGACATCGGTGAAGGGGCGCAAGCAGCACCAGATCACGCGGATGGGCCTGGCGCGCACGTTCCAGAACATCCGCCTGTTCGGCGAGATGACGGCGTTGGAGAACGTGGTGGTGGGCCTCGATGCCCGGCACCGCACCTCGGTGCCCGGCGCGCTGATCCGCTCCCCGCGGCACATCCGCGAGGAGAGGAGCTCTGTCGACAGGGCGATGGCGCTGCTGGACTTCGTCGGCATCGCCCAGCACGCGCAGAAGCGCTCGCGGGATCTGTCCTACGGATCCCAGCGGCGCCTCGAGATCGCCCGCGCGCTCGCGACGGATCCGAAGCTGCTCTGCCTGGACGAGCCCGCCGCCGGCTTCAACCCTGCGGAGAAGGAGGACCTGATGGCCCTCATCCGGGCCATCAGGGACGAGGGCTACACGGTGCTGCTCATCGAGCACGACATGAAGCTCGTGATGGGCGTCACCGACCGCATCGTGGTGCTGGAGTTCGGCCGCAAGATCGCCGACGCCCTGCCCGCCGCCATCCGCGACGATCCGCGTGTGATCGCCGCCTACCTGGGAGTGCCCGAAGATGACGCTGCTTGAACTCAAGGACGTCGCGGTCCACTACGGAAGGATCAAGGCGATCCACGACATCTCGTTCTCGGTCGACGAGGGAGAGATCGTCACGCTGATCGGCGCGAACGGCGCGGGCAAGACGACGACGATGCGCACGATCTCGGGGCTGCTCCAGCCGTCGAGCGGATCCATCACGTTCGACGGCCAGGACATCACCAAGATGAAGGCGCACCTGCGGGTCGTCAAGGGCATCTCGCAGTCGCCGGAGGGCCGGGGGATCTTCCCCGGCATGACGGTGCTGGAGAACCTCGACATGGGCACGTTCGGCCTGAAGAACAAGTCGGGCGTCGCGGAGTCCTACGAGCGCGTGTTCTCGTTGTTCCCGCGGCTCGACGAGCGCAAGAAGCAGCTCGGCGGCACGATGTCCGGCGGCGAGCAGCAGATGCTCGCGATCGGCCGTGCGCTGATGTCCCAGCCCCGCGTGCTGCTGCTGGACGAGCCCTCGATGGGACTCGCTCCGCAGTTCATCCGGCAGATCTTCAAGATCATCACGGAGATCAACGCGCAGGGCACGACCGTGCTGCTGGTG
>NZ_NCKN01000357.1 GCF_002257455.1 Microbacterium sp. 13-71-7
CTCGGGAATCCGCTGGGGCTGGCGGGCAGCGTGACCGCCGGCATCGTGTCCGCGCTCGGCCGCTCGCTGCCGACCGCGTCGGGGCGCGTGATCGACGAGGTGATCCAGACCGACGCCGCGCTGAACCCCGGCAACAGCGGGGGAGCGCTGGCGGACAGCGCGGGCAGGCTCGTCGGTGTGAACACCGCGGTCGCGGGCATCGGGCTCGGGCTCGCGGTGCCGATCAACGCCACGACCCTGTCGATCATCGACACGCTCGCGACCGTCGGACGCGTGCGGCGGGCCTGGCTGGGGGTGGCCGGCGCGAAGGTCGCGCTGACGCCCGAGGCCGCGGCGAAGGTCGGGTCTCCGACCGGCATGCAGGTGATGTCGACCGTCCCTGGAAGCCCGGCGGCCGTCGCCGGCGCCAGACCCGGCGACATCGTCCTCTCGATCGACGGCACCGCGGTCTTCGACCCGACCGGGCTGCAGCGGGTCATGGTCGAGGGCGCGATCGGGCGGCGGATGGAGATGGTCGTGCTGCGCAGCGGCGCGCTGATCGACCTGGTGCTCGAGCCGGAGGAGCTGCGGCTCGGCTGACGCGGCTCCTCGAGCGCGCTCTCCGCCTGGATACGATGGCGCCGTGGCGGACAAGGCATCCGGGATCGAGACGCTCGGCATCGTCGGCGCCGGCCGGGTCGGCAGCGTGCTCGCCCGGCTCGCGGTGGCGGCGGGATACCGGGTGCTGCTCGCGGCGTCATCGGATCCGGCCCGGATCGCGCGGGCGGCGCGGGCACTGGGTGCGACCGCGGTCGACGTGGCCGAACTCGCGCGCGAGGCCGACGCCGTGCTCCTGGCCCTGCCGCTCAGCCGGCACACGACCGTGCCGTCCGAGCCGCTGCGGGGGAAGCTCGTGATCGACGCCATGAACTACTGGTGGGGCGACGGGCTCCGCGGCGAACTCGACGATCCGCGCACCTCCACCAGCGAGACCGTGCAGCGGCACCTCGCCGGATCCCGGCTCGTGAAGGCCTTCAACCACATGGGCTACCAGGATCTCGAGGACGAGACGCGTCCCGCCGGCGATCCCGATCGCAAGGCGATCGCGATCGCCGGGGACGATCCGGACGACGTGGCGCGGGTGGCAGGGCTGGTCGACGACCTCGGATTCGATCCCGTGGTCGCCGGCGATCTCGCGAGCGGCATCATGCTCGAGCCCGGCGCGGAGGCCTTCGGCGCCGACGTCGACGCCGCGGAGCTGCGCGCGATGCTGCAGCGGTTCCCGACGTCGCAGCGCGGCATCGTCGTGGCGCGTGCGCGCGCGGCGGATCCGAACGCCTGACCGGCCGCGGTCGAGGGCTCAGCCCCAGGCGGCCGCCCGCGGCACCACGAGCACGGGCACGCCCGCGCTCCGGACGATCTTCGTGCCGTGCGAACCGAGGAAGACGCGCGTCAGCGGGTTGAGGGAGCTGGATCCGACCACGAGCAGGTCGCCGTCGGTCCAGCCGACATCGTCGATCGCGGCCGCCCAGGAGGCGCCGACGCCGAACGCGAGCCCGTCGACGGCCGACGCAGGTCCGGCGATCTCGCCGAGCACCGTCGCGACATGCTCGCGGACCCGCTCCTCCCACTCGACGAGGACCGGATCCTCCGCGCGGCCGCCCGCGCCGGCGAGGATTCCGAGCTCGGCGTCCGGGCGGACGGCGAAGGACGCGATCCGCAGGCGCACCCCGCCGAGCGCGGCGACGCCGGCCGCACCGGGGATGAGGTCCTGCGCGGCACCGGATCCGCCGTACGCCACCGTGAGGCGGTCGAACCGCGCGTCCACGCGAGCCCGGTAGCCGACGGGCGCGATCGCCACGGGAGCGGGGGAGGCGTGCAGCAGCGCCTCCGAAACGGCTCCGAGCGCGATCCTTCCCGGCTCGCCGCGGACCGCGGATCCGAGCACGAGGGCGTCGGGGCGCTCCTGCTCCGCGAGCTCGAGCAGCCCGCGGCGGGCCGACGCCGCCTCGTGCATGACGTAGCGCGCCCTCACGTCGCCGCCGAGCACGCTCGCGGCATGATCGAGCACCTGGTCCGCGGCCTCGCGGTTGTGCGCCTGCCACTCGTGATCCACGCTCGCGCGCGAGAGCGGCCAGGCGGAGGAGACGACTGCGGCGACCACGAGGTCGGTGTCGAGCGAGTTCGCGAGCTGGGCGGCGAGGGCCAGCACCGAGGACGACCGGCGCGCGGTGTCCAGTCCGACGAGGAGCGTCATCGCTCGCTCCGCTCGAGCGGTCCCGGCTGGCGCACGACAGAGGTGAACGGCACGTCCGCGCCCTGCGGCGCATTGCCGGGCTGCAGCGCCGAGCGCCGGCGCCCATAGAAGAAGTAGAACGCGAGGAACACCGCGACCCAGATCGCGAACACGAGGATCGTGACGGGCCGCAGCTGGGTGATGATCCAGATGCAGCCGGCGATCGAGAGGAGCGGCGTGATCGGGTACAACGGCACCCGGAAGCCGCGCTCCAGATCCGGCTCGCGGCGGCGCAGGATGATGAGTCCGACCGACACGACGAGGAACGCGGCGAGCGTGCCGATGCTCGTCATCTCGGCGAGGAAGTTGATCGGGATCACACCGGCGAGCACCGCGACGACGGCCGACACGATGATCGTGTTCTGGATGGGCGTGCGCGTGCGCAAG
>NZ_NCKN01000358.1 GCF_002257455.1 Microbacterium sp. 13-71-7
CGCCGCGGGCGAGGCGTTGCGCAGGATGTGCAGGTTGACTCTGGTCGCGGACAGTCCGCGGCTGCGGAGCGTGCGCACCCAGTCCTGCCGGCTCTGCGCGATCACCGCGTTGCGCAACTGCTCCGAGACGGCGACCACGCCGCCGAGCGCGAGCGAGATCGCGGGAAGCGTGAGCGAGCGGATCCAGCCGTCGACCGACTGCGACGGCTGCACGTAGCCGACCGCGGGGAACCACTTCAGCTGCACCGCGAACCAGAGGACGAGCACCAGGCTGACCCAGAAGCCGGGGAGCGCGAAGAGCACGACGGAGACGCCCTTGAGAGCGCGATCGAACCAGGTGCCGGGGCGCAGGCCGGCGATCATCCCGAAGGCGATGCCGAGCACGGCGGTGAGGAGCGTCGCGAAGGTCACGACCGAGAGCGTGACCGGGATCTTGATCGCGAGCTGGGCCCCGACGGGCTGGAAGTTGCGCCAGGAGGTGCCGAAGTCGCCCGTGACGAGGTGCGAGAACCAGTCCCAGAACTGCACGAGCAGCGGACGGTCGATCCCGATCCTCGCCGCCAGCGCGGCCTGCTGCGCAGGGCTCGCGGTGGTGCCGAGGAGGGCTGCGGTCGGATCCTTGATCGCGAGGTGGGCGAGGAAGAACGTCGCGATCGACACGACCACGAGCAGCACGATGCCGGACAGCAGCCGCTTCGCGGTGAACAGGAGCATGGGAGCCTCTCGGGGGTGTGGGCTGTGGAGGACCGGTCGTCGAGCGGGTGCGCTGCGGCGCCCTCGCTCGACGACCGGTCAGGGAGGGGCGTCAGCCCTTGGTGATGTAGCGCAGAGTCGGGAACATCATGCCGACGATCGGCTGGACCTTGATGCCCTGGACGCTGTAGAAGGTGTTTTTCGCCTGGTACCAGACCGACCACCAGGCCTGATCGACGAGAGCCTTGTCGAGCTCCTTGATCGCGGCGGTCTGGTCGGCGCCCTTGGACTCCTGCACCTTCTTCACGAGCGGCGCGAGGACCGTGTTGCTCGCGTAGTCGGGGTTCGGGTTGAACCACTGCTTGCTCGTGACCTGACGCTGCACGGTCGCCACGTCGTTGCCGTCCATCGCGAGGAAGGAGATGAACATCGGGTAGTTCGGCGCGTTCGTCTGGTAGTCGGGCATCTGCATGTTGTCCCAGGTGACCTTGACGCCGATCGCCGTCAGCGCCTGCTCGGCCGAGGGCTTCCACATCTCGAACACGGGCGACATCGGCATCGAGATGCTGAAGCCGTCGGCGTAGCCGGCCTTCGCCAGCAGCTCCTTCGCCTTCGCGACGTCGTAGGCGTAGGTCTTGTTCAGCGACGGGTCGTTGACATCGCCGCCGTCGGGGAAGACCTGGTTGGTCGCGACGCCCGCGCCGTTGCCGACCGCCTTGAGGACGGCCGCTCCGTCGAACGCGTAGTTGAGCGCCTGGCGCACCTCGACGCTGCCGAGGGGCTTGCTCTTCGCGCCGGTGTGGTCGGTGATCACGAGACCCGCCCAGCCGGACACCCGGTCGGCGGTGTTCCAGCCCTGTTGGTCGGCCTGGGCCTGGTTCGCGACGTCCCCGTACTCGAGGTTGATCTGTCCGCTCAGCATGGCGTTGTGCCGGGCCGTCGCGTCCTGGATCGGGAAGATCGCGAGGTTCGAGAACGGGTAGGCTTTGGCGTCCCAGTGGTCCTTCACCTTGGTGAAGCGGTACTCGCTGCCGGCGACGCTCTTCGAGCCGTCGAGCACATACGGACCGGATCCGATCGGATCCTTGCCGAGGGTGCCTGCGGCGATCGCCTTCGGCGACATGATGTAGCTGCGCCCCAGACCCATCAGGTACAGGATCGTGTCGTCGCGCTGGGTGAGCGCGACCTCCACCGTGTGGTCGTCCTTCGCGGTGATCGCGGAGACATTCGTGTACGCCTCGCCGGAGCGGGCGCCCGCCTTGAGGTACTCGAGGCTCTTCACGACGGCGTCGGCGTCGACCTTCCCGCCATCCGAGAAGGTCGCGTCGGTGCGGAGGTCGAAGTCGATGGTCTTGTCGTCGCCCGACACGGTCCACTTCGTGGCCAGGGAGGGGACGGGCTTGCCGTCCTTGTCGAGGGCGACCAGGGTGTCGTAGACGGCGGAGAGATACGGTCCGTCGAAGCCGATGTCGGCCAGGGACGGATCCCAGGACGTGACGTCCAGGAAGTTGCCGATGTTCAGGTCGTCCGGCGCGTTCGCAGCGGCGCCGTCGCTCGCCTGCGTGGCGCCTGCGCCGCCGGAGCAGCTGGTGAGGGCGAGGACCGCGGCCACGGCCGCGGCGATCGCGAGGGGCACTCGTTTCATGGTTCCTTCTCTCGGTGCGGGTTTGGGGAAGAAGGGTTCGAAGAGCTTCCGGCCGCGCTCCGAGGAGTCGATCCGACGTCACTTCGATGTGTCGTGCGGTTAGTCTACATGTGTGGAAAAAGAGCGCAAGCCCTGTTTCCGACGATGCGCGCTGCGGGAGCCTCGAGCCTTGCCCTGGAGCGCGTGCACCCTGTCCCCTCGCGCACACCTGGCGCTTCGGTGCGGCGGATCGTCCTCCACAGTCGGGGCTCCGGTCGGGTTATCCCCTGTTTGGAAATCTGGGTTGATCTGGGGTTCGAATGTCGGTGGTGGCGGGCAGG
>NZ_NCKN01000359.1 GCF_002257455.1 Microbacterium sp. 13-71-7
TCGACATCGGCTGGCCGAGGCCCGTGGCGATGAACAGCGACGCCATCGTCAGGTAGATCGCCGTGCCGTCGAGGTTGAAGGAGTAGCCCGTCGGCACCGCGACTCTCGGGCAGGCCGCGGTCGAGGAGATGGCCGCGAAGCAGGCGCGGGCGCGCGCTCGCGCCGGTCGCGGCTGAGCCGGATCGACGGGCCGGGCCGGGGCGGGAGCGCTGTCGGCGCTCCTCGCGCCGGCCCGGCAGCCGTTCGCGTCCTGCGATCGTGCCAGGGGGCGATAGCGTCGGAGCATGCCCGTCGTCCACGCCGCCGTCACCGTCCCGATCCCGCCCGCCCTGGCATATGCGGTGTCGCAGACCACCGGTGAGGTGCGCCGGCGCTGGGACGGCTTCATCCACGCGCAGCACTTCCTGGACGGGGCCATGGCGCCGGCCAAGGGGGTGCGCACCTTCACCCGGCAGCGGTTCGGCCTGTCGATGATCACCCACTACGTCTCGTACGCGCCGCCGACGAACGTGGGGATGGTGATGGAGAAGGGGCCGTGGTTCCTCCGCACGCTCGGTGCCGGCTGGCGTTTCGAAGCGGTCGACGGAGGCACCCGCGCCGTCTGGAAGTACAGCTTCACCTGCCGCCCCGCATGGCTCGCACCCGTCGCCGAGCGGATCGGCACGATGGTGCTGGGGCGGGAGATCCGCCGCAGGATCGCGGGCTTCGCGCGCGGCTGTGCGGATCCGGTCGTGCTCGATGCCGCCCGTGAGGCGATCGCGGAGCGCTGAGCCCGCGACCGCTCAGTACCAGTTGTTCGCGACCTCGTGCGCCCAGGCCCCGCACGGGGATCCGTAGCGGCCCTGGATGTAGCTGAGACCCCAGTCGATCTGGGTGTCGCCGTTCGTGCGCCAGTCCGGCCCGGCCGCCGCCATCTTGTCGGCCGGCAGCGCCTGGGGGATCCCGTAGGCGCCGCTGTCCGGGTTCAGCGCATCCGCGCGCCAGCTCGACTCCTGCGTCCACAGCCGGTAAAGGCAGGAGAACTGGTCCTGGCCCCAGCCGTAGTTGCCGAGCTGGCCGGCGGCGTAGGCCTGCGCGCCCGCGGGGTCGACGTTCACGCCACCCCCGCCGAGGTCGCTCCCGCCACCGCCCCCGTAGCCGCCGCCGGCGGATCCGCTCGAACCCGCGTTGGCCGCGGCTTCGCGCTCCTGCTCGGCGACCTGCTGGCCGATCCGGTAGCGCCGCTCGACGTCGGCCGTGGTGTCCTTCAGCGTCGCGAGCTGCGCGTACAGCGTGGTGACATGGCCCTGCAGGTCGGCGACCGCGGCCGCTTCGGCGTCCGCAGCGGCCTTCGCCTTCTGCGCCGCATCCTCCGCGGCGGTCGCGAGCGCGTCCCGCGCAGCGCGGGCGGTCTGTGCCTGATCCTGCAGCGATGTCGCGACGCTCTCCGCCTCGCGCGCGCGCTCGTCGAGCTTCGCCCACGTCGAGTCGAGCTGCTGCAGCACGCCCAGGCGCGTGAGCAGCTGATCGGGATCCGCCCCGGTGAACAGCCGCACGCTGAGGGGGGCGGTCGTCTCGGTGCGGGCGCGGCCGGCCACGACCGTGCCGACCTGCTCGTGCGTCTGCTGCACGGCCTGCTCGGCGGCGGCGGCCTGCGCGCCCAGCTCGTCGGCGCGCTGCGCGGCCGCCTGCGCATCGGCCCGGGCGGAGTCCGCGGCCTGGGCGGCCTTCATCGCCGCGGTCGAGGCCTCCGCAGCCTTCTGCTGCGCCGCGGCGAGCGCGTCGTTGATGCGGGTGATCTCATCCTGCGTGGCCTGCTCGTTCCCCTGCGCGTTCTGCACGTCCTGCCAGGACGGGTAGTCGTCCGCATACGCCGGCGCCGCCACGGCGAGCGGCGCCATCAGCAGCGCGCCGGCCACGAGCGCCAGGATCGGGCGCACGGCGCGTGCTCTGCGCACGGGCGCGGCAGGGGCGGAGGAAACGATCACCCTTCGACGCTAACCCCGCTCGCTGTGGATTCCCAGCCTTTGGCGCAGATGCACGGACGACGAGGGGGCGCCGACGATCGCTCGTCGACGCCCCCCCGTGGTGGATGGGGATCAGCCGCTCTTGCGGCGGAACTCGCGCCTGGTCTGCGCGCCGTGCGTGCCGTGCACGGCGGAGTCGCCGTTCAGGTGCGCCTCGCCCTGGTGCTGCTGGGCGTTCTTCTTCTCGAGCGCCTCCTTGAACTTGCGCTTCATGTCCGCGGCGGCGGTGTCGTCGGTACTCATGCGCGCCAGCCTAGCCCCGGGGGCGTCACGGAGTCCTGGAAGAACGAAGGAGGACGGGCAGGGGGCGCGGCGGCGGACGCCGGGTGACCGATCGCGGTGCATCCGGTGAACACTCCGTGATCCTGCCCGTTTCCGGCGATGCGGGGCGGAAACGGGCGGGATCCTGATCGCGTGAGAGCAGCGATCGTGACGGAATCCTTCCTCCCGCACATGAACGGTGTGACCGGGAGCGTCCTGCAGATCCTTCGCCACCTCGAGCGACACGGCCACGAGGCCAGGGTGTACGCCCCCGCCGCCGCGGACATGCCGCGCATGATCGGGCACGCCAGGGTCGAGGCCATCCCGTCCGTGGCGCTGCCGGGCTACCGCACTGTCCGGGTCGGGACGT
>NZ_NCKN01000360.1 GCF_002257455.1 Microbacterium sp. 13-71-7
GGCCGACCTGCGGGGTCCCCTCGACGGCATCGGCGGCGACCTCCGCCGCGGTCGCTACCCCTCGTCGAGCCACGGCCGCAAGATCGCCGCGGTGCTGCGCAACGTGGCCGAGGACTTCGATGCCTGAGAGCGACATCACCGGCGCCGAGCCGGACGAGGCTGCGGCCGAGACGGTCGCACCCGCGGTCGAGGAGCGCTTCTCGAACGATGAGCCCGTGGCGATCCCGTTCGTGAGCGAGCGCCTGCTGGGCGCGCGCGATCTGGCGCTCGCGGCACTGCACGAGATCACTCCCGCTGCGTCCGTGGGGCCGGCCGCCGGCTATCTCCCCGAGGTCGACGGCGTCGTCTCGCTGCGCTTCGAGAACCGTCTCGGCGGCTACCCCGGCTGGTACTGGACGGTGTCCGTCGCCCAGGTCGGCGACGAGGAGCCCACCGTGCTGGAGGCCGAGCTGCTGCCGGGCGACGGCGCCCTGCTCGCGCCGGAGTGGGTGCCCTGGGCCGAGCGTCTCGCCGACTACCGCGCGCACCAGGCCGAGCTCGCCGCGTCTGCTCAGCACGACGCCGAGGCGAGCGGATCCGAGGAGCTTCCCTCCGATGGGCTCGAGGAGGGATCCGACGCCGACGACATCGACGACGAGGATCTCGATGAGGACGAGCTGGACGACGACGAGGACGATGCCGCGCCGCGTCTGCATGCGGGCGACCTCGACGGCGTGGACATCGACGAGCTCGACGATTCCGCCGACTCCGAGGATGAGGACGACGACTCGGACGACGAGGACGACTCGGATGACGAGGACGACTCGGACGACGATGAGGACGGCGACTCGGAAGAGGAGTGAGCATCCGCCTCCCGGGCAGCGCCCGGGAGGCGAGACGATACGAGAGAAGGCGCCCCCGGACGGAGGCGCCTTCTCTCGTATCCCGTGGGCTCAGGCGCCCTGGTGCTCCAGCACGTAGTCGATCGAGCGGATGAGCTGACGCACGTCGTCGGGCTCGATCGAGACGAACGTCGCGATGCGCAGCTGGTTGCGGCCGAGCTTGCGGTACGGCTCGGTGTCGACGATGCTGTTCGCGCGCAGCGTCTTGGCGACGGCCGCGGCGTCGACCGAATCGTCGAAGTCGATCGTCGCGACGACGGGGGAGCGGTCCGCGGGGTCTGCGACGAACGGAGTCGCCACGGCGCTCGCCTCCGCCCAGCGGTACAGCTCCTGGGAGGACTCGTTCGTGCGCGCGGCGGCCCAGGCGAGCCCGCCGTTGCCGTTGATCCACTGCAGCTGCGAGTCGAGCAGATGCAGCGTGGTCAGCGCCGGGGTGTTGAGCGTCTGCTCGAGGCGGGAGTTGTCGACCGCGTTCTTCAGACTGAGGAACTCGGGGATGTAGCGTCCGGACGCCGCGATCCGCTCGATCCGCTCCACCGCGGCGGGCGACACGGCGGCGAACCAGAGACCGCCGTCGGATCCGAGGTTCTTCTGCGGGGCGAAGTAGTAGACGTCGGTCTCGGTCACGTCGAAGTCGATCCCGCCGGCGGCGCTGGTCGCGTCGATCACGGTGAGTGCGCCGTCCGCGGCGACACGGCGGATCGGGGAGGCCACACCGGTCGAGGTCTCGTTGTGGGGCCAGGCGTAGACGTCCACGCCCTCGACGACCTCGGCCTCGGCGCGCGAACCGGGCTCGGCGGTGCGCACATCGGGCGCCTGCAGCCACGGCGCCGCCGCCGCCGCCTTCGCGAACTTTCCGCCGAACTCGCCCGAGACGAGGTTCTGTGCGCGGTTCTCGATGAGGCCGAACGCGGCCGCGTCCCAGAAAGCGGTGGATCCGCCGTTGCCGAGGATGATCTCGTAGCCCTCGGGGAGACGGAACAGGGCGGCGAGCTGCTCGCGGACGCTGCGGACGAGGTTCTTCACCGGCGCCTGGCGGTGCGAGGTGCCCAGCAGGCTCGACCCGACGGCGGCGAGGGCGCTCACCTGCTCGGGGCGGATCTTGGACGGGCCGCATCCGAAGCGGCCGTCGACGGGCAGAAGTTCGCGGGGAATCTCGATCGCCATGCACAGATTCTAGGTGTCGTCGAGGGGGCGCCCCTGCCCGTGTGACACCGTGCGACGGGCCGTGCGCGGACGCACGGCGATCCTGCGCTGCCGTGCACGCGATGCGCGCCGGGAGCAGAGCCGGCGCATATCCGCAGAAGGTAGGCTTGCCTAACAGCAGGCGCCCGCATCCGCGGCACGACAAGGGGGATCGATGGCAGATCTGATCGACACCACGGAGATGTACCTCCGCACCATCCTCGAACTCGAGGAGGAGAACATCGTCCCCCTGCGCGCCCGGATCTCCGAGCGCCTCGGGCACTCCGGTCCCACGGTGTCGCAGACGGTCGGCCGGATGGAGCGCGACGGCCTCGTCGTCGTCTCCGAGGACCGCCGCCTCGAGCTGACCGACGCCGGGCGCCGCAAGGCCGTGGACGTGATGCGCAAGCATCGTCTCGCCGAGCGCCTGCTGTCCGACGTGATCGGGCTGGACTGGGCCTACGTGCACGAGGAGGCCTGCCGCTGGGAGCACGTCATGAGCGAGCAGGTGGAGCGCCGCCTGGTCGAGCTGCTGGGGCACCCCACGGAGTCGCCGTACGGAAA
>NZ_NCKN01000361.1 GCF_002257455.1 Microbacterium sp. 13-71-7
ACGCGCGCGATCCGGGAGCGGCTCGAGGCGGATCCGCGTCTCGTCGACTCGCGGAAGTACCTGGCCCCGGCCCGGGACGCCGTGGCGGGCGAGGCCGCGCGGCTGCTGCGCCTGTTCGCCGGACAGGACCAGTCGTGACGGGGTTCCGTTTCGAAGCGCGCACTTTGCCCGATCTTCGCCCGGAATACAGCGATTTGCGCGCTTCGAACGAGGGTTTCGGAGTCGGCAGGTGAACCGGGCGAACCGGCTGACGGCCATCCTCGACCTCCTCGCGGCGCGGGGGGACGTGTCGGTCGAGGAGCTCGCGGAGCGCTTCGACGCCTCCGCCGCCACGATCCGCCGCGACCTGGACAGCCTGTCCGAGCGGCGGCTGCTCACCCGCACCCATGGCGGGGCGGTGGCGCAGTCCGTCGCCTACGAGCTGCCGATCCGGTACAAGAGCCATCAGCGCACCTCGCAGAAGGATCGCATCGCGCAGGCGGCGTCGGCGCTGGTCGCTCCCGGATCCGTGGTGGGCCTCTCGGGCGGCACCACCACGACGGCGATCGCGACGGCGCTCGCGGCCAGGGAGGACCTCGCCGACCAGGGGCTCACGGTGGTCACGAACGCGGTGAACATCGCCGCCCAGCTCGCCACGCGTCCCGACTTCAAGGTCGTGGTGACCGGTGGGGTGATCCACTCCCGCAGCTACGAGCTCGTGGGGCCGTTCGTGGAGCAGCTGCTCGCGGGCATCGCTCTTGACATCGCCTTCATCGGCGTGAACGCCGTGTCCGCCGAGGGGATGGCGAGCACGCACGACGAGCGCGAGGCGGCCGTGAACCGGCTGATGGCCAGCCGCGCGCGGCGTGCGGTGATCGTCGCCGACTCGTCCAAGATCGGCGCCTCCGCGTTCGCCGCGGTCGGCGGCGCGGACCTCTTCCCGACGCTGCTGACCGACGACGGCCTCGCCCCCGCGGACCGTCGCTCGCTGGTCGAAGCCGGATTCGACGTCGTGCTGGCGGGCTGAGCCGGGTCCGAAGGTCGTCGCCCGCCGGCGGGGTTCCCGGGTCCTTCCCCACAACCTGCCGGAATCCCGGGTTCTGCACAGATCGCGGGCGACGCTCACCATGCGAGGCTCTGCCGTGACATCGTGGGTCCCGCGAGCGAGAATGGGGCATGGCCATGACGGAACCACAGGTGTGGACGCTGATCGGGGTGTTCGCGGCGGTGATGCTCGGAGGCATGACGCTCATGACGACGCTGCTGACGCGCACGATCTCCGCGAAGTTCGACGCCGCCGACAGCCGCATCGAAAGCCTTCGCGGGGAGATGAACGCGCGGTTCGACACGATGGACGTGAAGTTCTCGACGCTCGACAAGGAAGTCGCGACCCTCGCCGAGCGGTTCTGGCGCTCCTGAAGGGCGCATGCGGTCCAGGGGTCAGCGGAGCAGCACCATCGCTCCGGGCGTCATCAGCACAGCCATGACCGCGAGGATCCCGCCCGTCGCCCACGCCCGCCGCCGCCGGAACGCCGACACGACCTCGGTGCGCAGCACCGCGAACGCGGTGAGGTCGGCCTCCGGGAGCGATGTCGAGCCCCACGTCGCGGGGAGGACGGCGACCCGGACCAGCGCGGTGACGTCCTCGGGCGTCAAGATCTGCGGGGAGCGCTCCAGCCGCCGCCCCAGTGCCTCCGCGCGCAGCACCTCGACGCGCGGCGGCCTCTCCTTGACCTGAATGCTCTTCGCGCCGACGATCGCGAGGACCGGCGTCACCTCGACCGTCTGATGCGCCGCCTCGCCGAGCACCTTCGCGGCGCGCGTCGCCTCGAAGTCCGCATTGCGCAGGTGGTCGGTGCGCTGTCCGTTCACGAGGATCCGATGCCCGCCGACCCAGACCTTCGCGCCGTCGTGATGCTTGGTGTTGATCGTGAAGACGCCGCCGGGACCGATCGCCACGTGGTCGATGTCGCTGCCCCGCGTCCCGACCGGCACCGCATGCAGAGTGTGCCATTCGGGGCCGAGCCGGTCGAGGATCCTGCCGACCTCGAGTTCGCCGATCGCACCGACGTACCAGCTCTGGGCGTCCGGTGAGAGCGGCGTCCTTCCGAACAGCCGCTGCATCCTGGTCCTCGGCGGGGCAGCCGACTGCACGCGCAGCGTCTCGGCGATCACGGCGGCGGCAGGGGTGCGGAACCGCAGCGCATCGGGGAGGACGGGGTGGGCGTCGATCGGGGGTTCACGGGGAGTGTCGGGACCCTCGAGCAGGGGCTGAGCACTCGCGCGCTCCGTAGCGACGGCGGCAGGTCTGTCCGGGGTCTCCACGGATCCCTGACACGCGAGGCAGCACACGGTCCTGGCGTACGGCTCGTACACCGCCTCGGTGCCGGCCGGCAGTGCCGTGCCGCAGACCCGGCAACGGCCTGCGTAGCGCAGCCGCATCCGCTTCGCAGACGGATCCTGAGTCGTCATGCCTGGAGCGTAGCGACGCCGGAGCGCGGGCGGCAGAGGGGGTTCGCGATGAGGATGAGGGCTCGCGAGGCCCCGTAACTGTCGTGTTGCGACACCGCACCTAGCGATTCACGACCGATCGCTCATCTGGCGTGCGAGTGGCGTCATCGGATGAGGGCGTTGTCG
>NZ_NCKN01000362.1 GCF_002257455.1 Microbacterium sp. 13-71-7
CCATGTCGATCCACGACGCGTTTTCACCGGAGGCAATGGTGCCACTCATGCAGGACGTCGGCAACGAGTTGTCGATCACGCAGCGCATCTCGCTGCGGCGTCCGGCGATGCCGAAGGCCATGGCGAAGATCGCCGCGGTCATCACGGCGCACCCCACGGCCCCGGTCGAGCTGACGATCACCGAGCTCGCCGACCAGGCGGGCACCTCCGCCGCCACCGTCACGCGCTTCTGCCGCGCGATCGGCTTCGACGGATACACGCAGTTCCGCGTCGGCGTCGCCGCCGAGTCGGGGCGGGGAGACGCCGGCACCACGTGGCGCACGGACATCGCCGACGACATCGGGCAGGACGACCCCGCCGACCGGGTGCTGCTCACCCTGCTCGGCCTGCACACCCGCAGCATGGAGATCACGACGGGCCTGCTGAACCTCGACGACGTCCAGCTCGTGGCGCGCGCGATCTCCGAGGCGCGGCACGTCGACATCTACGGCGTCGGCGGCAGCGGCGTGATCGCCGACGAGTTCCGCGGTCGCCTCTACCGGATCGGCGTGAACGCCCACTCCTGGTCCGACGTGCACGACGGGCTGACCAGCGCGGTGCTGCAGGACGGCTCCTCGGTGGCCGTGGGCATCTCGAACACGGGACGCACCGAGGAGACCATCGAGATGCTCTCGCACGCCCGTGCGGCAGGGGCGCTGACGGTCGCGATCACGACCGACGCCGACTCCTGGCTGGCCTCCAGCGCGGATGTAGCGCTGATCACGGCCTCGGAGAACCCCGCGCAGCGCCCCGACGACCTCTCCATCAAGCACGCGCAGCTGCTCGTCATCGACCTGCTCTACGTGCTCGTCGCGCAGCGCACCCTCGGTCAGGCCGCGACCCGCCTCGCCGCGAGCGCGATGGCCGTCTCCGCGCACCGACGCTCGTCGTCCCCCGTCGAAGAGCCCCGCCCCCGTCGAACGAAGGAGTCCACCCGATGAGCGCCTCCCCCCAGGATCTGCTCCGCGAAGCCGAGACGCGCCTCGAGCGTCTCACCGCCGACGCGCAGAACGGCGCGCTGGACCCTGCGATCGACCTGCTCGTCGCCGCACTGCGCGACGGAGGAGTCATCCAGGCCTTCGGCACGGGGCACTCCGAGGCGTTCGCGATGGAGATCGCGGGACGCGCGGGCGGGCTCATCCCGACCAACCGCATCGCCCTGCGCGACATCGTGTTGCACGGCGAGCGCCCGGCCGACGTGCTGACCGGATCCCTCGAGCGCGAACCCTGGGTCGTCGACGAGCTCATGGCCGTCTCCCCCGTGACCGAGAACGACGTGTTCGTGATCGCCTCGAACTCGGGAGTGAACGGATCCATCGTCGGCGTGGCCCTGTGGGCCAAGGAGCACGGCCACAAGGTCATCGCGGTGACGAGCCTCGAGCACACCGCCCGCGTCGAGCCCAAGCACCCCAGCGGCAAGCGGCTCAGCGAGATCGCCGACGTCGTGATCGACAACCTCGCCCCCTACGGCGACTCCACCCTCCAGGTCACCGAGACCATCTCGGCGGGCGCGATCTCCTCGATCACGGCCGCGTTCATCGCCCAGCTGCTCACGCTCGGCGTGGCCCGCACCCTCGCCGAGGCCGGAGAGGTGCCGCCGATGTACATCTCCGCGAACATCCCCGGCGGCGACGAGCACAACGCGGCCCTCGAGGCCCGCTACCTCGATCGGCTCCGCCGCGGCGCCTGAGCCCCCCCCCAGACTCATCCTCTCCCTCACCCCTCACTAAGGAAGGCAACAATCACATGGAAACCAAAGACGCTTCCATCAGCCGCCGCTCGCTGCTGCGCGGTGCGGCGCTCGCCGCGGTCATGGTGCCCCTCGGCGTCAGCCTGGCGTCCTGCGCGGCTCCGGGCGGCGGTGGCGGCGGCGGTGCCGCCGGCGGCACGAAGTCTGCCGACAACCCGTTCGGCGTGGCCGCGAACTCCAAGGTCGACGCGGTGATCTTCGACGGCGGCTACGGCGTGGACTACGTCGAGAGCGCGGCGAAGATCATGGAGAAGGGCAAGACCGGGGCCTCGGTCAAGGTCTCCGCCTCCACCAAGATCGCGCAGGAGCTGCAGCCGCGCTTCGTCGGCGGCAACCCGCCGGACCTGATCGACAACTCGGGCGCCAACCAGATCGGCTGGAACACGATCCTGGACCAGCTCGAGACGCTCGACGACGTCCTGGACGCGAACAACCTCGAGGGCACCAAGATCAGCGACACGCTCTACGGCGGCGTCAAGGATCCCGGTACCTTCAACGGCAAGTTCGTCGCCCTGAACTACGTGATGACGGTCTACGGCATCTGGTACTCCGACAAGGTCTTCAAGGACAACGGCTTCGCCGTCCCGAAGACCTGGCAGGACCTGAAGGCTCTCGGCGAGGCCGCGAAGGCCAAGGGCAAGTACCTCTTCGTCTGGGGCAAGGAGGCGGCGACGTACTACCAGACCCTCGTCGTCGACTCGGCCGTCATCCAGAGCGGTGACGACGTGCGCCTGCCGCTGGAGAACCTGAAGGAGGGCTGCTGGTCGCACCCGACCCTGCAGTCGATCCTGACGATCTT
>NZ_NCKN01000363.1 GCF_002257455.1 Microbacterium sp. 13-71-7
CACGAAGAAGGCCCCGAGCGACTGCTCGGGGCCTTCTGTTCCGGTGGACCCAGGGGGATTCGAACCCCCGACCTCTTCATTGCGAACGAAGCGCGCTACCAACTGCGCCATGGGCCCGTGAACCAGATCAGCCTAGCACGGGCACACGGGCGGACTCGTCATCGACGGCCGTCGCGGCGCCCGCCGGGCGTGTCGGATCCGCTCAGCCCGCGGCGCGCTGGGCGAGCAGCTGGCGCACGTGCGCCTCGATCTCGGCGTCGTCGACATAGCCCATCCGGGCGTACGGCGACTCCTGCGCGGCGGCGGGAGCCGGCAGCTCCGTCGGCGCCGGCGGGGCGATCTCGTCGGCCTTGCGCTGCAGCTCGGCGGCGCGGGCCGCCTCGCGGGCGAGGGTCTGGGCGTCGATCGTGGCACGGGCCGCATGCGCGCGCGAGCCGGCGACCGAGACGAGCGGCTCCGGCAGCGTGCGCGGCGTCCAGGTGCGCGGGCCCTGGTCGTGCAGCTCCGCCTCCCGGGACGGCTCGTCGACCGCCTCCGGCTGCGCCACGACGCGCACCGCACGGCGGGCCGCGCGTCGGGCGACCGTCGCCATCCGCTGCAGCATCAGCAGGGCGAGCAGCGCGACGGCGCCGCCGGCCCAGAGCAGGACGGAGGATCCGGCGGCCATCAGCTGCCAGACGCCGAGGCCCACCGCCCCCAGCGCGAGGACGAACAGCACCGTGGCCGTGAGGCGGGTGCGACGACGGGCGCGGGCGCGACGGAAGGCGGGATCGGCGTGCGTGGCGGCGAGCTGTTCGCGCAGCCGCTGCAGATCGGCCTGCTCGCGGTCCGTCTGCAGCCGCTTGGCGAGCTTCTGCTGGGCGAGCGCGGTGCGCGCGTTCAGCTCGAGCTGCACCTCGCGGGGCGCCTCGCTGGTCTCCGCGAGCACGCGCAGGGCACGATTCAGGCGCAGCGCATTGCGCTCGGCGGCGTCGTACTGGTGCTGCCCCCGCCACGAGGGCAGGAAATAGAGCAGCCACAGCAGCGCCGCGACCAGGACGATCACGCCCCCGCTCAGCACCGGCCCGTTCATGCCCTCCACGGTATGCGACAGGCCGCCCGCGACCGTGCCGACACGCGCACGCCGACCCCACGCCGGCCCTTCGCCGGCCCTCGCGGATCCCCGCACCGGCCCCGATGTCCCCTTCGGCGAGTAGGGTCGGGCTCGTGGCCTCGTTCACCCCTCTGCAGCGGCTCGTCATCGCGGTCGCCGTGCTCGCATCCTTCGTCACGTTCCTCGACGGCACCGTCGTCACGGTCGCCCTGCCCGCGATCAGCCGCGAGCTGGGCGGTGGCATCACCACCCAGCAGTGGGCGGTCGACGCGTACCTGATCACGCTCAGCGCCCTGATCCTGCTGGCAGGATCCGTCTCCGACGCCTACGGGCGGGTGCTGGTGATGCGGATCGGCCTGATCGCGTTCGGGATCGCGTCGGTCGCCGTCGCGGTCGCCCCCACGCCCCTGGTGCTGATCATCGCCCGCGCGGCGCAGGGCGCGGCGGGCGCGCTGCTCGTGCCGAGCTCGCTCGCGCTGATCACCGCGGTGATGCGCGGCGAGGTGCAGTCCAGGGCGATCGGCGTGTGGACGGCCTTCACCACGGCGGCGCAGCTGGTCGGACCGCTGCTCGGCGGGCTGTTCGTGGATCTGCTCTCCTGGCGCTTCGTCTTCCTGATCAACGTGCTGCCGATCGGCGTCACCCTCGTGCTCCTCGGCCGCCTCCGTCTTCCCGAGCACGTGCGCACCGCGCAGGTCGACTGGCTCAGCGGCGCGCTCTGCGCGATCGGCCTCGGCGGCGTCGTCTACGCGCTCATCGAGCAGCCGCACCAGGGCTGGGGCTCCCCCGTCATCCTCATCACGGCGATCGGCGGCGCCGCGCTGCTGATCCTCTTCCTGCTGCGCCAGCGCCGCCCGCACCCGCTCATGCCGCTGTCCCTGTTCCGCGTGCGCAACTTCGCCTGGGGCAACCTGTCGACGCTCTTCGTGTACGCGGCGCTCTCGCTGAACGGCTTCGTCATCGGCGTCTACCTGCAGCAGGGCGCCGGGCTCAAGGCCACGGAGGCGGGCCTCGCGAGCCTGCCCATCACGATCCTGATGATCCTGCTCAGCTCGCGCATCGGCCGGCTGGCGGGCAGGCTCGGGCCCCGGCTGTTCATGGCGGCCGGCCCGCTGGTCATGGCGGCGGGGGCGCTCCTCCTGCTGCTGGTCTCGGAGCACTTCGACTACTGGTGGCAGGTGCTGCCCGCGATGATCGTCCTCGGAATCGGCTTGTCGCTGACGGTCGCCCCGCTCACCTCGGCGATCCTCGGATCCATCGACGAGAGCCGATCGGGGATCGCCTCCGCGGTCAACAACGCCGTCTCCCGCGTGGCCGGGCTGCTCGTGGTGGCCATGCTGTCGACGATCGTCGGCGGAACCCTGAACCTCGCCGGCTTCCACAGCGCCACCTGGGTCACCGCGACCCTGTTCGCGGTCGGCGGGATCGTGTCGTGGATCGGGATCCGCCGCCCCGTCCCCGAGGCCGTGCCGGAGCCCGCCGAGGGCTGAGCCC
>NZ_NCKN01000364.1 GCF_002257455.1 Microbacterium sp. 13-71-7
CCGAACTTCGGATCCACCAGCGGCTCGATCAGCTTCGGCGCGACGTGCAGGGTCGTGCCGGGGGCGTGCTTGTCGTTCGCGAGCACCGGGATGGTGACCACGTCACCCGCGCGCACGACCGCGGTGTCCTCGACGGCGGTCGGCGGGTCGAGCTTGCTCGGCGCCGGGATCGGGATGACGATCACGTCGCCGTCCGCCGTCTTCGATCCGTTCGAGATGCGGTATTTGATCCGCACCTCCTTGTCGAGGTTGCCCTGGTCGGTGACCCGCAGCGTCTCGTGGTTGAGCACGGACACGGCGACGCCGCTGTGCGGCTCGACCGTGACCGACTGCACGACGAGGATGCCGCCGGCGGGGTCGATGTCGTTGTTCAGCACGCCGACCAGCACGTCCCCGCCCGTGGGCAGTAGCGCGATGTCCCGCACGGCGATCGGCGCTCCCGCCTCGGCCGACTTGTCGAGCACGTCCACGCGCACGAGGCCCGGCACCGCGTTCGGACCGGCGCTGGCCAGGTACTGCATGTAGTACGTGCCCGGCGCGTCGGCCTGGAACGTGAAGGTGCCCTCGGCGAAGTTCGGCGTGATCACGGCGCCCGGCGTCTCGTCGACGCGGGTGAGGCGCAGCGGCTCGCGGCCGGAGCTGGAGTCGTTCAGCAGCGGCGAGACCGTGACCTGCTCGCCCGCCCTGGTGACGACGTGGTCGGCGTTCGTCTTCGGCTCGGTGGTGCCGGCCGGACGGATGTCGAGGCGGATCGTGCCGGTGGTGAACTCGCCCATCGCGTCGGCGACGGTGATCCGGATCTCCTTGCGCCCCGGCAGACTCGCCAGGGCCCGGTAGGTGAGCTGCCCGTCCGGGGTGAAGTCGACCTGGTCGCCGGGGGCGGCCTCGACGTCCTTCAGGTAGACGTCGTCCCCGTCAGGGTCGATCCAGTCCGGCAGGGCGTTGTACGTCGCGGTTCCGCCGGCCTCGATGAGCACTCCGGGAACGCGCTTCTGCTTGGGCGGTGCGTTCACGCTCCAGTCGTGCACCGTGAGCGAGGCCGTCGCGGTCGCCGTGCCGCCGCGGCCGTCATCGGCCTGGTACTGGAACGAGGCGGATCCGGTGGCGTTCTCCGGCACCGCGATCTGCAGCGCGCCGCCGTTGTTGATCGGCTGCACATCGCCGAGCGACGGCTGCTCCTGCGCGAGCGAGGAGACCAGCACGTCGCCGTCCGCGTCGGTGTCGTTGTCGAGCACCGGCAGCATCGTGGTGCGGCCCGGACGCACGCCGAACTCGTCGTTGTTCGCGACGGGCGGGGTGTTCTCCGGCGTGCGCTTGGGCAGGGTGGTCTCGACCTGATCGTCGGTGGTCTGATCCTGCTGCTGGGAGTCGCCCTCCGGCGGCACGATGTCCTGCCAGTTGTCCACGCGCTGCAGGTTGTCGGTCGCCATCCACGCCGCGCCGCCCGCGGTGTCGTTGAGCACGACGACGTCGCGGTTCACGCGGAACACCAGGGACGTGCTGCCCTCGGCGCCGTCGATCGTGGTCTTGAGGTCGTTGGCGTCGCCGATGCAGTCGCGCAGGAACTTCGCGGATCCGCCCCACGCCGCATAGGTGCAGCCGTTGAGGTACACGGGCGCCGCCGGGGCGCCGGTCCCGCCGACGTCCTGCACCTTGGGCGCGGATCCGTCCAGCGGCACGTCGATGAGCGCGTCGGCGGTGGCGAGCACGGCCGACGCGTTCTCGGCAGAGGGCTGCTGCAGGATCGCGGCGTCGAGGTCCTTCACGTCGGACCCGGTCAGCTCCGTGCGGTGCCCGCCCGCGAACACGGTCTTCGCCTTGGCGTCGAGCACGACGGGCGTGCTGCCGACGACCGTGATCGTGGGCTTGGCGCCCTCCCCCAGCTCGATGGCCTCGGTGGACGGCGGCTGCGGATCGCCCTGGGGATCGACGTGCACCGTGACGACGCTGCGGTTCTTGGCGGAGACGGCGTAGACGGTGCCGTCCTTGCCGACGGTGACGTCGGCGTTCGGGCCGAGCGTAGCCTGCGGATCCTTACCCGCCGCCTTGAAGCCGTTCAGGCCCGAGGACGGCACGACCCAGAGCTTGCCGTCCTTCGGATCCAGGATCGCGACGGTCGAGCCGCCGAGCACCGACTTCGCCCCGCCGGGGACGAGCACGGCGTCGCTGAGCACGACCCGGGCCGGATCGACGCTGGTGACGGTCGAGGCCGTGCGGTCGGAGACGAGCACGATGCCGCCGGACTGCTCGACGTCGTAGTTCTCGCCGGCGGTGCGCAGGCCGCCGTCGAGGAGGCGCGACTCGTTGTTGAAGTGGCCGACCATCAGGCTCGAGGTCTTGGTGAGCCAGACACCGCCGTCGTGCAGATCGACCTCGGCGGTCGGGTTGCCCTCATAGGCGAACGCCATGCCCGTGACCGCGATCGCAGCCGCGCTCACTGCAGCGACGGACGCGAGAGTCTTCGGTCGCATCCGCAACCACGCGAACGACTTCACCACGTATTCCCCCCGGATGGACAAGCCCAGCGACCCCATGCAGAACTGTCAGGGGACTCCAAGAGTGTAAACCGAGATC
>NZ_NCKN01000365.1 GCF_002257455.1 Microbacterium sp. 13-71-7
CGCCACCGCCCTGCCGGGACTGACGCAGGAGAACGCCGCCGCGCGCGCGGGCGGGCTCGTGCTCGGGATCGGTGCGACCTTCGTCGTGGCACTGGCCTGGTTCCTCGTCGTCTGCTTCATGCAGGGCGGAGGCGGATCCGTCGGCATGCGCGTCATGAAGCTGCAGCTGGTGCGCGCCGACACCGGTGCCCCGCTCGGTTTCGGCCGCGCCCTGCTGCGCAACATCGTCTTCGGCCTGAGTACGGCGATCGTGGTGGGGTACTTCACCCCGCTGTTCGACGGATCCGGTCTGTTCCAGGGCTGGCACGACAAGGCGGCGGGCGCGATCGTGCTCGACGTCCGCGGCGCTGCGGCGCCTGCGCCCGCGGCGCCGCACCCGGCGTCACCGGCCGCGGCCGCCGTGCCTGTCGCGACCGCCTCGCCCGTCGCGCCTGTCGCAGCGTGGGACGATCCCGACGGCGCCACGGTGACGTCTCTGCCCCCGCGCCCGGCCGATCCGGTCGCCTCCGCTGCCGTGCCGCCCCAGGTGGCGCCGCCGCAGGTGGTGCCGGCGCAGGCGGTGCAGCCGCAGATCGCCGACCCCGACGAGGCGGCGATGATCACCACGGTGCCCGGCATCAGCCCTTCGGCGCCGGTCGCCGCTCCGGCGCCGACTCCCGTCACCGGGCCCGAGGCGGCGCTCGCCGCAGCCCCGGCGGCTCCTGCGGCGCCCCCTGCGGAGGATCCCGCCGCCGAGCCCGCGACGGCGCCCACCGCGACGGTGGCCTCCGCCCAGAGCGGATCCGCCGGTGCCGCTGGTTCCGCGCCGCTTCCCGCCGCGGTCGACGTCGAGGACGACGATGCGGAGGACACGCGCATCAGCATTCCCGGCCACCGGCTGCTGTTCGTCTGGGACGACGGCGTCCGTGCGATCGTGTCGGGGCGGACGCTGTTCGGGCGGAATCCCGCCGCAGAGCCCGGAGCGTCCGTGGTCGTCGTGCGCGACGAGACCCTGTCGCTGTCGAAGACCCATTTCGAGGCGGCGGCGGAGAACGCCGGGGGCTGGGTGCGCGATCGGCATTCCACGAACGGCACGACCGTCGTGCGCGACGGGGTGCGCATCGCATGCCCGCCAGGGGAGCGCGTGAGGATCCGTCTCGGCGACGCGATCGAGATCGGCGAGCGGATCGTGACGGTCGGGGGCTACGCATGATCGTGCCGATCGTCGCGCGCGTCGGCGCCGCCACGGACACGGGCCTCAAGCGCGCGCACAACGAGGACTCGCATCTGGCGCAGGCGCCCCTCTTCCTGGTCGCCGACGGGATGGGCGGGCACCAGGCCGGAGACCGCGCGAGCATGATGGTGGTCCGCGAGTTCCAGGCACTGCTCGGCCGCAGCGTGCTCACCATCGACGACGTCGGCTTCGCGCTGGCGCACGCGAGGGCGGCGGTCGAGGCCATCGCGCACGACGGCTCCGCGGGCGCGGGCACCACGCTCAGCGGCGTCGCGATCGCGGAGGTCGACGGGTCCGGGTACTGGCTCGCGATGAACATCGGGGACTCGCGGACCTACCGCTACGCCCATCGCGCGCTCGAGCAGATCTCCGTCGACCACTCGGTCGTGCAGGAGCTCATCGATGCCGGCGAACTGGGCGCGAGCGAGGCGCGGCACGATCGCCGGCGCAACATCATCACGCGCGCGATCGGTGCGGGCAGCACAGGGGAAGCCGATTTCTGGATGATCCCCGCGGCCGCCGGAGACCGGATCCTGATCTGCTCGGACGGACTGAGCTCGGAAGTCGACGATCAGGAGCTGAGCGAGATGCTCGCGATCTTCGAGGATCCGCAGGCCGCGGCCGAGCGCCTGGTCGCTCGTGCGCTCGAACTCGGCGGGCGCGACAACGTGACGGCCGTCGTCGTCGACGCGATCCACGTGAGCGCCCGCTCCAGCGGTGCGAACGCCGGCGGCTTCGATGACATCGACTCGGACACGCGCCCGCGTGCCGAGGCCATGGGGGGGATGCAGTGATGGATGCCGTGTACGCATCGGGGGACTGGTATCTGCTGGTCGGACCGCGCGCCGCTGTCGCGCTACCGCCGGACGCGTCCGAGGCGCTGATCTCGACGCTCTGGGAGCGGGTCGGATCCGGTCAGGACGACTTCTCCGGCATCGTGGACGCGCTCACCGCGGCCGGCGGCGGATCGTTCGCCGCGATCCCTCCGTTCGCGGCCATCGTGCGCGAGGGCGACGACGCCCGCGTCGCCGTGCGCGGCCAGGTGACGGCGCGGGTGTCCGCCGCGACCGCGCACGAGATCAGCGGGGCCGAGGTCACGACCTGGTCCGAACGATTCGTGCCGGGCATGACCGGCGGGACGCTGGTGCTGCAGGAGGACGGCGACGCCGACGTGTCGCTCCCGATCGTCGCGGGCGTGGTCCGGGCCGCCGCGGTCGAGTTCGGCGAGCGCGCCGAGCCGGAGGCCGAGCCGGAGCCGGAGGCCGTGATCGTCCCTGAGTCGGAGGCCGAGCCGGAGCCCGAGCCGGAACCTGAGCCCGAGCCCGAGCCCGAGCCCGAGCCCGAGCCCGAGCC
>NZ_NCKN01000366.1 GCF_002257455.1 Microbacterium sp. 13-71-7
GATGTCCGTCATGCCCTCAGGCTACGACCAACGCCGGCGACCCCGCGGGCTCCGTCGGGGCCGGTAGTGTCGGCTCCATGTCCGACGGAACCGCATCCCCGGCCGGAGCGCCGGACGGAACCGGCGATGCCGCCGCGGTCACCGCGCCCGTCGGCGCTCGCGCTCGGCAGCGTGCGGCGGACCGCTGGTTCCGCGAGCAGGGACTGCCGACCTTCGTGCCGCTGCGGCGGTGGTTCACCGATCTGCCGCGCCGCGTCGCCCCGCTGGTGACCGCGGTCACCCTGGCCGCCGCCCTGCTCGGGGGCATGGTCGACGCGATCGACGTGGCCGCGGAGCTCCTCCCCGACGACGAATGGGCCCTGCTCGGGCTCGTGCTGCTGATCCTCGCCCTCACCGCCGTGATCGCCTGGGTGGGCTTCCGGCTCGTGCGCGCGGCTCTGCGCCGACTCTCTGCGCGGGCCGGGACCGCGATCGCGGGGGTCGTGATCGCCGCTTGCCTCATCGCGCTCATCGTGGTCGGCTACCTCCTGCGACCGGGAGCCCTGGTCGCTCCGGTGATCGAGGGGCTGGTCCTGGTCGCCGTCTGCATGCTGTTCACGGGAGCCGGCGGCGGCGCCCTGCTCTCCTGGGGCAGCCGCCTCGCGGTGCGCAACGTCTCGGCGATCGGGCACATGGCGTCGATCGCGCTTCCCGTGATCCTGATGCTGGTGGTCTTCGCCTTCTTCTCCGCCGAGGTCTGGCAGATGAGCTCGGCGCTGCCCTGGGGATCCATCGCCCTCATCGGCGCCGTCGTCGCCGCGCTCGCGCTGATCGTGGTGCTGCGGGTGTGCGCCTCCGAGATCGACGAGATCCGTCAGACGCTCACCCCCGAGGAGCGCACCGCGCTCCTCGCCGGCACGCCGATCACGCAGGACGGATCCGGCTCCGCGCCGTCCGCGCCGCTGCGCTTCGTCCAGCGCTTCAACGTGATGCTCGTGATGGCGGTGGCGCAGCTCATGCAGGCGGTGCTGTTCGCGGCGATGCTGTGGGCGCTGCTCGTGCTCATCGGCGGCATCGCCATCCCCGTCGGGATCGTCGAGCTGTGGGTGGGGCCGGGAACGCCCGCCCACCCGCTGCACGTGGACCGCCTGGCGGTCGGCGGCGCGACGCTTCCGATCACGATGAACCTCGTCAAGACGGCGGCGTTGATGTCGATCATCTCGTCGCTGCCGTTCGTGCTGTCGGCCGTCAGCGAGCAGCGCTACCGGGAGCGCTTCTTCGACCCGATCATGGCCGATATGCGGCGCGCGATCGTCGTGCGCGACGTCCTCGTGGCCCGCACCCGCGGCGGGCGCGCGTCCGCCTGACCCGCCCCGGATGCGCGAGATGCCCGGATGCGCGAACGCGCCGGCCGCCCGGCTGCCGAGAAACCAGATCCCGCATGAGAAACCACGTCTGCCGCGGTGTCTCATGCAGGATCTGGCTTCTCGCGAGCGGCGAGAAACGAGCGGATCCGGTTCCGCGCGTCAGGCCTGCAGCGCCTGCTCCAGATCGGCGAGCAGGTCGGCGATGTCCTCCAGGCCGACCGAGAGGCGCACGACCTCGACGGGCACGGCCGCTTCGGTGCCCCGCACGGAGGCGTGCGTCATCGCGTCGGGGTAGTTGACGAGGGACTCCACGCCGCCGAGCGACTCCGCGAGCTGGAACACGTGCGTCGACTCGGCGAAGCGGCGGGCCGCCTCCCCTGACTCCAGCGCGACCGAGACGATGCCGCCGAAGCCCGACATCTGCCGGGCGGCCAGCTCGTGCCCCGGGTGCGAGGGCAGGCCGGGGTAGTAGACGCGCGCGACGCGGGGGTGCGCGTCCAGGAACTCGGCGACGGCGCGGCCGTTCTCGTCGTGCTGGCGCATCCGCACCGGCAGCGTCTTGATACCCCGCGTGGTCAGCCAGGCGTCGAACGGGCCGGAGACGGCGCCCACCGCGAACTGCAGGAAGCCGATCTTCTCGGCGAGCGCGTCGTCGCGCAGTACGACCGCGCCGCCGACGACGTCGGAGTGCCCGCCCAGATACTTCGTGGTGGAGTGCACGACCACGTCGGCGCCGAGCTCGAGCGGACGCTGCAGCGCGGGGGTCGCGAAGGTGTTGTCGACCACGACGACGGATCCGGCCTCGTGTCCGATCGCGGCGAGCGCGGCGATGTCCGAGATGCGCAGCAGCGGGTTCGACGGCGTCTCGACCCAGAGCACGCGCGGCGCCCGGGTGGCCACGGCGTTCCGCACCGCGTCGGTGTCGCTCATGTCGACCACCTGCACGGTCACTCCCCAGGCGCCGAGCACCCGCGAGATGAGGCGGAACGTGCCGCCGTAGACGTCGTTGCCGAGCAGCACGTGGTCGCCCGGCTGCAGGATCGCGCGCAGCAGGGTGTCCTCCGCGGCGAGGCCGGAGGCGAAGGAGTAGGCGTGCGTGCCGCCCTCGAGCGCGGCGAGCTGCGCCTGCAGCGCGTCCCGCGTGGGGTTGCCGCTGCGGCCGTACTCGTAGCCCTGGCGGAGCCCCCCGATCCCGTCCTGCACGAACGTCGTGGACAG
>NZ_NCKN01000367.1 GCF_002257455.1 Microbacterium sp. 13-71-7
CTCGTCGTGTTCGGCCTGGGCATGACGGTGGGCAACCTCCTCGGCGGGTACTTCGGCGACCGCAATCTGCGGCTCACGCTGCTCGTGGGACTCGCGGCGATGTCCGTGGTGCTGGTGCTGCTCGCGCTCCTCTCGTTCTCGATCTGGCTGCTCGTGCCGCTCTCGTTCGTCATGGCGCTGCTCTCGTCGATCCTGAGTCCGGCGATCCAGACCAGGCTCATGGAGGTCGCGGGGGACAACCAGTCGATCGCCGCCGCGCTGAACCACTCCGCGCTGAACATCGGCAACAGCCTCGGCGCGTTCCTCGGCGGACTCGTGATCGCATGGGGCTGGGGCTTCGCCGCGCCGTCCTGGGTCGGGGCAGGCCTCGCCGTCATCGGTCTCGGGATCGCGATCCTCTCGTACGCCGTGCAGCGCCGCTTCCACACCGAGACCGGATCCGTGCGGGTGCGCGACCTGGTCTGAGCCCGTCCCCGCGCGGGTTCGTCGAGCTTGGCGCATCCCGGCGGCCTAGCATGGGCGGATGAGCTCCGCCGAAGACGACGACCTGCCCGTCGCGGGCACCGCGGTGATCCTGCGCGACGGGACGCACGGGGTCGAGGTGCTGCTCATGCGTCGCCCGGACCGCGGCTCGTTCGCGGGCGCCTGGGTGTTCCCCGGCGGCATGCTCGAGCCCGGAGACCGCGTCGCCGGCGCGGAGGAGAGCGAGGACGCCGGACGCGCTGCCCTCCGCGAGACCGCCGAGGAGGTCGGGCTCGCCCTCGAACGGCTCGTGCTGCTCTCGTGCTGGGTGCCGCCGGCGGGCATCCCGAAGCGCGTGCGGACCTGGTTCTTCCTCGCGGCCGATCCCGGCACGGGGACGATCGCCGCGGAGGATGAGGTGGTCGACGTGCGCTGGTTCGCTCCCGACGCCGCGCTGGCTGCGAACGACGCTGGCACGATCTCGCTCAAGCCGCCGACCTGGCGCACGCTGCACGGCCTGCGCGGCGCGGCCACGGTGCAGGAGGCCTTCGCGCTCGCAAGGGTGCCGGATCCTGCGGTCTTCCGCACGCGGATGGAGCCCACCGAGACCGGCACGATCTTCTACTGGGACGGCGACGAGCTCGCCGGGGGAGCGCCCGGCGCGCGCGATCGGCTCATCGCCGAGAAGCCGGTCTGGCGGTACGAACGGGTCTGAGCCCGTGAGGCGACGGCGCGCCGTCCCTCAGGACGCGAGCAGGCGTCCCAGGTGCCTGCCGACCTCGTCGGTCTCGATGAGGAAGCCGTCGTGGCCGAAGTCGCTCGCGAGCACGACCGCCTCGTTCCCGTCCAGCGTGTGCGGGATGCCCCGTGCGATCCGGTGCTGTCCGTCCACCGGGAACAGCCGGTCGGTGTCGATCCCGAGCACGAGCGTTGTCGCCGTGACCCGCTTGAGCGAGTCCTCGACGCCGCCGCGATCCCGGCCGATGTCGTGCGAGTTCATCGCCTCCACGAGCGTAAGGTAGCTGTTCGCGTCGAACCGCCGGGTGAACTTGTTGCCATGGAAGTCGAGGTAGCTCTCGACCGCGTAGCGTCCGCCCTGACCGAGCGGCGACACGTCGGACTGCCAGGAGCGCTGGAACCGCTGGTTCAGCTCGATCGGGCTGCGGTAGTTCAGCAGGGCCATCCGCCGCGCGAGGGCGAGACCGCGATGCGGGCCCTCGCCGACGGGGGCGTCGTAGTATTCGCCGCCCGCGAAGCGCGGATCCATGCGCACCGTCTCCAGCTGCACGAAGTTGAGGGCGAGCTGGTCCGCTGTCGTGACCGGGGGAGAGGACAGGATCGCGAGCCGCTCGACCCGCTCCGGGTGTCCGACGGCCCACTCCAGGGCGTGCATGCCCCCCATGGATCCGCCGATCACCGCGCCCCAGCGCTCGATGCCGAGCGCGTCCGCGAGCAGCACCTGGGCGGCGACCTGGTCCCGGATCGTGAGGTACGGGAAGCGGGATGCCCACTCGTAGCCGTCCGGCGCGATGCTCGCGGGCCCCGTGGATCCCTGGCATCCGCCCAGCATGTTCGGGGCGATCACGAACCACTCGTCGGTGTCGATCGCGCAGCCGGGGCCGACGATCTCGCCCCACCAGCCGCTCGTGGCGTGCCCGCGGCCGGCCTCGCCGATGACATGGCTGTCGCCGGTGAGCGCGTGCAGGATCAGGACCGCGTTGTCGCGGGCCTCGTTCAGCTCGCCCCAGGACTCGTACGCGAGCCGGATCAGTGGCAGCTCGGCCCCGCCCTCGGTGCGGAACGGCCCGAAGGCCTCGAACCGGCGGTCGCCCGCGGGATCGCCGTCGCGCCAGGCGCCGGTGGACGGCGGGCGGGCGCGCAGCAGGCGGGCGTCCGCCTCCGACACGCGTGCCGAGGGCACCGTGTCCTCCGAGGTCGTCTGCCAGTCCATGGATCCATTCTCCCGGGTGCGGGCGGGTGTGCGCGGAAGGTTACGGCTCCGCCGCGCGCCCCGCGTGGCGGGCGGGGCGCGTCGCGGTGCGCGGGGCGGGGCGGGGTGTGTC
>NZ_NCKN01000368.1 GCF_002257455.1 Microbacterium sp. 13-71-7
GGCGACAGCGCGATGCGCAGGGTGCGGTCGTCGTCCAGGTCGCCCCAGCGCGACGGCAGGTCGATGATCGTCACGCCCGCGACGCCGTCGACGAGGCTCGACGCCGGCACGCCATCGGTGAGCACGACCAGGTGCGGCAGCTCGGCGGACCCGGATCCGCGCGAGAAGCGGGCCCGCTCGCGGATCCCCGCGGGCAGCAGCTCCTCGAGGTCGCCCATCCGGGATCCGATCATGCGCGCAGGTCCCAGCGCGTCGCTGCCGGTGCGGGAGTGCGTGTGCGGGAGCCACTTCGCCCACTCCCACTGCGGCAGCGCCGCCTGATCCGCGGCGATCACGATCTGCACGTTCTCGGGGTCGTGCATGGTCGCGATGTGCAGCATCATCGCCCGGGCGATGCCGCGCGCCTCGGTCTCGTCGCCGGTGATCTCGACACGGGCGTGGTCGCGCAGCGAGACGCCCAGCGGCAGCTGCGTCTGGGTGGAGTGCGCGAGCATGAACCGGTGCGCGGCGGAGGCCGACACCGGGTCGAGCTGGGCGAGCGGCGGCAGCTCCGGCGCCTCGAGCGTGATGCACAGCGGCTGATCGCTGAGGCCGATCCGCACCGACAGGAAGTCCTCGTCCGCGGGGCCCCTCTCCGCGACACGGGTGCGCTCCTCTGCGACGTAGGGCAGGGCCGAGGGCGCGGGCAGCCGCCAGTTCGCGGCGCGGCGCTGCTGGTGTGCGGCGACGCGGATGGAGGCGCGCAGATCGGTGAGGTAGGCGAGGTACTCCCGCCGGGCTGCGAGCGTGGCCGCCTGCTTCTGCGAACGCTGCCGCCATCCGTTGACGACCACGAAGCCGAGGGAGGACACCAGCACCATGCCGCCGATGAGGAAGCCGCCGGGCCCGGAGTTGTTCATGCTGACCATCACGACCGCGCCGATGCTGCCGAGCATCGGCAGGAGCGAGGTGAGCATGTTCGAGCCGCCGTCGGTCGGCGCGAGCTCGGGCGGAGCCTGCACCGTGAGCTTGCCCGAGGGAACCCGCGGAGGTGCCAGTCGCGGACCCGTCATGCGCTCGCGCCTCTCTCGCCGCCGTCTGGCAGCAGTTCGTTCACGGTGAAGGTGCGGTCGCCGATGCGCACGCGATCGCCGTCGTCGAGCAGGGTGCGCGCTCCGGGCGCGAGCTCGCTGCGGCGTCCGTCATCGGCGAAGACGCCGGATCCGTTGGTGGATCCGAGATCGGTCGCCCAGGTGCGCCCACGGGAGTGCTCCAGGCGCAGGTGGGTCTTCGAGACGGTGCTGTCGGGATCCTCGACGGCGACGACGAGGTCGCCCGGCTCGGACGGCGCGGGGCGTCGGCCCAGGTTGACGGCGGCGGGCAACTCGATGCGGACCCGCTGACCCGTGTCGAAGATCAGCAGCAGCGCGGACGGCTCCGCCCGCGCGGGTTCGGGTGCCGATGCGGGCGTCGGCGTGGGCGTCGCGGCAGGCGCCACAGGATGCACGGGCGCCGCGGGATGCACGGGTGCCGCCGGCTGCGCACGCGGGACCGGCGCCACGGCGGCCGGTGCGACGGGGACGGCGGCGTTCGGAACCTGCGCGAGCGCGGCGGCAGGCACGCCCGGAGCCTCGTCATCGTCGACGGCGGGGCGCACGGAGGTGTTGAACACGAGCGGGGGCGCGACGGTCGTCGCGGCGGCCGGCGCGACGACGGCTCCGGCCCGCGGCACGGCGACCACGACGGTGCCGGCCGCGCGGTCGGCCCACGAGCGCCGCCGGCCACCGGCGTCCCACGCGCTGGAGGCGACGACGATCCAGGATCCAATCCCGACCACGAAGCCGAACCCGGTCACGAGGGCGCGCACGAACGCGCGCCCGGTGCCGGGCGAGAACGGCGCGTCGCCGCGGGAGGCGCGCAGGCGCAGCATGAGGTTGCCCGGGGTCGCGCCGGTGCGGGCGAGTGCCACGCAGAACCCGATCGCGAGCTGGAGCGCCACGACCGCGGCGAGCACGAGGCTCCGGGTTCCGAGGAGCACGGCGACGGCGACGACGCCGATGAGGATCGCGTCGATCGTGAAGGCGATGAGGCGTGCGCCGGTCGATGCCGGTGTGCCCGCGAAAGCGGGGCCGAGCGGGTTCTGCCCCGGCGCGGACGTGCGCGCCGGCGACGGCGCACGCACGGTGCCGGGCTGCGGCGCGGCGGCGATGACCGAGGCCGCGAACGCGGGCATGTCGTCCGCCACGGTCGGTCCGGACTGCGCGGCGAGCTGCTCGTCACGGCGACGGCGACGGGAGAGCGGGGGCGCGCCGGGATCGATCACCGATCGCGGCTCGGGGGCACCCGGAGCAGCCGGACCCCCCGGGCCGCCTGGATAGGCGCCGTTTCCGCTCACGTTGCCATCATTCCACGCAGCAGGGTGAGCACATCCGCGTGCAGCAGCGCCGCCGGCAGCGCCAGGGCCACGGCGATCGCCTCCACGACGTCGCCGGTGCGCGAGGCGACGAGCGAACTCGCACCATGCGACACCGGGCGTGTCAT
>NZ_NCKN01000369.1 GCF_002257455.1 Microbacterium sp. 13-71-7
GCACCGCCCGTCGCATCGACGGGCGAAGCCGGCACCGGCGCGACCTGCGTCACCGGCGCCGCTCCCGCGGAGAGGGCTCCGGAGGCGACGGCGGATGGGTCCACGGCCGAGAAGACCCCCGTCGCGGACAGCGCCGCGACGAACGGCGCGACCGACTGCGGCGGCTGCGCGACCGGCAGCGGCGGATCCGGCACGCTTCCCGGCCCGGGGTCGACGACGGGATCCGGGACCGTTCCCGCGGTCGAGTCAGGGGCGGTCGCCGCGGCGGGATCCGGAGCCTCCACCGCAGCGGGGTCCGATGCAGGAGGAACGGGGGCCGAAGCCTCGACCGGCACCGCCTCCGTCGCGATCGACGAGCCCGGCGCCGGGGCCGACGCCGGGGCGCGGAGCGCATCCGCGGGCGGCTCGACGGCGGGCGCGACGGTGAGCAGCGTCGTCGCCACGAGACCGCCGATCGTGGCGGCGGTGACGCCGCCCGCGAACAGCCAGGCGAGCACCCCTGCACCTGTCGCGGTCGTGGCCGCGGCGGCCGAGCCGGCGCTCAGAGACGCGCTGACCGGCAGCCCCGCTCCGACCGCCCCGAGCAGCACCGCCGACAGGGCTCCGCCCTGCGCCCGAGCGACGGAGGCGTGCATGCCCCGCAGCAGATCGGCGCAGAGCATGCAGGTGACCACGTGCGCAGCGACCTCCGAGGCCAGTGCCGCATTCCGCGGCTGTGCCACGTGCTGCGGAAGCAGTCGCGCCACATGCGCCGCGTCGCCGCGCAGTCTTGCCGGGACCTGGCGGAGCAGCCATTGGTACTTCATCCCCGCACGGGCGCGACGCTGCAGCGCCGACACCGCGTTCGGTTTGATGCCCAGCTCGCGTGCGATCGCGGGGCGCGCCGCCTGATCGACCTCGGAGAGCCAGAGCACGCGCTGCCAGCGATCGGGAAGCGCGCCGAACGCGGCAAGGACCTCCTCCGACCCGGACTCTCGCTCGACGTGACGGAGCCCATCGCGCGGATCCACCTGATCGACGTCCTCGGCGTCGATCACGCGGCCCGCATCCGCGTGCCATCGTGCGGAGGTGTTGCGGATCACGGTCTTCAAGTAGGCACGGAAGGACGAGTCAGGCCCGTTGTCCCCTGTCCTCAACTGCTGGTAGATCGCGAGGAAGGACTCGGAGACGAGGTCCTCCGCGCGCGACCAGTACAGGCGCCTGGCATAGCGGAGAGCCGCGTCGTAGTGCCGGTGCCACAGGGTCTCCCAAGCGCCGCCGTCGCCGCCTCGCACGGCGCGGAGCAGATCCGGATCGCTGCGATCGTCGTGCATGCTGGCTCCCTGGAAAGACGTCGGATCAATCTTCAGTCTGTCATCCTGCCGCCGGATCCCCGCGAGTCCGCCCCGTGGCCGGCCGACGGCGAGCCGGCGCCGCGAGCGCGCTCAGGCGATGCCGGGCACAGTCATAGCCGGGCCTCAGCACCTCGACCTACGCTCGCCCGATGGCGACGCAGAACGGCGGCAGACGACATCGCAGGCGGAAGGCGGCGGAGCGCGAGTACCGGACGCCGTGGATCCTCCGCGAGGTCTACGGAGCCCCGGTGTGGGGCATCCTCGCGGTCGCGCTGGTGATCGTCGGCGTGCTCATGCTCTACCTGTCGACGCGCTAGCTCCCGACTCCGAGGGAGAGCGCTCCCGCGGCCGTCACCCGAGGGACAGCAGCTCTCGCTCCGCCATCTCCTCCGCGAGGTCGCAGGCGTAGGTGCGACGGTATGCCGTGGGTGCGATCCCGACCTCGCGGGTGAAGTGGTGCCGGAACAGCGTCGCGCTGCCGAATCCGCAGGTCGCGGCGATCTCCTCGATCGATGCGTCGGTCGTCTCGAGGGCCAGCCGTGCGTGCAGCACGCGCTGAGAAGTGAGCCACTGCATCGGCGTCACGCCCGTCTCCGCGACGAACCTGCGCGCGAACGTGCGGGTGGACATGTGCGCGCGCTGCGCGAGCGACGCCACCGAGTGCGAGGCGCCGAGCCGCTCGCCCATGTACGCCAGGACGTCGCCCAGCGCGTCCGAGTCGGCCTGCGGCACCGGCCGCTCGATGTACTGGCGCTGCCCGCCGTCGCGCTGCGGCGGCACGACCATGTTCCGGGCGATGACGTTGGCGATCGCACTGCCGAGCTCACGGCGCACGAGGTGCAGACTCGCATCGATGCCCGCCGCGGTGCCGGCGCTCGTGATCAGATCGCCGTCGTCCACGAACAGCACGTCAGGGTCGATGCGGGCGGTCGGGTAGCGCCGCTGCAGTTCCTCCGCGTACCGCCAGTGCGTCGTGCACGGCCTTCCGTCCAGCAGGCCGGCCGCCCCGAGGATGAAGGCCCCGGAGCAGGCGCTCAGCAGGATCGCCCCGCGGTCCGCAGCACGGCGCAGCGCATCCAGCAGCTCGGCCGGGTACTCCTCGGCGGGACGCACGCGCCGAGGCGCAACTCGCCGCCGTGTTCGC
>NZ_NCKN01000037.1 GCF_002257455.1 Microbacterium sp. 13-71-7
CGGCCAGCAGCTCCCGCGTGTAGGGATGCTGCGGATCGGCGAGGACCTGCTCGGTCGGCCCGAACTCGACGATGCGGCCGAGGTACATCACGGCGAGATGGTCGCTGAGGTAGCGGACCACGGCGAGGTTGTGCGAGATGAACAGCATCGTGAGCGAGAGCTCCCGCCGCAGCTCGCGGACGAGGTTGAGCACGGAGCCCTGCACGGAGACGTCGAGCGCCGAGGTGATCTCGTCGGCGATCACCACCTCGGGATCCGCGGCGAGCGCGCGCGCCAGGGCGATGCGCTGGCGCTGACCGCCGGAGAGCGCCGCCGGGAGAGATCCGGCCCGTTCCGGATCGAGGCTGACCATCTCGAGCAGCTCGGCCACTCTCGCGCGTCGGGCCGCACCGCCGCGCAGGCTGCGCGGCATCGCCTCGGCGATTGATTCGCCGATGCTCATCCGCGGGTCGAGCGAGGAGAACGGGTCCTGGAACACCATCTGGATGGGCCTGCGCCGGCGGAGGGTGCGCACGTCGGCGCCGTCGAGGGTGATCGCGCCGCCGCTGATCGGCGCGAGGCCGATCGCGGCACGGGCGAGTGTCGACTTGCCGGATCCGGACTCGCCGACCAGGCCGACGACCGAGCCGGACGGGACCACGAGGCTCACGTCGTCGACGGCGGTGAGGCCGGACCGGTGGGTGCCGTAGCGGACGCTCACCCGGTCGAAGCGCAGCTCGCTCATCGGACGACCTCCTCGGGTTCGAAGTCGGGCAGGGGAACGGCCGTGGTGATCGCCGGCACGGCGACCGAGGGCATCGCACCGTCGACCGGATGCCAGCAGGCGACCCTGTGCCCGTCCCCGGCGTCGGTGAGCGCGGGATCCTGCTCCCGGCACAGCGCGGAGGCGAGAGGGCAGCGGTCCGCGAACGCGCAGCCCGCGGGGAACGCCCCCGGTGCCGGCGGGCGGCCGGGGATCATGCGCAGCGGCGTGTCCCGGTCGGTGTCCAGCTCGGGGACGACGTCGAGCAGCGCGCGCGTGTACGGGTGCCGGGCGCTCTCGTTCAGGCGGCTCGCGGGGAGGTCCTCGACGATGCGCCCCGCGTACATCACGAGCACGCGATCGCAGGTCTGCGCGACGACCGCGATGTCATGGCTGATCAGCAGGATCGCGGCCCCGGTGTCGCGGCGCACGCTCGCGAGCAGCTGCAGCACCTGGCGCTGCACGGTGACGTCGAGGGCCGTGGTGGGCTCGTCGGCGATGATGAGCCGGGGGTGGTTCATCAGGCCCATCGCGATCATCGCGCGCTGGCGCATGCCGCCGGAGAACTCGTGCGGGAACTGTCGTGCGCGCCGCTCCGCCGCCGGCACACGCACCGCCTTCAGGCGCTCGATCGCCCGCTCCATCGCGGCCGTGCGGCCGAGACCCTGATGCTCCGCGGCCGCCTCGGCGAGCTGAGAGCCGATCCGGCGCGTGGGGTTGAACGAGGTCATCGGATCCTGGAACACCATCGCGAGCGAGGTGCCGAGCAGCGGGCGCAGCGTCCGCTCCGGCGCGTCGAGCGGCGGCGTGCCGCAGAACTCGAGCCGGGCGGCGGCCACGTGCCCCGGCCGTTCGATGAGCTGCGCCGCGGCGAGGGCGGTCAGGCTCTTGCCGGATCCGGATTCGCCGACGACGCCGATCGCCTCCCCGCGGGAGATCGAGAAGCTCACGCCGCGGACCGGGGTGACCCAGCCGTCCGAGGAGGGGAAGGACACGCGCAGGTCGTCGACGAGGAGAACCATGTCATCGTTCACGACCTGCGCGCGCCAGGAGTCGCCCGTGGGGGCGGTCTGGGGGAGCCGGCGCGGGCGCCGCGCGTTGCGGCCGCCGAGGGCTGCGGCGGCGGTCTCGCCGAGGAGGTTGAAGGCGAGCCCGGCGATCACCACGGCCGCGGCGGGGCCGAGGGCGGCGGCGGGGTTCAGGTAGATGCGGTTGAGGCCCTCGCCGAGGAGCCGGCCCCAGTCGTACGCGGGCACCTGCACGCCGAGCCCGAGGAAGGACAGGCCGGCGAAGGCGAGGAGCGCGCCGCCCGCGCTGATCGTCGCGTTGACGATCAGCGGCTCGCCGATGTTGGGCAGGATGTGCCGGATCAGCACGCGGAAGCGCGAGACTCCCGCGACGCGCGCCGCGGCGATGAAGTCGCGCCCGGCGATCGCCGCGGACAGCGTCTGGGTGAGGCGCGCGAAGCCCGGGGCCATCGCGAAGCCGATCGCGAGGACGGATCCGACCGTGCCCACGCCGAAGATCACGGCGAGGAACAGCGCCAGCAGCAGTCCGGGGAACGCCACGGCGATGTTCACGAACGTGGAGAGGATGCGGCCCGCCCACCGGGGCAGGACGGCCGGGGCGGTGCCGAGCACGGTTCCGGTGACGACCCCGATCAGCACTGCGGCCATCGCGAGGCCCAGAGAGAGGCGCGTGGCGACCATGACGCGGGCGAGCACGTCGCGGCCCAGCGCGTCGGTGCCGAGCAGGTGCGCCGCGCCCGGGGCGCGGTAGGCGGAGGCGGGGTCGATCTGCTCGGCCTGGGCCCCCCAGACCAGGGGGCCCAGCAGGGCCACGAGCACGAGCAGGAGCACGAGGGCCAGCGACACCGCTCCGAGCGGGGTGCGGACGACCTTCTTCATCGTGGATGCGGCGGACATCAGGCCTCCTTGATCGTGGAGCGCGGGTCGAGGACGGCGAGGGCGATGTCGATCACCAGGTTCACCAGCAGCACGCCCATGCCGTAGACCAGCACGATCGCCTGCACCACGGGGTAGTCCTTGGTCAGGATCGACTGCACGATCATGGTGCCGAGGCCCGGCCAGGCGAAGACGTTCTCCGCGAGCACGGTCCCGGTGACCATGCCCGCCAGCAGCAGTCCCGTGAGCGTCAGGGTCGACGTCATCGCGTTGGGCAGCGCATGGCGCGTGTAGACGCGCCGGGGACGCAGCCGTTTGGCGCGCGCCGTGCGGATGTAGTCCTGCCCCAGCACGCTCAGCACCTCGACCCTGATGAGGCGGGAGAACACCGCGATCGGGCCGACGGCGAGCGCCGTGACGGGGAGCACGAAGGAGAGCGGTCCAGAGGCGCCGGCGATCGGG
The DNA here is from genome assembly GCF_002257455.1 of Microbacterium sp. 13-71-7. GTDB lineage: Bacteria > Actinomycetota > Actinomycetes > Actinomycetales > Microbacteriaceae > Microbacterium. Next base: position 3,109 of record NZ_NCKN01000037.1, read on the forward strand.
AGCCATCCCAGGGAGACGGCGAAGACGTACACGAGTCCGACGGCGAGGAGGAACTCGGGGATCGCGGCGAGCACGACGGTCACGACCGCGAAGGTCAGCTCGAGTCCGCGCCGGCGGCCTCCGCGCGTCGCCACCGCCATCGTGACGCCGATCGGCACCGAGGCCAGCAGCACCACCAGCACGGCGAGGAGCGCGAGCTGCAATGTCGCGGGCAGGCGGGTGGCGATGATGTCGGAGACGGGCTGGTTGGTGAGCATCGAGACGCCCATGTCGCCGGTGAAGAGATTGCCGAGGTAGTGCAGGTACTGCACGATCAGCGGCTGGTCCAGCCCGAGCGCCGCCCGGCGCGCCTCGACCAGGGCGACGGGGGCGTTCAGGCCCAGTGCGGCGCGCACGGGATCGCCCGGCACCAGGTGGATCATCAGAAAAGCAGCCGTGACCAGCACCCACACCGAGAGGACGAAGAGGCCTCCGCGACGGACCAGGAAGGACAGCCAGGGGCTGCCCGACCGTGCGGATCGGATGAGTATCGCCTGTGTGGCGGTGGTGCTGGTCACGGCTGGGTCCTCACGGGTGGGAACGGAACGAGGCGGGTCCGGTGGGACCGAGGCTATTGACCGGGTGGCGGAGCCGGATTGTCGGCCGCCACGAGAAGGAGGGGCGAAATTGTGCGTCGTGACAACGTCGTCCGCGCCTCGGCCGGTGGATCAGATCCGCGGCGCCGCGCGCAACCCCATGTGCAGGAACTCCGTGCCGTCCGCGGCGGTGAGGAAGCGGCCGACCGGGTGCCCTTCGGCGTCGCGCAGCAGCAGATCCGCGCCGAGCCGGGCGCGCACGGTCGGCAGGGAGGGCAGGCCCAGGTCGATCAGGTCCTGGCGCAGCTCCGGCGTGATCACGATCTCGTCCTGCTCGCGTGTCACCACGTTCTGCCAGAGGTTGACGTCGTAGCGCCCGACCACATCGTCGGGCGACGCGTGGAGCACCACGTCGTCCGCCGGCGCGGGATGGATCCCCCGCAGGTTCTCCAGGCACCAGGACACGATCTGCGGGCCGAGCCCGCTCGCCGCGTTCGTCAGCACGGTCACGGCGAGGTCGTGGTCGGGCAGCAGCACCATCTCGCTGAGCTGCAGGTTGCTGATGTTTCCGCCGTGGCGCACCACGCGCGCGTCGCCGACGTGCGTGAGCAGCCAGGGGAGTCCGATGCTCTCCAGCGGCGGGCCCACCTCGATGTGCGCGCGCTGCATCGTCCGCCGCGTCTCGTCGCGGATCGGGGCGGATCCCTCGGCGTCGCCGCGCAGCTGGAACCGTGCGTAGCGCAGCTGGTCGCGGACCGAGGAGAGCAGGCCGCCCTCGGGCGCCAGGTCGCGGGCGAGGCCCCACACCGGGGCCGGCACGGCCACGCCGTCGACGATGACATGGCCGGTCACGACGGGCCGGGTGATCGCCTCCCACGGGAAGTACACGCTGTCCGTCATCCCGAGGGGCGCGAGGACCGTCTCAGTGACGAGCTCCTCGAATCCGCGACCGGACACGACGGCGCAGAGGTGGCCGAGCAGGCGCAGGCCGCCGTTGCTGTAGGACGCGATCGCCCCCGGAGGGAAGAGCTGCGGGAGCTCGCCGAAACCGGCGATGCTCTTCCGCAGGGCGTCGGGCCCCCAGTCGTCGGGATCATCCTCGATGTCGCCGAGGAAGCCGCCGGAGTGCGTGAGCAGGTGCCGCACCCGGAGCTGCTCGAGGGCGTCCTCGTCGGCCAGGCGGAGGTCGGGCAGGAGCTCCGCGACCCGGGTGTCCAGGTCGAAGGCCCCCTGTTCGATGAGACGCATGGCGGCCGTGCCGGTCACCGTCTTCGAGGTGGATCCGATCGCGAACAGGGTGTCCGCGGTCACGGGCGCCCCCGTCGCGGTGGAGGCGACGCCCGTCGTGAGCACGTGCTCGGTGCCGCCGTCCACGATGCCGACCGCGACGCCGGGCACGTTCAGCTCGCGGGCTCTGCTGTCCAGCAGTTCCTGAAGTTCGTCCAGCATGGTGCCGCCCCTCACTCGTACATGCGGATCGAGGTCGGGTCGATGCCGTCGCCCTCGCTGAAGGTGGCCTTGTTCGCGAACGTGTGCCGTGCGATGTTCGCGTAGAGGACCACGGAGGACGTGGTCAGCAGCGACTTCTCGGCGGCGGCCCAGTCATCGCATCCCTCGGTGCCCGCCTTGGCGGACGCGGCGGTCACCGCGGCGACGTAGGCCGGGTCGTCGATCGAGGCGAAGTTCGAGCCGTTCGGCGGCGTCGGCCCGGAGACGAAGGGCGTGAGCGAGGTGGGAAGGCCCACGGTGACGCCGGCGCCCGAGATGTCCCAGTCCCCGGTCGAGAGCAGCGTCTCGCTCAGCGAGGGGCCGTCGAGGGACTTCACGGTCACGTCCACGCCGACCTTCTTCCACATCGACTGGAGGAGCTCGACGGCGGCCGTGCCGGTGTCGCCCAGGACCGAGGCGTAGATCATCTTGAGCGTGAGCGGCTTGCCGTCCTTGGCCCTGATGCCGTCGGATCCGAGCTTCCAGCCGGCCGCGTCGAGGGCGGCGCCGGCCGCCTTCGCGTCGAACCCGGGGATGTTGCCCTTGACCGTGTCGGCACGGCAGGGATTCGGGGCGACGGTCACGAAGCCGGTCGGCACCTCGCCGGCGAAGACCTGACGGGCCTGGGCCAGATCGAGCGACTGCGTGAGCGCCTTGCGCACGGCGGGATCCGCCGTGGCCCTGCCGTCGGCCTGGTTGTAGATCAGCTGGCCGGCGGGGACGAGGATCTGCGTGCTGAAGAGCTTCGCGGTCTCCAGGCGCTGCTGGTCCGGCCCGAGCACGCCGGCGGCGTTGACCTCGCCGGAGATGACCAGGTTGGCGGCCGTCGTCTCGTTGGGGATGATCCGGAAGACGGCCTTGTCCGGCAGGCCCTTCTGCGTCGGATCCCAGTCGCCGGGTCCCCACGCGAAGTCCTTGCGGCGGGTCAGGGTGTACTGGCTGTTCGGCGTGATCTCGGTCATCGTGAACATGCCCGTGGAGCCCTTGCCGGCGGCGAGGGCCTTGGGGTCCTTCAGCACGGTGCCGCACACGATCGAGATGTTGCCGATGTTCTGCAGCAGGAACGCGTCGGGCTGGCCGCTCGTGACGGTCACGGTGCGCGCGGCGTCATCGCCGACCGCGGTCGTGCCCGGCTGCACCTCGAGTCCCACGAGGGGGGAGCCGGTCGCGGGATCCACGACGTGGCTGATGTTCGCGGCCACGTCGGTCGCCGTCAGCGGCGTGCCGTCCTCGCAGGTGAGCTTGTCGCGCAGGGTGAAGGTCGCGGTCTTGGTGTCGGCGGTCCACTTCTCGGCGAGACCGGACGCCATGCTGCCGTCGTCCTTGATCGTGATGAGGCGGCCGTAGAGGAAGCGGTCGATGCCGCGCGCCACGGACATCGCCGTGATGAACGGATCGAGCGAACCAGGATCGGTCGCGATGGCCTGCGTGAACGTCTTTCCGTTCGCGAGCGCGGCGTCCTTGCCGGCTCCGGCGGCGCCGCCTCCGGCGCAGGACGTCAGGACGAGGGCGGTCGCGCCGAGGATCGCGATGAGCGGGGTGCGGTGTCGCATCAGAAGCCTCCAGCAGTGTTCGGGTGGGGCGGGATGGGGAAAGGGGGATGGTGCGGGGAGGGGGAGGAGAGAGGGGTGAGAAGAGGGGAGGGAGCGGAGAGATGAGGGGGATCCGGGCCGATCCACGGCGGATCGGCCCGGACGTCAGGACCGCTCGGCGCGCAGCCGCTCGACGGCGGCGAATCCGGCGCGGCCGATCGAGGCGTCGACGCGCGGGAGCCGCTCGTCGAGCGTGCGCGCGCGGGTGAACACGGCGACGGCGTACTGGCGGCCATCGGGATAGGTGACGACGCCCGCCTCGTTGCGCCAGCGGGGGAGCGTTCCGGTCTTGGCCGCGAGCGTCACCCCGTTCGGGAACCCGGAGGTCAGGCGGTGCGGCCAGATCTGCTGCGCCATGATCGCCCTGGCCTGCGCGCAGGCCTCGGCGGGTGCGGCGGTGTCGGTCCACAGGGCGTTCAGCAGCGTGGTGACATCGCGGGGCGTGGATGCCGAGGTGCGGGCGGGATCGAGCGCGGAGATCCCGAGCAGCCGCTCCGGATCCGTGCCGGCCAGCAGCGCCTCCAGGTCGTCGTCGGCGGAGCCGCCGAGATCGGCCACGACGGACGCGAACAGGTCCTCGCAGCACCCGATGAGCCGTGTGCTGCGCAGGCCGAGGTCGGCGATCACGCGATCGACGGCATCGCCGCCCAGGCGGTGGTACAGGACGTCGGTCGCGGCGTTGTCGCTCATCGTCATCATGTTCTGGGCGAGGTCGCGCCAGCTCGCCTGCACGTCGTCCGAGAACCCGGCCGTGCCGATCCCGCCGATGCGGTAGCGCGCGGTGACCGTCGTCCTCTCGGTCGGATCCAGCGTGCCGGCGGCGACGGCACGGACGTAGGCGGTGAGCACCAGGATCTTGAAGACCGAGGCGAGCACGACGGGCTCGTCGGCGCCGGAGTCCACCTCCGGCCCGGCCTCCGTGCCGATCTCGCGGGCGTGCAGGAAGCCCTCGGCGTCCGCGTCCGCGAAGATCTCCGCGATCGAGGTCGCGGTCGCGGTGAGGGCGCTCATGCGTCGATCCGGCGGTCGGCGCGTCCGGTGTGCAGGTACAGGGCGCGGCCGCTGCCGTCGTCTCCGACGAACGCGTGCGGCATCCGCATGCCGTGATCCTTCTCCCGGGGGAGGAGGCTGTCGCCGGACCAGCCGACCAGCTCGACGGGAGCGGGAGCCGGACCCAGCTCGGCGAAGATCCCCTTCATCGTGCGGGTGAGCCAGATCCGGCCCTCGTCGTCGACGCTCACCGTGGAGTCGGAGACCGAGGACGAGTAGGTGCCGAGGATGCGGTCCAGGTCGACCTCGACCGGCGACTCGGGGAGCACGGGGAGCGGAGCCATGTCGACGCCGGCGAGAGCCGAGAGGATCTTCGAGAACAGGCGGTGGTAGAGGTCGACCGTGTCGCCGCCGTTCGTGAGCAGCACCACGGCGACGCCCGCGGAGGGTGCGAAGCGCAGGAACGCGTTCTGCCCGATCGTGCCGCCGTCGTGTCCGTAGACCGGGCCGCCGGCCCAGTCGAAGATCTCCCAGCCCAGGCCCCACGCGTTGCCGAGCACGCCGAGGTCGGGGAGGTCCACCTGGCGCTCCTGCATCGCTGCGACGCTCTGCGCGGAGAGGACCCTGGTGCCGTCGGGGGCGACGCCGCCGGCCATGTGCATGCCCGCGAACCCCAGCAGATCCCGCGGGGTCATCGCGAGCATCGATCCGGCCGGGGCGTTGGAGCGCACCAGGTTCCACACCGGCGCGGGAACGGGCTCGCCGTCATCGCCGGGGATGTGACCGAGCGCCGCGCGGAACATGATCGCCTGCGAGGCGTCGGTCGCCACGTGCGTGAGCCCCAGCGGGCGCGCGAGGTGCGCGTGCAGGGCCTGGTCGTAGGTCTGGCCGCGCAGCACCTCGACGATACGGCCGAGCACCACGAAGGCCGCGTTGTTGTACGAGAAGCGCTCGCCGGGGGCGAAGAGCTGCGGGGCGTCGGCGATCGTCGCCAGGTACTTCTCGACCGCGTCGTCGCCGACGCCGGTGTCGTTGAAGAGGTCGCCCTCGAAGCCGCTCACGTGGCTGAGCAGCTGGCGGGTGGTGATCGCGGAGGCCGCCGCGTCGTCGCCGATCGCGAAGGCCGGGACGGTGTCGCGCACGGGGGCGTCGAGGTCGAGCAGGCCCTCGTCGACGAGCTGCATGACGAGCGTCGCGGTCCAGGTCTTCGTGATGGAGCCGATCTGGAACACCGAGTCCTCGTCGGCCTCCACCCCGGTGTTCTTGTTCAGGACGCCGGCCGCTGCGGTGAAGACCTCGCCGCCGGCGAGGATTCCCACGGATGCGGCGGGGACGTGCGCGTCGGCGATCAGTGCGGGGAGGTTCTCCCGCACCCAGGTGCCGATTTCGTTCAGGTCGGACATGTGCGCTCCTCTTCGTCGAGTGCGCCGTCGATCAGGGTGACGGCGTTGCGCCGAGACTATTCGCGCGGATCCGCGTGCCGTTGGTGCGTGCCGACGAGGCTTCCGGAGACCTTGGTGCCCCCGGACAAGGCCCCGCCGGTCATCACGCGGCGCCGCGCACGGCGCGCCCCGGATGGGCGTCGGCGACGATGTCTCCGGCGTGCACGACGGCCGTGCCGTGCACGTACAGCTGCCGCACGCCCTGCGACGGACGGGTGGAATCGGCGTACGTCGCGCGATCGGTGATCGCGGCGGGGTCGAGCACCACGATGTCCGCATCCGCGCCGACGGTGAGGTGTCCCTTGGCGCGCATCGCGGGGGAGGCCTCGTCCAGCACGCGCGCAGGCAGGTAGGAGCAGCGTCGGAACGCCTCGAGCCAGCTCCAGGCGCCGGACTCGCGGACCATCAGGCGCAGGGACTTCGCGAAGGTCCCGGCCGTGCGCGGGTGCGTCTGCCCGCCTTCGGGGAGCGGCCAGCGGCGCTGCTCGTACACGGTCGGCGCTCCGCCGGAGCCCGGCCACGAGATCGGCATCGCGTCGCTCGCGACGATCGCGTCGGGGTAGGCCAGCGCCCGGTGCAGATGGGCGCGATCGAGGGGATCCGCCTCGTCGAGGAAGGTGACGATGCAGGCGGCGCCGGGATCCGTGGCGCGCACCTCGCGCAGCCGGGCCTCATCGGCGATGCGCTCTCCGGTGTCCACCAGCACGAGCGCGGTCGGGCCGATGCCCAGGCCCGCGAGCTTCTCCGGCGCGAGGAAGAACGCGCCGATCGCGGTGCTGCCCGCGCCGTAGGGATAGGCCTCGACGGTGACCCGGGATCCGGCCGCGCGACTGCGGTCCAGCAGGGCCAGCACCCGGTCGACGTGGCGCAGCGACGTGCTGTTCACATGGCAGTGGTGCATCGCGGCGCCGGTCTCCGCCGCCGCGCGCACGAGCTCCTCCGAGCCGTCGATCGGGGTGGCGGGATCCGCCTCGATCAGCTCGCGCACGTGCGTGAAGGTCGGGGCGTGTGCGGCGGCGGCGAGCCGGGCGAGCTCCAGGTACTCCTCGGGATCGGAGCGCGGGGCGTAGCCCATCAGCACGCCGATGCCGAGGGCGCCGGCGGCGAGTTCGCCCTCCAGGAGTCCGAGCCAGCGGCGGCGCTCGGCCGGACTCGAGGAGCGCTGCCATGCCGGGTTGCCGAGGAGGTCCATCGACGCGGTGAAGTCGGCGACCGGGACGCGTTCGAGGTGCGCGTAGGCGCGGGCCTGGGACCAGGAGGCCGAGAAGCCGTAGTTGAGCGGACGTCCCTCGCGGCCGGCCCTGGCGATCGCCTCGGCGACGGGCATGAGGCCCGCCTCCAGATCGAGGGCCGTCGTGACGCCGTCCATCGCCTGCAGGCGGTGCCCGGCGATCGAGTGCACGTGGCTGTGCAGGTCTACGAAGCCCGGACCGACGATGAGCCCTTCGGCCTCGATCACGGTCGCCGCCTCCGGCGTGGCGATCCCGGAGCCGATCTCGGCGATCCGGCCCTCGGAGATCAGGACGTCGGAGATCCTGTCGGAACCGGTCTTCGGGTCGATGACGCGCCCGCCGCGCAGCAGAGTGTCCACGGCCCCACGGTGCCAGCTTCCGTGCGCGGAGGCGCGTTGCGGCCGGACGAAGATCCCGCGGAATCCGGTGCTCCCGGACAACCCGCCGGGGCGCGGGCGCGTCGACGCGGATGCGCAGGGAACACTCCGACCCCATAATGGACTCATTCATGTGACCGTGCACATCGAGGAGGTTCTGCATGTCGACCTCCTCCGAGCGCGCCCGGATGCCCAGCATCCGCGACGTCGCGCGCCTCGCCGGGGTCTCCCATCAGACGGTCTCCCGCGTGCTGAACGATCACCCCAGCATCCGCCCCGAGACCAAGGAGCGGGTGCTCGACGCGATCCGCGTGCTGGACTACCGGCCCAACATCGCCGCCAGGGCGCTCGCCACCAGCCGGTCGAACACGCTCGGGATACTCTCCGCGACCACCGGCGAGTTCGGTCCGACGTCCTCGATCGCGGCGATCGAGGACGCCGCGCGTGCCGAGCGCTACTCGGTCATCACGCTGAACCTGCCCGACACCACGCCCGAGGCGATCGGCGCGGCCGTCCGCCAGCTCGTGCGGGAGGCGGTCGACGGCATCGTCGTGCTCGCGCCGCAGGTGCGGGTCTTCAACGTGCTGCGGGGGATGGCCGTGTCGGTGCCGTTCGTCAGCCTGCAGACGGCCTCGGGATCCGACGGCTTCAGCCACTCCGCCGATCAGCTCGCCGGCGCCCGCATGATCACCGAGTACCTGATCCGGCTCGGGCACAGCGACATCCTGCATCTCGCGGGGCCGCAGGACTGGATCGAGGCCGAGTCGCGCATGCGCGGCTACCTGGACGCGATGCGCGACGCAGACCTGCCCACGATCCCGCCGATCCGCGGCGACTGGACCGCGGACTTCGGCTATTTCGCCGGTCAGGAGCTCGCCCGCAGGCGGGACTTCACCGCCGTGTTCGCGGCGAACGACCTCATGGCGATCGGGCTCATGCACGGCTTCCGCGACGCGGGGCTCCGTGTTCCGATCGACGTGAGCGTGGTGGGCTTCGACGACATTCCGGTCGCGGCACATGTCGCCCCGCCGCTGACGACCGTGCATCAGGACTTCGCAGAGCTCGGTCGGCGCGCCGTGCGCATTCTGCTCGCGCAGCTGCGCGGAGACGCGGTGCCGGGATTCGGGCCCGTCGTCCCGGTGCTGTGCGGCCGCGAATCCGCGGCGTCACGGTAAGGACACGAATTCGGCTTCGACACTTGACACTGTCGAAACGCGCGTGCACGATGTAACCCGATGTGAACGGTAACATTGACCGTAACATCACCGGACCTGGTATCGAAGGAGATCCGTGAGCGAGACGACGACGCTGCCCACCGTGGCCGGACCGATCCTCGAGATGCGCAGCATCACGAAGGAGTTCCCGGGCGTGAAAGCCCTCTCGGACGTGTCGATCACCGTCCGCACCGGAGAGGTGCACGCCATCTGCGGCGAGAACGGCGCCGGCAAGTCCACGCTGATGAAGGTCCTGTCCGGCGTCTACCCGTACGGCAGCTACGACGGCGAGATCCTGCTCTACGGGCAGGAGCAGCGCTTCAAGGACATCGCGGCGAGCGAGCATGCCGGAATCGTGATCATCCACCAGGAGCTCGCGCTGATCCCGGAGCTGTCGATCACCGAGAACATCTTCCTCGGCAACGAGATCCGTCGCGGACCGCGCATCGACTGGACCGCGCAGAAGCAGCGCACGGTCGAGCTGCTCGCCCGCGTCGGCCTCAGGGAGGACCCCGATGTCGCGGTCAAGCATCTCGGCGTCGGCAAGCAGCAGCTCATCGAGATCGCCAAGGCGCTCAACAAGGACGTCAAGCTGCTGATCCTCGACGAGCCGACGGCGGCGCTGAACGAGAACGACTCGCAGCACCTGCTCGACCTGATCCTGGGCCTGAAGGCCAAGGGGATCACGTCGATCATCATCAGCCACAAGCTCAACGAGATCGAGCAGATCGCGGACGAGATCACGATCATCCGCGACGGACGCACGGTCGAGACGCTCGACGTCGGCCGCGGCGAGATCAACGAGGACCGCATCATCCGCGGCATGGTCGGCCGCTCGCTGGAGAGCCGCTATCCCGACCGCACGCCGGAGATCGGCGACGTGTTCTTCGAGGTCAAGGACTGGTGGGTGCGTCACCCGTCGGTCGCCGAGCGCATGGTCGTCAAGGGCTCCAGCATCGAGGTGCGCCGCGGCGAGGTCGTCGGCATCGCCGGGCTCATGGGAGCCGGCCGCACCGAGTTCGCGATGAGCATCTTCGGGCGCTCCTACGGCCAGTTCCTGTCCGGCACGATCATCAAGGACGGCAAGGAGATCTCGCTCCCCGACGTCCGCAGCGCGATCAAGCACGGCCTCGCCTACGTCAGCGAGGACCGCAAGGTCCTGGGTCTCAACCTGCTGGACACGATCAAGCGCTCGATCGTCTCGGCCAAGCTCTCCAAGATCGCCCGCAACGGCGTCGTCAACGACATCGAGGAGGCGCAGGTCGCGGAGCGCTACCGCAAGTCCCTGCGGATCAAGACCCCGACCGTCGATCAGGGCGTCGGCACGCTCTCCGGCGGCAACCAGCAGAAGGTCGTGCTGGCGAAGTGGATGTTCACGGATCCGGATCTGCTGATCCTGGACGAGCCCACGCGCGGCATCGACGTCGGCGCCAAGTACGAGATCTACGGCATCATCAACGAGCTCGCGGCCCAGGGGAAGGGCGTCATCGTCATCTCCAGCGAGCTGCCGGAGCTGCTCGGCATGTCCGACCGCATCTACACCGTGTTCGAGGGGCGGGTCACCGACTGCCTCCCCGCATCCGAAGCCACCCCGGAGGCGCTCATGCGCAGCATGACCTCCCTGACGCAGAAAGCATCCGCATGAACGATTCGCTGCGCACGATGACCCCAGTGCTGGTTTCACGGACCCAGAAAGCCTCCGCATGAGCACCACGATCACCCCGACCCCGACCCCGTCGACGCCCCAGGCTCCGGAAGAGGGCTTCCGCTTCCGCGACCTCGGCAAGATGATGGGCGGCGGCCAGTCCACGAGCCGTCAGTTCGGCATCCTCGGATCCCTGGTCGTCATCATCATCATCTTCCAGATCTGGACCGGCGGGCTGACGCTCTCGCCCGGCAACCTGATCAACGTCGTCAGCCAGTACTCCTACATCCTGATCCTCGCGATCGGCATGGTGATGGTCATCATCATGGGGCACATCGACCTGTCGGTCGGCTCCGTCGCCGCGTTCGTCGGCATCATCGTGGCGCAGTCGATGGCGAACTGGCACTTCCCGTGGTGGGCGGCGATCCTCCTCGGCCTGGCGCTCGGCGCCCTGGTCGGCGCCTGGCAGGGCTTCTGGGTCGCGTTCGTGCGCGTGCCGGCGTTCATCGTGACGCTGGCCGGCATGCTGTTCTTCCGCGGTGCCAACCAGTGGTTCGGCCAGTCGACCTCGGTCGCCGTGCCCGCGGACTTCCAGTGGATCGGCGCCGGCTACCTGCCTGAGCTCGCCGTCCCTCTCGCCTTCAACGTGCTCACCATGGTGCTCGCCGTGCTCGCGGTCGTCTGGGTCGTCGTCTTCGAGGTCTTCCTGCGCCGCTCGCAGCGCAAGGCCGGCACCGAGGTCGCACCGGTCTGGGTGAGCGTCGTCAAGGTCGTCATCCTGTCCGCGCTGATCCTCGTCGCGGGCTGGCTGTTCGCCACCGGCCGTCCTGGCACGAGCTTCCCGATCTCCGGCGTGATCCTGCTGCTGCTCGTCATCGTCTACACCTTCGTCACCCGTAACACGGTGTTCGGCCGCCACCTGTACGCGGTCGGCGGCAACCGCCAGGCCGCGCGCCTCAGCGGTGTCAAGGACCGTTGGACCGACTTCTTCGTGATGATGAACATGTCTGTGCTCGCCTCGGTCGCGGCGATGATCTACGTCGCCCGCGCCACGGCCTCGGGCCCGCAGGACGGCAACGGCTGGGAGCTCGACGCGATCGCCGCGGTGTTCATCGGCGGCGCCGCGGTCTCCGGCGGCATCGGCACGGTGATCGGATCCATCATCGGTGGTCTGGTCATGGCCTTCCTCAACAACGGCATGGCCCTCCTCGGCTTCGGCGCCGACGTGGTCTCGATGGTCAAGGGCCTCGTGCTGCTGCTCGCGGTCGCCGTCGACGTCTGGAACAAGCAGCAGGGCCGTCCCTCCCTGACGGGCTTCATCACCCGACGGTTCTCCCGTGCGGAGGAACCCTTCGCCACCACCGCTCCCGGCACCGCGAGCGGCAAGTAAAAGAGGTCCGCGCCGTTCGCGGCACGATCCTGCATTCACCTGAGATGCACACACCAAGAGAGAAAGAGATCCCAATGAAGAAGATCCTCCTTTCGGCGACAGCGGTCGTCGTCGCGGGTGCCTTCGCCCTCACGGGCTGCTCGTCCGAGCGCGGCGGAACCCCCGCCGCGAGCGGCGCCGCAGCGAAGGGCTTCGCCGCCGACGCCAAGATCGGTGTCGCCCTGCCGGACAAGACCAGTGAGAACTGGGTGCTCGCGGGCAAGCTGTTCACCGACGGTCTGACCAAGGCGGGCTTCAAGCCCGACGTGCAGTACGCGCCGGCCAGCAACACGGTCGCCGAGCAGCAGAACCAGATCCAGGCGATGGTCACCGGCGGTGCGAAGGTCATCATCATCGGCGCGAAGGACGGCAAGCAGCTGTCCACCCAGGTCAAGGCGGCGCACGACGCCGGCGCGACCGTGATCGCCTACGACCGCCTGATCGAGAACACCGACGCGGTGGACTACTACGTCGCGTTCGACAACTTCAAGGTCGGCCAGCTGCAGGGCCAGGCCCTGCTCGACGGTCTCGCCAAGCGCGCGGGCCACCCGGCGCCGTACAACATCGAGCTGTTCTCCGGATCCGCGGACGACGCGAACTCGGCGGTCTTCTTCAAGGGCGCGATGGACGTGCTCGAGCCGAAGATCAAGGACGGCACGCTCAAGGTCGTCTCGGGTCAGACCGAGATCACCCAGACGGCGACCGACGGCTGGAAGGCGGAGAACGCGCAGCGCCGCATGGACGCGCTGCTCACCGCCAACTACAGCTCGGCCACGATCGACGGCGTGCTGAGCCCGAACGACACCCTCGCCCGCGCCATCATCACCTCGGTGCAGCAGGCCGGCAAGCCCGTCCCGGTGGTCACCGGTCAGGACTCCGAGGTCGAGTCCGTCAAGTCGATCATGGAGGGCGTGCAGTACTCCACGATCAACAAGGACACCACGCTGCTCGTCGCCCAGGCGATCAAGATGGCGCAGGAGCTGCAGAAGGGCGACAAGGTCGACGTCAACGACACCAAGTCGTACAACAACGGCGTCAAGGTCGTGCCGTCGTTCCTGCTCGCGCCGGTCATCGTGACGAAGGAGAACGCCGCCGAGGCGTACGCCAACGTCCCGGCCCTGCTCGACGTCGTGAAGTCCTACAAGTAATCGAGGATCTCAGGGAGGGCCGCGCGGACTCGTCCGCGCGGCCCTTCGCCGTCTGCGCGCGGCGCTTCATCGTCTGCGCCGCGAGGGCGGCTCCGACTAGACTGGCGGCGGATCGACGTCGCTCCACCACCCCACTTCCCTCTTGAACAAGGAGCACTCTGTGGCACTGATCGAGGCTGTAGGCGCACGCGAGATTCTCGACTCCCGTGGCAACCCGACCGTCGAGGTGGAGGTGCTCCTCGACGACGGCATCGTGCAGCGCGCCGCCGTCCCGTCCGGTGCGTCCACCGGTGCGTTCGAGGCGTACGAGCTGCGCGACGGCGACAAGAGCCGTTACGGCGGCAAGGGCGTCCTGAAGGCCGTCGAGGCCGTCATCGACGAGCTGGGCCCGGCGATCGAGGGCGTCGAGGCGAGCGAGCAGCGCGTGATCGACGAGATCCTCATCGAGGTCGACGGCACCGAGAACAAGAGCCGCGTGGGCGCGAACGCGATCCTGGGCGTGAGCCTCGCGGTCGCCAAGGCCGCCGCCGACTCGGCCGACCTGCCGCTGTTCCGCTACCTGGGCGGCCCCAACGCGCACCTGCTGCCCGTTCCGCTGTTCAACGTCATCAACGGCGGCTCGCACGCCGACAACGGCATCGACATGCAGGAGTTCTTCCTCGCCCCGATCGGCGCCGACAGCTTCTCCGAGGCGCTGCGCTGGGGCACCGAGGTCTACCACGTGCTCAAGGGCGAGCTCAAGGCCGCCGGCTTCGCGACCGGTCTCGGCGACGAGGGCGGCTTCGCCCCCGACCTGCCCAGCAACCGCGAGGGCCTGGAGTTCCTGGTCAAGGCGATCGAGAAGGCCGGCTTCACGCCGGGCACCGACATCGCGCTGGGCCTCGACGCCGCCGCCACCGAGTTCTACAACGAGGGCGTGTACCGCCTCGACAACAAGGACTGGGACGCCGCGTCGCTCACCGACTACTACGTCGGCCTGGTCAAGGACTTCCCGATCGTCACCATCGAGGACGCCCTCGCCGAGGACGACTGGGAGGGCTGGAAGGCCCTCACCGAGAAGCTCGGGTCCCAGATCCAGCTCGTCGGCGACGACCTGTTCGTGACCAACCCCGAGCGCCTGCAGAAGGGCATCGACCTCGGTGTCGCGAACTCCCTGCTGGTCAAGGTCAACCAGATCGGCACGCTGTCCGAGACCCTCGACGCGATCAGCCTGGCGCACCGCTCCGGCTACACCACGATGCTCTCGCACCGCTCCGGCGAGACCGAGGACACCACGATCGCCGACCTCGTCGTCGCCGTGAACTCGGGCCAGATCAAGAGCGGCGCGCCCGCTCGGTCGGAGCGCGTCGCGAAGTATAATCAGCTTCTGCGCATCGAGGAGGAGCTGGGCGATGCGGCGGTCTTCGCCGGGCGCTCCGCCTTCCCGCGCTTCAAGGGCTGAGCACACCGACTGATACGGAGGAGGAGTCATGACACCACGTCGGACTCCTCCTTCGTCGTCTGCGTCCGCGGGGCCGTCGAGCGGCACCGCGCGCGCGGTCGACGTGCGCGGCTGGGTGGGCGGCATCCGGCTCAGCGGCTTCATGGTGATCATGCTCTCGCTCGTGGTCCTCGGCGCGTGGGTGCTCGTGCCCACGCTCGGCACGTACCTCGACCAGAAGCAGCGGATCGCCGCGCTGGAGCATTCGGTGCAGGTCACCCAGAAGCAGATCGACGCCCTCACGGCCGAGCGCGAGCGCTGGAACGATCCGGCGTACATCACCGCGCAGGCCAGGGAGCGGCTGTTCTACGTCAAGCCGGGCGAGGTCGTCTACCTCATCGACAACGACATCGATCCCGCCGCGCAACCCGTCGAGCAGGGCCCTGTCAGCGACACCGTGCAGGAGAAGTCCTCGGACTGGGCGGGCCAGCTGCTGCGCAACGTGACCGGAGCGGGACTCGCCAAGACCGCCGCGGGCTCGGGCGCGCGCTGAGGCGTCCCGCAGGCGGACCCCGTACCCTGGAGGGGTGACCACGCCCCCTTTCGCCCCGCCCACCGACGCCGAGATCGCGGTCGTCTCCGCACAGCTCGGCCGTGAGGCCAGGGGAGTCGTCGGCATCGCCGCGCGCTGCACCTGCGGCAATCCCACGGTCGTCGCGACGCTGCCGCGGCTGGCCGACGGGTCGCCGTTCCCGACGTTCTATTACCTCACCCACCCCGCCGCGGCGGCCGCGATGTCGACCCTCGAGGCGGAGCACGTGATGCCGGAGCTCGCCGAGCTGCTGGACGACGAGGACACCGCCGCCGCGTACCTGCGGGCGCATCAGGCGTATCTCGCCGACCGCGCGCAGTACGGGGACGTCCCGGAGATCGCCGGCGTCTCCGCGGGCGGCATGCCCCAGCGCGTGAAGTGCCTGCATGCGCTGGCCGGTCACGCGCTCGCCGCCGGGGAGGGCGTCAACCCCATCGGCGACGAGGCGCTGCGCCGGGCCCGCTGGTCACCCGAGCGCTGCGAGTGCATCGAGCCGGGAGCCGCGCGGGCGCGCTGATCCGAGTCCGATGACCACGCCGACCACACGCTCTCCGAACGCACGCCGGATCAGATCCGTCGTCGCGGTGCTCCTGCTCGCGCTCGCGGCGCCGCTCGTGATGGGGGCGACCCCGACGCCCACGCCGCCCGCGGATCCCGAGCGGTCCGCGGAGTACTGGCTCACGGGCGCCCACGTCGACGCGGCGTGGAAGACCACGCGCGGTGCGGGCGTCACGATCGCGATCATCGACACGGGCATCGCCAAGGGCCCCTCGCAGTTCGAGGGCGCCGTCACCGACGGCACCGACGTCTCCGGCATCGGATCCGAGGATGGACGCACGCCGCTCGGCCCGCTCGACAGCGATCACGGATCCCGCGTCGCCTCGCTCGCCGCGGGCAGGCCCAAGGCGGACGGCACGGGCATGATCGGCGTCGCGCCCGATGCGAAGCTGCTCTCCATCTCGCTCGGCTTCGGCGCGACGGCGCCCGTGCCCTTCGCGAAGCAGGTGGCGGAGGCGATGAAGTGGGCGGTGGATCACGGCGCGAAGGTGATCAACCTCTCCTTCACCACGAACACCCTGGAATGGGATCCCAGTTGGGACGACGCGTTCCTCTACGCCTTCGACCACGACGTCGTTGTCGTCGTGGCGGCGGGCAACCGAGGCAGCGGCACGGCCATGGTCGGTGCTCCCGCGACGATCCCCGGCGTGCTCGCGGTCGGGGGAGTGGATCAGCACGGCGTCGCGAGCAAGGCGGCTTCCACGCAGGGGATCACGATCGCCGTCTCCGCGCCCAGCGAGTCGCTGCTCGGCGTCGACGCGAACGGAACGATCGAGACCTGGAACGGCACCAGTGGCGCGGCCCCGATCGTGGCGGGCGTGGTCGCCCTGGTGCGTGCCGCGCACCCAGACATGGACGCGAACAACGTGATCAACCAGATCATCCAGACCGCGCGTCCCGCCCCGCAGGCGACCGCGCACCCCGACCTGCTGTACGGCTACGGTCTCATCGACGCGGCCGCGGCGGTGTCAGCGACGCTGCCGTCGGTGGACCAGAACCCGCTCGGCGACCTGTCCAAGTGGATCCATCTGAATCGGCGAGCGCAGGCTCCTGAGCCTGCGCAGCCGACGTCGACGCCGCTTGCGATCCCGCCGCTCCCGCATGCGGATACGCCCACGCGAGCCACCTCGCCGCTGATCCCCAGCCCCGATTCGCTGCTGTACGGTACCCTGCCGCTCACAGCCCTCACGGTCCCTGGTATCCTGATAGCGCTTGGCGTCACCGCTGCTGCCCGGCGCATCCGTTCGGCGCGCGCATCTGCACGCCAAAATCCCGATGACTGAGGAGTTAGCCTCCGTGACTGAGAGCACCGTGGCAAAGAGCGCTGCCGCGCCCAAGATCCTGATCGTGGGCGGTGGCTACGCCGGTTTCTACACCGCGTGGAAGCTCGAGAAGCACCTCCGCAAGGGCGAGGCAGAGGTCACGATGGTGGACCCGCTGCCGTACATGACCTACCAGCCCTTCCTGCCGGAGGTCGCCGCCGGGTCGATCGAGCCGCGGCACGCGGTCGTCGCGCACCGCCGCCACCTGAAGCGCGCGAACGTCGTGACGGCCAAGATCACCGGCATCGACCACGCCAACAAGGTCGCCGCGATCACGCCGGCCATGGGCGAGCCGTACGAGTTCGCGTACGACCAAATCGTCGTGACCGCCGGCGCCGTCTCGCGCACCTTCCCGATCCCCGGCATCGCCGACAACGCGATCGGACTCAAGACCATCGAAGAGGCCGTCGCCGTCCGCGACAAGCTGCTGTCGAACTTCGACAAGGCCGCCTCCATCCCGGCCGGGCCCGAGCGGGACCGTCTGCTCACGGTCGTCGTCGTCGGCGGCGGGTTCGCCGGTATCGAGGCGTTCGCCGAGCTCCGCTCGTTCGCCTCGTCGCTCATCGC
Organism: Microbacterium sp. 13-71-7; assembly: GCF_002257455.1. GTDB lineage: Bacteria > Actinomycetota > Actinomycetes > Actinomycetales > Microbacteriaceae > Microbacterium. Next base: position 20,700 of record NZ_NCKN01000037.1, read on the forward strand.
GAAGTACCCGCAGTTGTCCTTCGACGACACGCACTTCCACCTCATCGAGGCGATGGGCCGGATCATGCCCGAGGTCTCGCTGAAGACCAGCGAGTGGGTGCTGAAGGACCTCGCCAAGCGCGGCGCGAACGTGCACCTGGACACCCAGGTCAAGGGCGCCGTCGACGGCAACGTCGAGCTGTCCACCGGCGAGGTCATCCCGTCCGACCTCATCGTCTGGACCGCCGGCGTCATGGCCAACCCCACCGTCGTGCGCGGCGGCGACCTCCCCGTCGAGGAGCGCGGACGCATCCAGACCCGCGCCGACCTGCGGGTGGGCACCCCCGAGGCGTTCGTCGAGGGCGCATGGGCCGCCGGTGACGTCTCGGCCGTCCCCGACCTGTCCGGCGGCGGCGTCGGCGGCATGTGCGTGCCGAACGCGCAGCACGCCGTCCGTCAGGCCAAGCTGCTCGCGAAGAACCTCGTCGCGGTGCTGCGCGGAGAGACGCCCAAGGACTACTTCCACAAGAACCTCGGCGCCGTGGCCGGCCTCGGCCTCTACAACGGTGTCTTCCAGTCCGGCAAGCTCGCGCTCAAGGGCTTCGTGGCCTGGGTCGCGCACCGCGGCTACCACGGCCTCGCGATGCCGTCCTGGGAGCGCAAGTGGCGCGTGCTGTGGGGCTGGTGGAACAACCTCTGGCTCGGCCGCGACATCGTCGGCCTCGAGGCCCTGCAGACGCCGCGTGCGGTGTTCGAGGAGTTCGCCGCGCGTCCGCGCCCGGTCGCGGACGCCGCGCCGGCGCCCGCCGCTGTCGCAGCCCCGGCCGCGAGCAAGCCCGCCGCGGCCCAGCGCCCGGCTGCTGCGAAGAAGCCCGCCGAGGCCGCAGCCAAGTAAGGCCCTCCCGGACGCCCCCGGATTCCGCTCACGAGCGAGGATCCGGGGGCGTTCGTCGTTCATGGCCCGGATCGGTGCCGGTGCTATGGTGGCGCCCGAACGCCGCGCTCGGATCCGGGAGGCACCCATGTCGCAGGAACGCATCCACGTCAACCCGCTGCACCGCCGGGCCGGATCCGGGCTCTTCGTCGACAAGCACCGGATCCCCGATCGCGGTATGGATCCGCTCACGGCCTATCACGTCGTCAGCGACGAGACCATGCTCGACGGCAACGCCCGGCTGAACCTCGCCACCTTCGTCACCACCTGGATGGACGAGGAGGCGCAGCGGCTCTACGCCGAGGCCGTCGACAAGAACATGATCGACAAGGACGAGTATCCGCAGACGGCGGCGATCGAGACGTACTGCCAGCGGATGATCGCCGAGCTCTGGCATGCCCCGGATCCGGCGGCGGCGCCCGCGACGTCGACGATCGGGTCCAGCGAGGCGTGCATGCTCGCCGGGATCGCGCTGAAGCGCCGCTGGCAGGAGAAGCGGCGCGCGGAAGGGCAGGACGCGTCCCGGCCCAACCTCGTGATGTCCAGCGCCGTGCAGGTGTGCTGGGAGAAGTTCTGCAACTACTTCGAGGTGGAGCCGCGTTATGTGCCGGTGAGCGAGGCGCATCCGGCGCTCGACGGCGCGCTGCTGGAGCGGTATGTCGACGAGAACACGATCGGTGTGGTCGCGATCCTCGGCGTCACCTACACGGGCGCGTACGAGCCCGTCGCGGAGATCGCCGCCGCGCTGGATGCGATCGCCGCCCGGTACGGCCACGACGTGCCGATCCACGTCGATGCGGCCTCGGGGGGAATGGTGGCGCCGTTCCTGGATCCGGATCTCGGCTGGGACTTCCGGGTGCCACGCGTCGCGTCCATCAACACGTCGGGGCACAAGTACGGGCTGGTCTATCCGGGCCTCGGCTGGGTCATCTGGCGCGACGCGGAGGCGTTGCCGGAGTCGATGGTGTTCCGGGTCAGCTACCTCGGCGGCGACATGCCGACCCTGGCGCTGAACTTCTCGCGGCCGGGTGCGCAGGTGCTGCTGCAGTTCTACCTGTTCCTGCGGCTGGGGCGGGAGGGATACGCCGAGGTGCAGGGCACCTCGCGTGCTGTCGCGCGCTACCTCGCCGAGGGGATCGGCGGGATGGAGCCGTTCGCACTCATCAGCGACGGCTCGACGATCCCGGTGTTCGCCTGGCGCCTGGTCGACGGGCACACCGCGAACTGGACGCTCTACGACCTGTCCGACCGGCTGCGGATGCGGGGCTGGCTGGTACCCGCCTACCCGTTGCCGGACGACCTGGCGGAGATCACCGTCCAGCGGATCGTGATCCGCAACGGTGTCACGATGGACCTCGCCGAGGCGCTGCTCGCGACGATCCGGGAGGAGGTCGCGTATCTGGACGCGCTGACCTCGCCGCTCCCTGATCGGACGGCGGGCCCTGGCTTCCGGCACTGAAAGGGTGGACCCATGAACGTCGTCGTCCTGTATCGTCTGCGCGACGGAGTGGATCGCGCCCGGATCCTCGAGGTCTTCCCGCGCCATCAGGCGTACTACCGGGCCTTCCATGAGACGGACAGCGGTCTGATCGCGCTCGGCCCGTTCGCGACGCCGGACCTCGCCGCAGGATCGATGGGCGTCTTCGCATCGCGCGAGGCCGCGGAGCGTTTCATCGCCGCGGATCCCTTCGCGACCGAGGGCCTCGCCGATCCGCGGATCCTGGACTGGAACGCCGTCTGGCTGGAGCCCGGCGGTGAC
>NZ_NCKN01000038.1 GCF_002257455.1 Microbacterium sp. 13-71-7
CCTGGCAGAGCTGGAGGCGGAGCTCTCGACGCTGCCGCTGTGCGCGACGGGACGGGTGTTCATCGAGGTCCCCGACGCGGAGTCGATCTCGGCGGTCACGGTCCCGCCCCGGATGACCGTCACGTGGCTGCCGCGGGCCACCCGCTCCGGAGCACCCGGCACCGCCCGCCGGTGCGCACAGGGCACCGCTGCGGCACGCGCCGCGATCGCCTGGGCCGACGAGATGCTGTGCGACGGCGCGGAGGAGCACACCACGGTGACGCTGCTCGGCGGCTTCCTCGGCACCGCCGACATCGCGGAGCACCTCACCGAACGGCTCGGCCTTGATCCCGCGCGGATCACCGCGCCGGAGCGCTTCCGGCTGCTCTGAGCCCGGCATCGGACCCTTCGACGAGCGCAGGGGCCGGAGCGAGGATCAGCCGCGGCGAGGATCAGTCGCGCGGGAGGTAGTGCCCGTCCTCGAGGCCGGCCTCGATCTCGAAGCGGTTGCGCAGCGGATCCCGTCCGGCGAGCAGGTACAGGAACGGCATCAGAAGGCCGTAGCGCAGCCACTGCTCCTTGTGCACGGCCTCGTGCCGGAGGACGCGGTCGTCAGGCACCGCGTCGCCGGTGAGGTAGCAGCCCGCGACGCAGACACCGCCGCGCGCGAAGGTCCACTCCGGCATGCCGCGGAAGATCCACAGCCCTTCGCGGCGCTCGATCTCGCCCGTGCTCCACAGCCCGCCCCAGATCCAGCCCACGGCCATGCCCCAGGCGTAGCCGAGGCGGCTGATCGGGGAGCGCAGCAGGACGGACGGCAGGCGCAGGTCGCGTCGCCGCCCCTGTTCCAGGATCTCGGCCGCCTCGGCCTTGATCCCGGCGAGGCGGGCGGCGTCGCCCGCACTCACGCGAGGGCGCCGATCAGGCGCAGGATCGCGCCCAGGTCCTGCACCGCATCCGCGGGGGAGCGCGGAGCGAAGCCCGCGATCGTCGCCCCCGCGAGCGGCAGCTGCGCGCGCAGTGCCTTCACGGCGCCGACGACATCGGCCGTGCGCAGGCCGAACGGCACCGCGGAGGAGACGCCGGCGAGCTCGGACGGATCCAGCACGTCGACATCGATGTGCACGTACACGCGGGTGGCGCCGGTCGCGGCGACGGCGTCGGCGAGCGCCTGCGCGTCGTCGAGGTCGTCGAGTCGGACGATCCCCGAGGAGGCCAGGTAGGCGGCCTCCGCGTCGTCCTCGGACCGGGCGCCCACGAGCACCGTGCGCTCGGGGGTGAGCCCCGGGGGGCCTTCGAGCGGGAAGGAGTCGTGACCGAGCAGGGCGCGCAGGGCCATGCCCGCGTAGGCGCCCGAGGCCGAAGACTCGGGGGTGTGCAGGTCGGGGTGCGCGTCGAACCAGACGATCGCGACGTCGTGCAATGCGCCGGGGAGGGCGGCGACCGCGGCGACGCTGACGCCGCAGTCACCGCCCACCACGAGCGTGGGCTCGGCATGCGCCGTGATCGCTTCCTCGATGAGCTCCCTCGTGCGGCGCAGGCTGCTGAGCCTGTGCACGCCCGTGCCCTCGGCATCGCCGGCCTCGAGCGGGACCTCCAGCACCGTCGTACGCGCGCTGGGGAGGTCGCCGGCGATGGCAGACGCCCCCTCGGTGAGCAGCATCGCCCGCGGGGCAGGGGATCCCTGCCATTGCGGGACGACGAGGAAGCGGGTCATCTCAGCCCTCGAGCGCTTCCTGCGGCTTGGTCGATCCGGCCTTGAGCTCCGCGAGACGGGCCTCGACCTCGGTCAGCTGACCGATGTCCTCGAGGCTCTCGAACTGGGCGTCCAGGCTGGACGCGGCGAGCTCCGCCTTGCCCTGCGCGAGCGCCTCCTGGCGACGGACCTTGTCCTCGAACCGGCCCAGCTCGCTGGTGGGGTCGAGCACGTTGATCGACGAGACCGCGTCCTGCACCTTGGTCTGCGCCTCGGCGACCTTGGCGCGGGCGAGCAGCTCGCTGCGCTTGTTCTTCAGCTCGACCAGCTTGTCCTTCATGCCGTTCAGGCCGGACTTGAGCTTGTCGACGATCTCGGTCTGGGCCGCGATCTGCGGCTCGGCAGTGCGCGCCTCCTGCTCGGAGCTGATCTGGCGCTGCAGGGCGACCTTGGCGAGGTTGTCGAACTTGTCGGCGTCGGTGACGTTGCCGGCCCCGCGCAGCTCGTCGGCCTTGCGGCTGGCGGCGAGGGCCTTGTTGCCCCACTCGGCGGCGGACTGGACGTCCTCCTGGTGGTCGCGCTCGAGCAGGCGCAGGTTGCCGATCGTCTCGGCGATGGCCGACTCCGCATCCGCGACGTTGTTGGTGTAGTCGCGGACGAGCTGGTCGATCATCTTCTGCGGGTCCTCCGCGGAATCGATGAGCGCGTTGACGTTGGCCTTCACCAGGGTGGAGATGCGGCCGAAGATGGACTGCTTGGTCATGGGATGTCCTTTCCAGATTTCCGGTCGATGGGGTCGTGCACGTGAAGAGAAGCTGAAGGTCGGGGTGTCAGAAACGGCCGCCTGATCCGCCGCGGCCTCCGCCGCCGAAGCTCGAGGGGCTGAACCCGCCGCCTCCGCCGCTGGAGCGCCAACCGCCGCCTCCGCCGCCCCAGCCGCCGCCGGAGCGGCGACCGCCGCCACCGGACAGGATCCCGCCGATGATGCCGCCGAGGATCGCGTCGCCCATGCCGCTGCGGTTTCCGCCGCCCCAGCCGCTTCCGCCGCCGTCGTTGCCCCACGAATCGATGGAGCCCGCGGCGAGCTGGGTGGCCTCACGAGCGAAGGCGATCGCCCGCTGCGCGTGCTGCAGCGCCGCGTTCGGATCCGCGACGCGCGCGGCCTCGGCCTGGTCGTACTCCGCGGACGCCTGTGCGGCCCTGGTCCGCGCATCGGGGCCGATCGCCCCGCGGTGCGTCGTGATGTAGCTGTTGGCCGTGGAGATCTCGGCGCGCGCCTGCGTGAGCGTCTGCTCCAGCACCTGCTGGGCGCGCTCGGCCTGCTGCTGGGCGTTGCGGATCGCGTCCACGGTGCTGTCGATGCGGGTGTTGGCCGCGGTCAGCGACTCCAGCACGGCCTGGGGGCGGCGTCCGGTGCCGGTCGCGTCCGTGCGGGCCTGGTCCAGCGCGGTGCGGGTCGCCGCGACCGCGGCGTTCAGCTCGGGGGACGCGGGAAGCGCCGCGGCCCCCGCGAGGTCCTGCTCGAGGTTCGCGATGAGCGCCTGCGACTGGGACTCCGTCGAGGCGAGGTCGGTCTGCAGCGTCGTGATCGCCGCGGCCAGCTGCGACGCCTGGAGGACGCCCTCCTCGCCGGTGCGGATCGCGAAGGCGGCCTCGCCGCGCTTCCCCTGGGCGACGAGCTCGCCGGCCTGCGCGATGTTGGTGTCCGCGAGCTCCAGCCGGCTCGCGGCCTCCGCGGGGTTGCCGACGACCGTCTGCAGGGCGGAGGAGTCGTAGACGCCGGCGAGCGCCTGGAGCGCGGCGGGGGCCGCGGCGACGGCGGCGGCGGCCGTGTCGCGATGCGCCTTCAGCTGGGCGAGGGCCTGCTCCGCGTTCTGCTCCAGCTTGCGGAGCTCGTCGAACGCGGCCACGTTGGCGTCCAGCGCGTTGTCGGCCGACTCGCACAGCCGGATGATCTGCAGGTGCCACTCCCGACGCTGCTGGTCGGTGTCGGGAACCTCGTCGTCGAGCTTCTGCTTGAGGGAGAACGCCTCGTCGAGCTTGCCCTTGGCCTTGGCGACCACCTCGGTGAAGGTGCGCGTCGCCGCCTCGCCGAACTGCGCGGTGGCGAAGCCGAGGTCCTCGGTGGAGGAGGTGATCGCATCGTCGGTATGCACGAGGGCGAGCCCGGCGCGCCTGGCCAGCTCCTCGTCGCTGATCGCATCGAGGGGATCCCCGACCGGCTGGGTCGCGGCCGGCTTCACCCGGGCGGCCGCGCGCCGACGCATCACCACGAGCACGATGATCGCGCCGGCGATGGCCAGGACGCAGAGGACGATCAGGAGTATCCCGCCGAGATCGGCGCCGGTGGCTCCGGATCCGCCGAAGCCGTCCGCCGCGGTGTTCACGGCCGCGGCCCAGTGCTTGTCGCGCAGGTCGTTCACGAGGGACCGGGAGATCTGGTCGACGCGGGTCAGCGGGACCGGGCCGGCCTTGTCCGCGGAGAGGTAGTACTGCCGCGACTCTGTGGCGATCGCGAGCAGGTACTGCTGCTGGCCGAGGCCGTTGTCCACCGCGACCTGGTTCGTCCACTCCTGGCTGTTGTCGGGGTTCGAGAACGCGTCGACGAAGACGACGAACAACTGGATGTTCTTGTCGCGGCTGAGCGTCTCGAGCCTGTCGTTGAGCTTGTTCGCCTCGGCGGAGCCCACCGCGCCGACGAGGTCGGTGACGAACTCGGATCCGAGCGTCACCGGAGCCGTGGTGGGGCGCGGAGCCGCGGAGGAGGAACGCGGCTCGATCGAAGAGGAGCCGGCATCGGCGAGCGCCGGGGCGGAGGAGAGGGACATGCCGAGCACGCCCAGGACCACACCGACGACGACAGCCCACCGCGCGCGCATCTTCGCTCCTCCCGGGACCCGGAAGGCCCCTGGAGCGAGTCTAGGGCGTGCGTCCTTGTGTTTCTCCTGTCCTGCCGAGGCGCCGTCCGCCGTCGGCGGACGCGCCCTCGGTAGGCTGGTCGCGATGGACGACAGGTACGGATCCGATGTGCTCGCCAAGGGCTGGCGCGATCGCGGCGCGAAGGTCGCCGTGGACGTCGCCGCCGAGAAGGACCTCGTGGTCGAGGTCGCCGTGGACGGCTTCTGCGGCGCCGTGACCCGGATCGAGGGCGGACAGGTCGAGCTGGAGGACTTCCGCGGCCGGCGCCGGCTGTTCCCGATGGGCGCGGGCTTCATGATCGACGGCGAGCCGGTGCGCCTGGTGCATCCCGCGCGTTCGGCGGGGGAGGGGGCGGCGAAGCGCACCGCCTCCGGATCTTTCGCCGTCGGAGACTCCCGCGCGCGCACCGCGCTTCCGAGCCGGATCCTGGTCGAGGGCCGGCACGATGCCGAGCTCGTGGAGAAGGTCTGGGGCGACGATCTGCGCGTGGAGGGCGTGGTGGTCGAGTACCTCCAGGGCGTCGACCTGCTGGAGGAGCTGCTCGCCGAGGCTCCGCCGCGGCGCGATCGCCGGTACGGCGTCCTCGTCGACCACCTGGTGCCGGGCTCGAAGGAGACCCGCATCGTGGAGCAGATCATGCGCGGCCCGCACGGGGCGCACCTGCGCATCGTCGGGCACCCCTACATCGACGTCTGGCAGTGCGTGACGCCGGCCGCGCTCGGCATCAGGGCCTGGCCGCAGATCCCGCGCGGGACGGACTGGAAGACCGGGATCTGCCGGGCCTTCGGCTGGCCCGCCGAGTCCCAGACGGACATCGCGCACGCCTGGAAGCGCATCCTCTCGCGGGTGAGCAGCTACCGGGATCTGGAGCCGTCGCTGCTCGGCCGGGTCGAGGAGCTCATCGACTTCGTGACGGAGCCGATCGACGGAGGCCCGCGATGAGCGGGCGCTCGGCCCGCGAGGCGGGACGGGCCGGCGGGACGCCGGACGGCGGATACCCTGGAGGGATGCCCGAACCCCGCACCTTCCGCGACGAACCGGTCTCGTTCGTCCGCCGCAGCGGCCGCATGTCCGAGGCTCAGGAGCGGGCGTTCGCCGAGCTCGCCGCCTTCTACGTGCTCGACGTCCCGCGCGACGTCGCCTGGACCTCGGTGCATCCCGAGGCGCGGCTCGACGTGACCGCGGCCTATGGGCGCGAGGCGCCGCTGACGGTCGAGATCGGGTCCGGGCAGGGGCACGCGATCGTGTCCGCCGCCGGATCGCACCCCGAGCGGGACTTCCTCGCGGTCGAGGTGTTCCGGGCGGGTCTCGCCCGCACGATGCTGGACGCCGAGCGGGAGGGCGTGCGGAACCTGCGGCTGATCGAGGCGAACGCGCCGGAGGTGCTCGCCACGTTCCTTCCCACGGGCTCCGCCGACGAGGCATGGATCTTCTTCCCCGACCCCTGGCACAAGAAGCGTCACACGAAGCGCCGCCTGGTGCGTCCCGGTTTCGGCGCCACGGCCGGCGCGGCCCTCCGCGACGGAGGTCTGCTGCGTCTCGCCACGGACTGGGAGGACTACGCGCTGCAGATGCGCGAGGTGCTTGACGAGGCGCCCGAATTCGAGCGCGCCTTCGAGGGGGAGTGGGCGGCGCGCTTCGACGGCCGCGTGATGACGGCGTTCGAGCGCAAGGGGATCGCGAAGGGCCGCGACATCCGCGATCTGACCTACCGTCGCGTCGCGCGGGGCTGAACCGGCTCGCGATCGGCCGGCCCTCGGACGCGCGTGCTTCGTTCAGCGGGTTCGAGACGCCGCTGAGCGGATGATCTCGGCGAGGTCTCGGGGACGGCTCCACATCGGCCAGTGGCCGGTCGGGAGGTCGACGACGTCGAGGTGCTCGAGGTCCGCGACCTCGGCGAACATGGGGTGGCCCCCTCGTGCCAGGTCCAGCAGCTGCGCGCTCGGGATCGAGCAGCAGACCAGGGTGGTCGGGATCCGCCTGCGGGCGTCGTTCCCGAGGCCCACGGGCTGACGGAGCACGGCGCCGGGCTCCGGAACGGCCCGCGCGCGGAAGAGCGCGAGGACCTCCGCGCTCAGTCCCTCGAGGCTCGCCTGCTGCGAGAGGACGTCGAACGGGGGAAGCGGGAGGTCCCGCACGTCCTCCGGGAGGTCCGCGGCGAACGCGCTCCCCGGCGCCACCGGCCCGGAATCGACCCAGACCACGCGACGCACGAGCTCGGGATGCCGGTCGAGGTGGAGGGTGACGGGGAAGTTCGCCCCGCTGTGCGCGACGACGATCGCGGGCTCGTCCGCTGAGGCTCCGTTTCGCGCGAGGACGTCGAGGATCGCCGTGAGCTGGTCGTCGAGTGTCCGCTCGGCCCGCTTGGGATCGTCGGGGTCGAGACCGGGCGGTGTCATCGCGACGGCATGAGCGCCGACGGAATCCAGATGGGCGAGCACGTCGTCCCATGCCCAGACGGGACGACGACCACGCGTGACGTCGAACCCGTCCTCTTCGCGTCCACGAACGGCCAGTGGCACCTCGTCGGGTGGTGCCGCCTGCGCGACGCGATGCGATGGTTCACGGTGTCGCGCATCGAGCGGGCCGCCGTGACCAGGACGCCGTGCGCCGGGCATACCGTCCAGGAGGTGGGGGAGCCTCCCGCGAACGCCTCACCCGTGCACGGTCACCGCGGCTAGAGCGCGCCTCTCGCGCGGACGCGCGGCGCGCGGCAGAATCGGCCCATGCTCCTCATCCTGGGATCCGTGTTCGCGGGGCTCGCCGCCCTGATCCACGTCTACATCTTCGTGCTGGAGTCCGTGCGCTGGACGCATCCCTCCACGCGCCGCGTCTTCGGCACCACCGCCGAGGCGGCGGAGGTCACGAGGCCGCTCGCGTTCAACCAGGGCTTCTACAACCTGTTCCTCGCGATCCTGGCGGTGATCGGCATCGTGATCGCTCTGGCCGGATCCGCGGGGGTCGGGATCGCACTCATGCTGGCCGGAACCGGATCGATGCTCGCCGCGGCGCTCGTGCTGATCCTCTCCGACCGCGGCAAGGCCCGCGCAGCGGCCGTCCAGGGCCTGTTCCCGCTGATCGCCGTCGTTCTGCTGGTCGTCGCACTGATCTGAGCCGACGCGCGGGAGTGCTCCGGTCAAGCCATCGTGCCGAGCCCGGCGCGCATGGCGTCGAACATCGCGGCCATGAGCCAGAACGTCCAGCCGAAGCTGAGCACGAGGCTCGCGGCGGCCGCGGCGAGGGCGACCCACATCGTGGCCGAGCCCGCTCCCGCCTGCCGGCGCACGACGACGGCGCGGCCGATCGGGTACACCGGCGAGAGGAAGCTCCAGGCCCAGTGGAAGCGCTTCGGGTAGCCGAGACGGCCGAGCTGCACATAGTCGCGGTACCCGGCGAGGACGGCGAGTGCATAGATCGCCAAGCTCAGGACCGTGCTGACCAGCGAGGCCGTCAGAATTCCCGGCATCAGGTCGAGCATGATCGCGGTCATCGCGCGGGGGGACACCCTCGCACCCGTGGCGGCCATGCCGCTCAGCTCGCCGACGTGTCGCATATAGGCGAGCATCGGCCCGGTCATGAGCCACATCGAGAAGGCCGAGGCGGCGACGGCAGCAACCGTCGTCCCGGCGCTCACCCACGCCCAGGCGGTGTAGACCGGCGTTCCCCGGGGGACGCGAGGCTCTTCCGCGGACGCGTGCGTCCAGGGCGACGGGGGAACGGAAGCGCTCATCGGAGTCCTCATCGATCGGTCGGTTTCTCGCGACACTACCGGGATCCGGCGCAGTCGGAGGATAGGCGGATCCGATGCTAGGCTCGTTCGGTACGCCTCCGTAGCTCAGCGGATAGAGCGCCGGTTTCCGGTACCGTAGGTCGCAGGTTCGATTCCTGTCGGGGGCACGACATGAGGAAGGGCCGCCCATTCCGGGCGGCCCTTCGTCGTCTCCTCACGCGCCGCGTTCAGCGACCGGGCGCCCACGGGGTCGCGCGCGGCGCGGCGACGGACTCGCGCTCGACGAGGCGCGTTCCCACGATGATCTCGCCGTCGGCGTGGCGGCCGAAGGCGTCGTCGGTGCGGCTCAGGGCGAGCCGCACGCTCTCCCGCCCCATGTCCTCGAGCGGCACGTGCACGGTGGTGAGCTTGGGGGTGAGCTCGCTGGACTGCGGGATGTCGTCGTAGCCCACGAGCGAGATGTCCTCCGGCACCCGCACGCCGCGTGCGGTCATCGCATCCAGCGCACCGGCGGCCACCAGGTCGTTCGCCGCGAAGACCGCGGTGATCTGAGGGTTCCCGTCCAGGATCTCGCCCATCGTGGCGTGGCCGAAACGCCGCCCGAACGCCCCCTGGTGCACGAGCTCCGGGGGGACGTCGAAGCCGTGCGACTGCATCGCGCGCCGGAAGCCTGCGAGGCGCGCGACGCTCGTGGAGAGCCCGATCGGGCCGCCGAGGTAGAGGATCCGGCGATGGCCCTGGGCGATCAGGTGCTGGGTCACCGCGAAGGCCCCGCCCTCGTTGTCGTAGCCGACGATCTTCGTCGGGGCCTGGTCGCCGACCGAGGGGCGCCCGCAGAGCACGAGCGTCGACCCGATGCCGGCCAGCGTCCGCGCGCGCTCGGCCATCCTGCGGCGGGCGCGCGGATCCTCGTAGCCTCCGCCGACGACGATCACGGCGTCCGTGCGCTGGCTGATCATGCGGTCTATGAGGTCGATCTCGCGGTCGACGTCGCCCTGCGAGGCGGCCACGATGCAGAGCCGGCCCGTGGCCGAGGCCTCCTGCTCGACGCCGCGCACGATGTAGGAGAAGAACGGATCCACCAGGTCGTTCACGATGATGCCGACGCTGTGCGTCGCCGAGCTCGCGAGCGCTCTGGCATGCGCGTTCGCGGTGTAGCCGAGGTCCTCGATGGCCCGGTTCACGGCATCGCGCGTGGCCTGCGCCACCGGATAGTTGCCGTTGAGCACACGGGAGACCGTGGCCGAGGAGACGCCGGCGCGCTCGGCGACATCGGACATGGTCACGGTGTGCATGGCGCCCACCGTGGCGCGGTCGTCCTGCGTCGTCATCCCATCCTCCGTTCGTGGGCCTGCGGCCCGCTCTCGCGTCGTGCTCGTGGTCGATCAGGCGGTGTACGCCAGCTCGTCGGCACGGAGCTCATGCGCGAGGATCCCTCGACCAACGTACTGCTCGACCTCGCGCACGGCCGAGTCGCCCAGCCGGTGGATCTCATTGCCCAGCGCGCCCGCGATGTGCGGGGTGACCACCACGTTCGGCAGGGAGTACAGCGGGGAGTCCGCCGGCAACGGCTCCGGATCCGTGACGTCCAGATATGCGTCGAGTCGTCCGCTCACGAGTTCCGCCGACAGCGCCTCCGTGTCGACGAGGGCGCCGCGGGCGGTGTTCACGATGAGTGCGCCGTCGTGCAGCAGCGCGAGCTCGGGGGCGCCGATGATGCGGCGCGTGTCCGGCGTGCTGGGGGCGTGCAGCGTGAGCACGTCGCTGCGGCGGCACAGCTCGGGGAGGGGGACGACCTCGACGCCGAGCCGCGCGGCCTCCGCAGCGGTCAGATAGGGATCGCAGACGAGGATCCGCGCGTCCAGCCGGGAGACCAGGCCGATGACCTCCCGTCCGACCCTGGAGGCGCCGAGGATCCCGATCGTGACGCCGTTCGTGCCGATCGGGGGGATGCCGGCGACGGTGCGATGCTGCCGCGTGGTGCGCAGCTGATGCGCGAAACGGCTCGCGCGCTTGAGTCCGAAGACGATCGCGGCGAGCGTGAACTCCGCCACCGGCGTGGCGTTCGCCGCCGCCGCCGTGCTCACCCTGATGCCCCGCCCGAACGCCTCGGCGTCGAGGAAGGTCTTCACGGTGCCTGCGGTGTGCACCACGGCCTCGAGCCGGGGGGAGAGGTCGAGCACGCTCGCCTCGATGCGCGGCGCTCCCCAGCCCGTGAGCATGACGCGCGCCTTGCGCAGAGCCTCCCTGGCTGCGGGCGCGGCGAAGTCCGTGATCGGAAGCGGCCCCACGATCTCGACCGTGTTCCGCAGTCGCGCGAGAGCGTCTGCGGAGAACACCTCGAGGAAGGAGTCCTCCGCCATGACGACCACGGCGGCGGGGCGGGCGGTCCGGGGGTTGTGATCCACGGCGATCCTTTCGTTCTGTATCCAGATAGTAAGCGCATACTATGCGTTCCGTCCAGCGCCTCGCCCAAACCCAGAGGCCTGGATCCTCTCAAAATCAATGTTTCACTGAAATCTCGGTGCAGCGTTGACACTCGCAGATCCGTCGGGTACGTTCGCAGCACAGCAAGCGCTTTCTAGCTCTTGCGGAGAACCGATGAAGTTTCCCTGTCTCAGGTCGAGGTCGAAGATGAGCAGTTACAGCGAGCCGTTCGTGCAGGGCACGACGACTCAGGGCGATGGTGCTGCGGGTGCGCAGCCCGCGCGTCCCGCATCGAAGGCCCGCCGGAGGGCCGCACCGGTCGAGAGCGTGCCCGCGCACCGCAAGCGCAGCCTCTGGCAGCGGATCAAGCGCGACAGGGTCATGCTCCTGCTGATCGCACCGGGGTTCCTGTACTTCGTGGTGTTCCACTGGCTGCCGCTGCCGGGCAACATCGTCGCGTTCGAGGATTACCAGCCCTACCTCGGCTTCATCGACAGCGCCTGGGTCGGCTTCGACAACTTCGTGAAGATCTTCGGGGATCCGACCTTCTGGCAGGCGCTGCGCAACACCCTGGTGATCACGGGCCTTCAGCTGGTGCTGTTCTTCCCGATCCCGATCGTGCTGGCGCTGCTGCTGAACAGCATCATGTCGAACCGGATCCGCAAGTTCGTGCAGAGCGTCGTGTACCTGCCGCACTTCCTCGGCTGGGTCATCATCGTGTCGATCTTCGGGCAGGTGCTCGGCGCGACCGGCGTGGTGCCGCACCTCATGCAGGCGATGGGGATGCAGCCGTTCGAGGCCATGACCACGCCCTGGTTCTTCCCGTTCCTGGTGTCGATCCAGTCCGCCTGGAAGGACGCGGGGTGGGGCACGATCATCTTCCTCGCCGCCCTCATGAACATCGACCAGGAGCTCTACGAGGCTGCGGCGGTGGACGGAGCGGGGCCCTGGCAGCGGATGAAGACGATCACCATCCCCGGGATCATGCCGGTCATCATCCTGCTGCTGATCCTGAACCTGGGCAGCATCCTCTCGGTCGGCTTCGAGCAGATCGTGCTGCAGCGCGACAACGTCGGCGCGGGGGCCGGTGAGGTGCTCGACACCTGGGTCTACTACCACGGCATCCAGAACGGGCAGTGGGGCCCGGCCGCGGCCGTCGGTCTCGTGAAGGGCGTCGTGGGCCTCGCGCTCGTGCTCGGCGCCAACAAGGTCGCTCATCTGTTCGGCCAGGAAGGGGTGTACTCCCGTGGCAAGTGATGCGCAGCTGACGACCAGGGCGGTCGTCATGCCCCGAACCAGACGCAGGAACCGCAACGCCGAATCGGCGCGGCCGGCCTGGATGGAGAAGCCCAGCCGTCTCGGCATCACGGGCAAGGCGCTCGTGGTCACGCTGATCTGCGTCGCGACGATCTACCCGTTCCTCACGGTGATCTCGACCAGTCTCTCGGACAGCACCGACATCGCCAACGCCAACGGCCTGGTGCTCTTCCCGCTCCATCCGACCTTCGCGGCCTACGAGACGATCTTCTCCGGCGGCATCGTCACCGCCGCCCTCGTGCGCAGCATGCTCATCACGGTGATCGGCACGCTGTGCTCGCTCGCCGCGACCGTGGGGATGGCGTACGGGCTCTCGCGCCGCGATCTCGCGTTCGGGAGGTTCATCCTGCTGACGGCGCTGTTCACGATGCTGTTCACCCCCGGCATCATCCCGAGCTTCCTCATGGTGAAGCAGCTCGGCCTGCTCGGCAGCTATGCGGCGCTGGTGCTGCCCACCCTGATCTCGGCGTTCAACCTCGTGGTCGTCCGCTCGTTCTTCATGGGCCTGCCGCAGGAGCTGTTCGAAGCCGCGAGGATCGACGGGGCCGGCGACTTCCGCATCCTCGTCAAGATCGTGCTGCCGCTGTCCAAGGGCGTGCTGGCGGTGGTCGGCCTGTTCTACGCGGTCGCCTATTGGAACGCGTTCTTCAACGCGATGCTCTACCTGAACAGCGACATGTGGCCCCTGTCGATGATCCTGCGCCAGTACGTGCTGCTGGGATCCCCGCTCGACACCGCCTCCGTCGGCGAGATCTCCGCGCCGTCCCAGGCGATCCAGATGGCCGTCGTCGTGATCAGCGTCATCCCGATCCTGCTCGTCTACCCGTTCCTGCAGAAGTACTTCACCAAGGGCGTCCTCACCGGCGCCGTCAAGGGCTGAGGCCCGTTACACCCGATCGATCCACCTCCTGTACAGAAAGGAGCCCCTCGTGGCTCTCGAAACGAACCGGCGGACCTTCCTGTCCTTCGCCGCTCTCAGCGTCCTCGGCGTCGTCGCCGCGGGCTCCCTCGCCGGCTGCGGCACGAAGGGCGCGCTCAACGCCTCCGCCGCCTCGGCCTCGGTGCTGCCGAAGTACATCCCGCTCAACGGCGCGACGCCCGATCTCGCGGGCACCGCCGAGGGCGTGCCCGCGGCCTTCTTCAACTACCCGGCCAAGCCGTTCCGGTCCGTGCCTGCACCGTTCCTGAAGGGCCAGAAGGTCACCGCGATCACGAACATCTTCGGCCCGCCGCCCACGCCTGCGGCGTCCAACCCGGCCTGGCAGGAGATCAACAAGCGCCTCGGCGGAACCGTCGAGATCACCGCGGTCTCGAGCGACGACTACGACACCAAGCTCAACACCGTCATCGCTGGCGGAGACATGCCCGACCTGATGCTCAACGACGGCGCTGCGATCGCCGACATCATCGGCTTCCTGGAGTCGGCCTGCCAGGACCTCACCCCGTTCCTCGCGGGGGACAAGTCCAAGGACTACCCGAACCTGGCCAACATCCCGCAGGCGTTCTGGAAGCCTGCGGTGCAGAACGGCAAGCTCTACGGCATCCCGATCCCTCGCGGGATGACCGGCGGATCCGGTTTCATCAACCAGACGTTCTTCGAGGCCGCCGGCGTCACCGACACCTCGACCATCAAGAACGCGGACGACTACCTCTCCCTCGCCAAGCAGCTCACCGGAGCCAATCGCTGGGCGCTCGGCAGCACCAAGTTCGGTCTCATCCCCTTCGAGCACATCTTCCACGTCCCCTACAACTGGACGATGAAGAGCGGCAAGCTCGTGAAGGACATCGAGACGCCGGAGTACCTGGAGATGGTCTCCTTCGTGCAGAAGCTCTACGCCGCGGGATGCTTCGCCCCCGGCAGCGAGGGGTGGACCAAGTCGCAGATGTCGAACGCGTTCATCTCCGGCCAGGTCGCGCAGATCTACGACGGGCTGCCGGCCTTCGGCAAGCCGGGCGGATACCAGCAGACCGTTCCCGCGGCGAACCCCGCGAACAAGGTCGCCCCGTTCATCCCGTTCAGCGCCACCGGCGGCAAGGCCACGGTGTGGCTGGACAACATCGACTTCGCCTGGACCATGGTGAAGAAGGGCAGCACGGATCACATCAGGCAGGTCCTGCAGGTGGCGAACTTCCTCGCTGCGCCGTTCGGCAGCGAGGAGTACCTCCTGATGAACTACGGCGCCGAGGGCACGGACTACGCCCGCGACGCCAAGGGCAACCCGATCCCGACACCCGCCGCCGCGCTGAACACCGCGGTGCCGTGGAAGTACCTGGCGGCCGGCCCCAACACGCTGTACTCGCCGCAGTTCCCCGATGCCGTCAAGGTGCTGCACGACGCATACTCGAAGCTCGTCCCGCTCGGCGTCGCGGATCCGACGCTGGGTCTGTTCAGCCCGACCAACGCGAAGCAGGGCCTCACGATCGCCAAGCCCGTCTCGGACGCGGTGACCAACTACATCGCGGGACGCGGCTCGCTGAACGACGTGAAGAGCGCGATCTCGACGTGGAAGAGCGCGGGTGGCGACGCCATCCGCGCCGAGTTCCAGAAGGCGCTGAGCGGCGCGACGGCCAGCCCGTCCCCGAGCGCCTGAGACGCAGCGGATCCGTGGACGCGGGAGAGGGCGGCGGGGGAGAGGGAACCGTGAGGGAAGACATCTCGACGATGATCGCGATGGATCCTGTCCTCTCCCCGTTCACGGGCTGGGGCAGGGCGCAGTGGGAGGCGGTGGCGGACGACTGGCTGAGCCAGGTGCGGCGCCACGCCAGCCCGGAGGGCGCCCTGCCGCGCCTGCCCGGCCGCATCACCGGCGACGGACCACGTCGCGAGGGGATGGAGGCCGTCGGCCGGTCTTTCCTCCTCGCCGCCCCGCGTATCGCGGGTGCCGAGGATCCGGGGGATCCCGTCGTCCAGGGGCATCTGGAGTACTACTCCCGCGCGCTGCTGGCGGGCACCAGGCCGGGCGGTGCGGAGGAGTGGCCCCGCGGGGTCAGCTGCCGCCTGCCGCTGACCGGGATCACGAACTCGATCGTCGAGGCCGCGAACGTCGCGTTCTCCCTGCACGTCAGCCGCGACCGGCTGTGGTCCGGCCTGACCCGGCCGGAGCAGCTCCAGATCGCCGACTGGCTGCGCCATCATGCCCGCTGCGAGGTGTGGCAGAACAACTGGCAGTTGTTCCCCGCCATGGCCGAGGGCTTCCTGCGCTCGGTCGACGAAGACGTGCGCGGTCTGCACGCGGTCCGCAACGTGTCGCGCGTGGAGAGCTGGTACCTCGGCGACGGCTGGTACACCGATGGGCCCGAGCACGCGGTCGACTACTACAACGCCTGGGCGATCCACCCCTACCTCTGGGCCTGGTACCGCATGACGGACGCGGTGCACACCCCCGAGGGACAGCGGCACCTCGAGCGCCTCCACGACTTCACCGCGTCGCAGGCGCACATGGTCGCCTCCGACGGCGCCCTCCTGCATCAGGGCCGCTCGCTCACCTACCGCACGGCCGCGCTCGCGGCCTTCTGGTGCGCGGACGCATCGGGGTCGAGCGCGCTCACCCCCGGCCAGACCCGTCGCATCGCCTCCGGCGTGCTCTCGCGCTTCACCGCACAGGGAGTCGGGGCCGACGGCCCGCTCAGCCTGGGCTGGTACGGCGCGTTCGAGCCGATGTGCCAGGACTACAGCGGTTTCGGATCCCCGTATCTGGCGGGCATCGGCTTCCTCGGGCTCGCGCAGCCGGCGACCGCACCGGTCTGGACCGACGTCGAGGACGCGCAGCCCTCCGACGGCGGACCGTTCACCGCCCCGATCGGACCCGTGGGCTGGGTGCTCCGCGGAGCACCGGACGGGATCGTGCGGATGGCGAACCACGGTTCGGACCATGCCACGCTGCCCGTCGGCGAGGACGAGGACCGGGACGACCCGCACTACGCGAAGTTCGCGTACTCGACGCACACCGCGCCGGGCACCGGTCCGGCCTGGGACGAGGCGATCGACTCGCACTTCGCGCTCCTCGACGACGCCGGTGCGGGCAGCCGGCGCAGCACCCTGCGGGCGACGCATGTCGAGGGGGACCTCTCCGGATCCGTGCACGTGCCGCAACGGCATCGCCGCGCCCTGCCCGGCACCGCCGTGACGACGGTCACCGCGGGGGACGGCACAGCCGAGGTGCGCGCGCACCTCGTGCAGACGGACCGGCCGTGGGCCATGCGCGAGGGCGGCTGGGCGGTCGCCGACGACCACGAGCTCGCGACGGGCGCGTTCGCGGACGGCGCGTGGGCACGGGGTCGCGACGGCCTGCTCGCCGCCATCCTCGGACTGCACGGGTGGGACGCCTCCGGGCCGGCAACGGACGGGGCCGACGGCTCGCCGGACCGCGCTCGGGTGTTCGCCTACCGTGACGCGAACGCGATGGGACCGCACTCCGCGACCCCCGCCCTCGTGGGCCGCACCCGCACCGGCGGCACGGTCGTGATCACGCTGCACGTGCTCGAACACGGCGGCGTCGTGGATCCGCAGGGCTGGCGCGACCGGGTGCGGGTGGAGGTCTCCGGCACGCGCGTGCGCCTGGACTGGGCGTCGGGCGCGGCAGCGGAGTTCGACCTCGCGACCTTCGTCCCGTGGGATGGGCATCCCGGACTCACGGGTCCGCGCGGAGAAGCGCGATGATCCCGCTGAGGTACGGCGCGAGCACCGCAGAGCGCCGCCAGGATCCGACGATGCGGGCGTTCCGCGCCGATCGGTTCGGGCAGTTCGTGCACTGGGGGCTGTACGCGATCCCCGCGGGCACCTGGCAGGGTCGCACGATCGAGTTCGCCGCCGAGTTCCTCATGCACTCGGCCGACGTGAGCCGGGAGGACTGGGCTGCGCTCACCGCCGAGTTCACGCTCGAGGGTTTCGACCCGGCCGCGTGGGCCCGGACGGCCCAGCGCATGGGGGCGCGCTACGTCACGGTCACCACCAAGCATCACGACGGATTCTGCCTGTGGCCGAGCGCCTACTCCGACTTCACGGTCGCCGCCACGCCCTCGGGGCGCGACGTGCTCGGCGAGATCCTCGACGCGTACCGGGCCGAGGGACTCGCCACGCACCTGTACTACTCGGTGCTGGACTGGCATCACCCCGACTGGCGGTACGCGATCGAATCCGATGACGACCGCGTCGCGTTCGACCGCTACCTCGACTTCGCGACGAACCAGCTGCTCGAACTGGCCGAGAGGTATCCGCAGACGCGGGGCTTCTGGTTCGACGGCACCTGGGACGAGTCGGTCAAGGCGAACGGCCGCTGGACCTACGAGATCGAGCAGCTGCTCAAGGAGCGGATCCCCGGCGCGATCGTGAACAGCCGCCTCCGCGCCGACGACAGGGGAGCGCGGCACTTCGACTCCCACGGAGCGCTCATGGGCGACTACGAGAGCGGCTACGAGCGCCGCCTCCCGGCGCCCTGGGATCGCTCGGTCCTCGCGCACGACTGGGAGGCGTGCGCCACGCTCACCCAGGCGAGCTGGGGCTTCCACGACTCCGCCTGGGCGGAAGGAGGTCGGAAGACCCCGGCGCAGATCGTCGAGCAGCTCGCGCAGACCGTGAGCCTCGGCGGCAACCTCCTCCTGAACTTCGGGCCGCGCGGCGACGGCTCGCTGGCGCCGGTCGAGACGGCACTGGCCGATGCGGTCGGCGCGTGGATGGCCGCGAACGGCGCGGCCGTGCACGACAGCGGTCCCGCGGCGGGATGGGACTACCCGGGCTGGGGCTTCTACACGGCGCCTCTGGAGGCCGGTGCGTCGGCCGGGGGATCCGCCGGCGTCGTGCATGCGATCGTCACCCGCACCCCGATCTCCGGGATCCTCACGATCGCACTGCCTCCCGGCATCGCACTCGTGGCGGTGCGCTCGCTCGCCGACGGCGCCGAGACGCCCTTCACCGCGCTGGATGCGCACACCGTCCAGCTCCCGGCTCCCGCTTCCACGGGGATGCCGACCGTGCTCGCCCTCGAGATCGCGCCCGCAGAGCAGGAGAGCGGCCCGCGCGAGCCCAACCCGGACGTCGCGCTCGTGTGATCGCATGAGCGGGCGCCTTCCCGTTCCGCGCTTGCGACGTGGGGAACGGGAAGGACACACCCAAACCCTCCGCTTCGAAGAGGAACAGGAAAGGGCACCACCATGAAACCGCACCGCACCGCAGATCGCAAAGCCCGCTGGCGACGGCTGACCCCGGCGCTCGCCGCGGGCGCCGTCCTCGCCCTCGCGCTTCCCGCCGCCGCCCAGGCGGACACCGCTCCGACGCCCCCGCAGTACACCGCGGCCGGCACCGCCACGCTCAAGGGCGGCCTGACCAGCGACATCGCCGGATCCGCCTATCTCGGCAGGGACGGGCAGTTCCACTGGACGAACGCCCTCACCGCGTACAGCACGAGCCCGGGGAGCGCCTGGGCGCGCACCTTCACCAACACCGACATGGGCGCCGTGTCCGCGGGCATGGGCACGACCACGCAGAGGGTGCAGGCGCCCGCGTACTACGCGGACGCCGGCACGATCTGCTATCAGCTGGACAAGGATCCCGCCTTCCCGATCCCGTCCCCGCAGCAGGACGACCACTGCGACGTCATCGGCGTGTGGGTGGATCCGCAGGGCATCTGGCACGCCCTGCTCAACGACGAGTTCCAGTTCGACCCGTGGCAGACCAAGGGGGCGAACGCGACGATCGCCGAGAAGGTCTCGACCGGGCATCACAACAACCGGATCCTGCTCGCGACCTCCAAGGACGAGGGCGCCTCCTGGCAGTACGCCGGGCCCGCGCTCACCTCGGCGTGGGACGACGACCAGGTCATCGACGGCACCGCGTCGCCGGGACAGTCCTACCCCTTCGGGAACTCCGGCTGCCGGTTGTTCATCGACTACTCGACCGGCTACTTCTACATCACCTACAACGTGAAGATCTACAAGAAGCCGGCCTCGTCGACCCTGGCCAGCTGGACCGAGATGGCGCGTGCGCCGATCAGCGGCGGCATGGCCAGCGGGACCTGGCAGAAGTGGTACGACGGCGCGTGGTCCCAGCCCGGCATCGGCGGCGTCGACGGCAACGTCAACTCCATCGGCGGACTGAACGTGTCCTACGACCCTGCGACCGACCTCATCGCCTGGAAGGGGTCGGGCGACAACGCGTCAGCGTCGTATCAGGCCGCCAAGGTCGGCGCCGACCATCTGATCACCTTCGCCGACGCCTCAGGGCGCACCTACACGGCGAACACCCTGGCGCACACGATCGTCGACGACGCCACGGGCCAGTCCGCCCCCGATCGCACGGTGTCGTACCGCGACCCGGTGACGGGCCAGGACCTGACGCTCAAGGCGGTCGATGACAGGTACGAGAACGGCGTCAAGGTCGTCACGGGCGGCATCTACGTCACCCAGGCCGACCCCGGCACGGGTGCCGCGCAGACGGTCGACCTCATCACCAACAGCGCCTACTACAAGGATCCGGTCTCGAACCACCTGTACCTGCCGTCGGCGAACAACGAGTCGGCCATCTCGTACAACGCGTTCTCGGGGCTCTACCGCATCGTCGGCTACGACGGCAACGTCTACGAGAGCGCCGACCTCGGGGACCCGAACTCGTGGAAGGTCGTGGGTCTCCTGCCCGCCGGATCCAACGGGGGCTACCTCACCTCGCTCGACAACGGGAGCCTGACGAACCAGAACGTCACGGGGCGTTCGTTCCTGACGATCTCGGATCTGAATGGGAAGGTCGTCGACATCGCGCAGTCCGCCGGCGACGGATCCGCGGCGGTGAGCACCGAGTACACGCCGCGCGATGCCGCGGGGAACGCGGTGAGCGCCGACACCGCCTACGTGCTGCGGGTCGGCGGCAAGGCCGTGACGGCGAACCGCGGACCAGGGCTGGACGGCGGCGACGGAGCGGCGACCGGGGTCTCCACCTGGAAGCTATCGCCCGTGAAGGACGTCTGGGGGAGCAGCGGCGAGAACAGCGGCTTCTACCGTCTCGTCGACGCCGCGACCGGCAAGGACCTGCAGGTGACGGGCTCCACGCCCGCCGCGCAGCGCGCTGTCGACGCCGTCGTGACCGTCGGGGCACCGCAGGCCGACGCCCAGCCGCTGACCGCCGCGGGCCTCGGCACGCCGGGCGGCAGCGACCAGTGGTACCTGCAGCGCGTCGCGACAGACGGCACCTCGCTCGTCGGATCCACCACGTACCGCCTGGTCAACCGCAACAGCGGCCTCGCCCTGCAGTACCTGAACGATCGCATGCGGCTCGCGCCGCAGGCGTCGGGAGACGCCACGCAGTACGTGACGCTGACCGTGCGCTAGCACCGGCGGAACAGGCCGGACCGGGAACGCTTCCCGGTCCGGCCTCGCCACGACCGACCCGAAAGGAACGACATGACAGAACACGACCAGACCCCGCCGAGCGGGGAGTTCCGCGCGGCGGTGATCGGCGTCGGCGCGCGTGCGGGCGTGGCCCTGCACGTCGCGGCCGCCGGAGGCAGGGTCGTCGCGGCGGTGGATCCCGCCCCGCAGACGCATGAGCGCGCGGCGCGCCTGTTCGGGGACATCCCGGTGTTCGCCTCCGTCTCGGCGCTGCTCGCCTCGGACGTCGTCCTCGACGGCGCCTTCGTCACGACGCCGGACTTCACCCACGCCGACATCGCGGTCGAGCTCCTCGAGGGAGGCGTGCCCGTCTACCTCGAGAAGCCGCTCGCGATCTCGATCGAGGATGCCGACCGGATCCTCGAGACGGCGTACCGCACCGGGTCGAAGCTCTACGTCGGGCACAACATGCGGCACATGCGGGTGGTGCGGATGATGAAGGACGTGATCGACCGCGGCGAGATCGGCGAGGTCAAGGCGATCTGGTGCCGCCACTTCGTCGGCCACGGCGGCGACTACTACTTCAAGGACTGGCACGCCGAGCGGGACAAGTCGATGAGCCTGCTGCTGCAGAAGGGCGCGCACGACATCGACGTGATGCACTGGCTCGCCGGCACCTCCTCGCGGACCGTGGTCGGCGTGGGCGACCTCGCCGTCTACGGGCAGGTGGAGTCGCGTCGGGACAATTCGGACCGGCGCATGGGGGACTGGTTCTCGACGGACAACTGGCCGCCCCTCGCGCAGCAGGACCTGAACCCGGTGATCGACGTCGAGGACATCTCGATGATCATGATGCGCACGGACTCCGGCGTGCTGATGAGCTATCAGCAGTGCCACTTCACCCCGGACTACTGGCGCAACTACACGATCATCGGCACCGAGGGGCGGATCGAGAACTTCGACGACGGCACCGGCGGCGAGATCCGCCTCTGGAACGCGCGCAGCGACTACCTCGAGAACGGGCACGTCCGCTATCCGATCGAGGACGGAGGGGACGGCGGGCACGGGGGAGCGGACCCGCTCACGGTCGGCGAGTTCGTCGAGTTCGTCCGCTCAGGGAGGCCCACCGACACGAACCCGCTCGCGGCCCGCGATGCGGTCGCGGCCGGAGTGGCGGGCGCGCTCTCGATCCGCTCCGGCTCCCGCCCGCAGCAGATCCCGGTCGTGCCGGAGGAGGTGCGACAGTATTTCATGGCGCATCAGCCGACGAGATCCTGAGCCGTCCACTGACACGAGGAGGGGCCGTCCGGAACAGGACGGCCCCTCCTTGGTGTCGCGGGATGCCTACTTCGAGGTGCCCTGCGAGACGGATCCCTGCAGCTGGCGCTGGAACAGGATGTAGACGAGCAGCACCGGGACGATCGTGATGATCACCGCGGCGAACATCGCGCCGAAGTCGACCTGGTAGCCGGCCGACGAGGCGAAGCTCGCCATGCCCTGGGACAGCACGTACTTGCTCTGATCCGTGTTCAACGAGATCGGCAGCAGGAACTGGTTCCACAGGCCGAGGAAGTTCATGATCGCCACGGCCGCGAGTCCCGGCTTGGCCATCGGCAGCATCACCTGGAAGAACGTCCGCCACTCGCTGGCGCCGTCGACGTACGCGGCCTCCTGGATCTCGTACGGCAGCGACTTGAAGAACGAGAACAGGAAGAACACCGTGAACGGCAGCGCGAACGCGACGTACGTGATGATCAGACCCGGCAGCGTGTTCAGCAGGCCCATGCCCTGCAGGATGAAGAACAGCGGGACGATGGCGAGGAACACCGGGAAGGTGAGGCCGGCCAGCATCAGGTAGTAGATCACCCTGCTGCCCGGGATGGAGAACCGCGCGAGCACGTAGGCGCACATCGCGCCGAGCAGCATCACCAGGATCAGAGCGCAGCCGACCACGATGATCGTGTTCAGGAACATCGGGCCGAAGTTGTTCTTCACCCAGGCGTTGACGTAGTTGTCGAAGTTCCAGCTCGCGGGAAGCCCGAACGGGGACTTGAAGATCTCCTTGGTCGTCTTGAACGAGCCGAGCAGCGTCCACAGCATCGGCAGGATCACGACGAGCGCCCAGACGGCGAGGACGACGTGCGAGACGCCGCCGACCACCTTGTCGCTCGTGGTCGACTTCGTGCCGCGGATCTTCTTGGCCGCCTTCGGGTCGACGGTCACTGCGGCGCGCGTGTCGAGAATCATGAGCGTCCTCCTTCGTCCTTGCCGCCGACGAGGCGGAACACGCCGATCACGAGACCGGCGAAGACCAGCGTCAGAACGGCGAGCACCACGCCCATCGCGCTGGCCAGACCGAACTGGCCCTTCTCGAACGCCGTGCGGAACAGGTACTGGCTCATGACCAGCGTGCTGTTGTTCGGACCGCCGGAAGCGTTAAGGCCCGCCATGTAGACGAAGGCGTCCAAAGCCATGATCCCCAGGTAGATGTACGCGGTCTGCACGTTGTCGCGCATCTGCGGAAGCAGGATCGAGATCACCGTGCGGTAGCGCCCTGCGCCGTCGATGCGGGCCGCTTCGAGCGTCTCCGCGGGGATCCCCTTGATCGCGGCGATGAACAGCACCATGTAGAAGCCGACCATGCTCCACACGATCACGAAGATCGTGGCGCCCATCGCGGTGCGCTGATCGCCGAGCCAGGCGAAGTCGTTCGTGTTGATGCCGAGGAAGCCCAGCGCGCCGTTCAGAAGACCGTTCGGGGCGTAGATCATGCTCCACAGGATCGCGATGACGATCGCCGGGATCACGTACGGGAAGAACGACACCACGCGGTAGAAGCTCGATCCGACGAGGCCCCTGACCTGTCCGTGGCTCGGGCCGCCGACCGTGATCATGCTCGCGAAGACGAGCGCGATGACGATCGTGATGAGGGGCACGACGATCGCCAGC
>NZ_NCKN01000370.1 GCF_002257455.1 Microbacterium sp. 13-71-7
GCCTCGGCCGCGGCCCTGTCGCGCAGGATGAAGTGCTGCACCTTGCCGCTGGGGTTGCGGGGCAATGCGGCGAGGTAGTCGATGCGACGAGGGCACTTGTAGAGCGCCAGCCGCGACTTCACGAGGGCGAGGATCGAGGCGGTGAGCTCCTCCGAGACCTCTACGTCGGCGCGGGGGACGACGTACGCGTTGACGATCGTGCCGCGATCGGCGTCGGGACGGCCGACGACCGCGACCTCGAGCACGTCCGGATGGGCGGCGATGGCCTCCTCGACCTCCGGAGCGCCGACGTTGTAGCCGGCCGTCACGATCATCGAGTCGCTGCGGGCGTAGAAGGTGAAGTAGCCGTCCTCGTCCTGCACGAAGGTGTCGCCGGTGATGTTCCATCCGTCGTGCACGTACGCCGTCTGCCGCGGGTCGTCCAGGTAGCGGCATCCGGTGGGCCCGATGACGCCGAGACGCCCCGGCCGGCCCGGTCCGAGGATCCGGCCGTCGTCGTCGAGGATCGCCGCCCGATAGCCGGGCACGGCCCGCCCGGTGGCTCCCGGACGGATGTCGTCGCCGGACGCCGAGATGAACACGTGCAGCATCTCGGTGGATCCGATGCCGTTCACGAGCCGCACGCCGGTCGCCGCGGCTACGGCCTCGAAGGTCTCCCGGGAGAGGTGCTCCCCGGCCGAGACGCCGACCCGCAGCCGGCGGAGCGCCTCGGCGAGGCCCTCCTTGAGGATCGCGCGATACCCGGTCGGAGCCGTGTAGAGCACGGTGATCCCGAGCGGCTCGATGAGCCGCGCGAGTTCGATCGGGGTGGCCCGCTCGAGGATCACCGCGGCGCCTCCTGTGCGGAGCGGGAACACCACGGCGCCGCCGAGGCCGAAGGTGAACGCGAGCGGGGCGGTGGTCGCGCTGACGTCGTCCGGCGTCAGGTGCAGCACGTGCTTCGCGAAGGTGTCGGCGTTGGCGAGGATGTCGCGGTGGAAGTGCATCGTGATCTTCGGCGCGCCCGTCGTGCCGCTGGTCGCGCCGAGCAGCGCCACGTCGTCGGCGGCCGTGTCGACCGCCGCGAACGCGCCGTCCTTGCAATCGCAGGCGCGCATCAGGCGGTCCTCCTCGCCGCCGAACACCACGAGGCCGCTCTCCGGCAGCAGGTCGCGAAGGGCACCCTCGACGACGTCGAGATCACGGTGGTCGACGATCGCGGCCGACGGGCGCACCCGCTCGAACACGTTGCGGACCTCGCTCTGCTTCCAGGCGACCATGGTGGTCACCACGACCGCGCCGGCCTTGAGCGCGCCGAGCCAGCAGGCAACGGCCCAGGGTCCGTTGAGCAGCCGCAGGGCGACGCGGTTGCCCGGCACGACCCCCAGATCCTCTGTCAGCACCTGGGCGACCTGGTTCGCGCGGCGCTGCAGCTCCCCGTAGCTCCACCGCGTGCCGTCGCCGAGGATCACGGCGTCACGGTCGGGGCCGAACGTCTCGACCGCGCGGTCGAGGAGCTCGACGGCCGCGTTGAGCCGCTCCGGGTACTGCACCTCCGGGATCGTGAACTCCAGCGTCGGCCAGAGCTCGAACGGCGGCAGTGCGTCGCGGGCGAAGGTGTCGACGTGGGCTGAGCGGGAAAGCTCCATTGCTGCTCCCTTCCTGGGGTGGATCCGCCTCTCGGGGCAGGATCCGACGGATCGTCGGGATGATCGGGGTGATGCTCAGAGGGCGCGACCCGGGCGGATCATGCCCTCCTGGGCGACGGTCGCGATGAGGCGGCCGGTGCGGTCGAAGAAGCGGCCGAGGCCGAGGCCCCGCCCGTCGGAGACGCCGGCACTCTCCTGCGCGTACAGGAGCCACTCGTCGGCGCGGGCGGGCGCGTGGAACCACATGGCGTGGTCCAGGCTCGCGGTCACGAGGCCCTCGTCCCGCCAGGGCAGGCCGAGCACGCGCAGCACCGGTTCGAGGATCGTGTAGTCGCAGACGTATGCGATCGCGAGCTGATGCGTCACGGGCTCGTCGTCGAGGGTCTCGAACGCGCGCACCCAGACGGCCTGGTGCGGTACGCGCTCTCCCTCGACGCGCACGTACACCGGCCCGGGGACGTGCCGCATGTCGAAGCTGCGGTCGTGCGACCAGTAGTCGACGTCGGCGCCCTCGTGGCCGGTGAGCGCCTCGGCGCTCGACGGCAGGGTCTCCGGATCCGGCGCCTCCGGCATGTCCGGCCCGTGCTCGGGGAACTCCTCCGGCACGTGGAACGACGCCGTCGCGAGGAACGCGACCTTGCCGTGCTGGTGCCCGCGGACGTGCCTCGTCGAGAAGCCGCGGCCGTCGCGGAGGAGCTCGACCTCGTAGCGCACCGGCTCGGCGACGTCGACGCCCCGCAGGAACGTCGAGTGCACGGAGTGCAGCACGCGATCGTCGTCGACTGTGCG
>NZ_NCKN01000371.1 GCF_002257455.1 Microbacterium sp. 13-71-7
AAGGACGCGTACTACGGGCGCGACACCTCGCTCGTGGACGACGCCACCTACGACGGCTGGATGCACCGGCTCGAGGAGATCGAGCGCCTGCACCCCGAGCTGCAGGGGCAGGACTCGCCGACCCAGATGGTGGGCGCGGCCGAGGCGACGGGCCTGCAGACCATCGAGCACGCCGAACGCATGCTCAGCCTCGACAACGTGTTCTCGCTCGACGAGCTGCGCGAGTGGGCGGCGAAGACCCGCGCCGCAGCCGGTCGCGACGTCGCCTGGCTCACCGAGCTCAAGATCGACGGTCTCGCGATCAACCTGCGCTACGAGCGCGGCGTGCTCACCTCCGCCGCCACGCGGGGCGACGGGCGGGTCGGCGAGATCGTGACCGAGAACGCCCTGCGCGTCGCGGGGATCCCCGAGCGCCTCAGCGGCTCAGGGCACCCTGCGATCGTCGAGGTGCGCGGCGAGGTCTTCATCCCGGTCGCCGCCTTCGAGCGTCTGAACGCCGCGCAGGCCGCGTTCCGCGATCGTGCCTATGCCGAGGCGCTGGAGCGCTTCCAGTCCCGTGGCGGCGCCAAGAAGCCCTTCGACGAGGAGAAGGCCCGCACGGCGGCCGCGCGGCGCTTCCCGTCCTTCGCGAATCCGCGCAACGCCGCGAGCGGAGGGCTGCGCCAGCAGCTCGACAAGAAGGACGGCATGGAGCTCGAGGCCGGGATGCTCCGCGTCGATTCCCTCGCGCTGTACGTGCACGGCATCGGCGCGTGGCCGGATCCGCCCGTCTCCGCGCAGAGCGAGGTCTATGAGCTGCTCGCGGAATGGGGGCTGCCCACGAGTCCGCACACCAAGGTCTGCGCCACGATCGA
Source organism: Microbacterium sp. 13-71-7 (assembly GCF_002257455.1). Taxonomy (GTDB): domain Bacteria; phylum Actinomycetota; class Actinomycetes; order Actinomycetales; family Microbacteriaceae; genus Microbacterium. Next base: position 855 of record NZ_NCKN01000371.1, read on the forward strand.
TGAGGTCGCCGAATTCGTCGCGTACTACGGCGAGCACCGGCACGACATCGAGCACGAGCTGGACGGCATCGTCGTGAAGGTCGACGAGCTCGACCTGCACGACGAACTCGGCGCCACGAGCCGCGCGCCGCGCTGGGCGATCGCCTACAAGTACCCGCCGGAGGAGGTGCAGACCACCCTCCTCGACATCGTCGTGTCGGTCGGCCGTACCGGGCGCGCCACCCCGTTCGCGGTGATGGCACCGGCCCACGTCGCCGGAAGCGTGGTGCGTCAGGCCACGCTGCACAACAAGGACGTGGTGAAGGCCAAGGGCGTGCTCATCGGCGACACGGTCGTGCTGCGCAAGGCAGGCGACGTGATCCCCGAGGTCCTCGGCCCGGTGGTCGAGCGGCGCGACGGCTCCGAGCGGGAGTTCGTGATGCCGGAGCGCTGCCCGGAGTGCGGCGCGATCCTCGCGCCCGCGAAAGAGGGCGACATCGATCTGCGCTGCCCGAACACGCGGTCCTGCCCTGCGCAGGTGCGCGGCCGCGTCGAGCACATCGGATCTCGCGGCGCGCTCGACGTCGAGGCGCTCGGCGAGGTCACCGCGGCCGCCCTCACGCAGCCGAGCCACCCTGCGGTGCCGCCGCTGGAGACCGAGGCCGGCCTGTTCACGCTCACGCTCGAGCAGCTCGTGCCGATCGAGGTGGTCGTCCGCGACGCCGAGACGGGCCTCCCGAAGGAGGACGAGGACGGGATCGTGAAGACCCGTGCGCCGTTCCGGCGCAACCCGACCGCGGCCGAGAAGAAGGAGGGCGTCAACGCGTCCCAGCCTTCCTCCCAGGCCGTCAAGCTGCTCGCCGAGCTCGAGAAGGCCAAGACCAAGGACCTCTGGCGACTGCTGGTCGCGCTGAACATCCGCCACGTCGGCCCGGTCGCCGCGCGCGCACTGGCGCAGTGGTTCGGATCCCTGGATGCGATCAGGGCCGCGTCCCGCGAGGAGCTCGCCGCGGTCGAGGGCGTCGGCGGGATCATCGCCGACTCCCTCCTGGACTGGTTCACGATCGACTGGCATCAGGAGATCGTGCAGCGCTGGGCAGACGCCGGCGTGCAGTGGGCGACACCGGGGCACGCCGGGCCGGGAGCCGCGGCCGCGGCGGGCGGGGTCCTCGACGGGCTCACCGTCGTCGCGACCGGATCCTTGACGGCTATACCCGAGAGGGGGCGCAGGAGGCGATCATCCAGGCCGGAGGCAAGGCCGCGTCGAGCGTCTCCAAGAAGACCGACTTCGTAGCCGCGGGGCCCGGCGCCGGATCCAAGCTCGCCAAGGCGGAGGAGCTGGGGGTGCGGATCCTCGACGCGGCGCAGTTCCACATGCTCGTGACCCAGGGACCCGACGCGCTCGACGCCTGAGCGCGCGACCACCGGGGAGGAGCGGGGGATGACGGGCGGGATCGATCTGCTGCCGACGGTGATCGGAGTGCTCGTCCTCGCCGCGATCGCCACCTCAGCGCTGCTCGCCTTCCGGGTGCCGGGACGGTGGACTCCGGCGCTCGCGGTCCT
>NZ_NCKN01000372.1 GCF_002257455.1 Microbacterium sp. 13-71-7
AGTAGTTCGGCTGGGTGTAGCTGGATCCGGCCGGTGCCTTGGTCGACTCCACGCCGGTCGGGCCGGCGTTGCAGAAGTCGGTGGTGTCCGGGTTCGTGCCCGCGGCGTTCAGGGCGTCGTCGGGCTTCGCGGTGTCGAAGTTCGAGCCCGTGTACCAGTTCCACTGGCGGATGTCGCCGTTGCTGCCGTCCGGCTCGTTGTAGTAGTTCGCGTGCGATTCGCCGAAGTGGAAGGTGCCGTCGGCGTCGATGAACGGGCTGGCCGGGGTGTCGTCGGGGTAGTTCCACGTGCTGTTGTCGACCGAGTCCGTGGTGACGGTCGCGGCCGCCGGCTTGGGCGTGGGGGTCGGTGTCGGGGTGGGCGTCGGCGCGATGATCGGATCCGTCGTGTACGCGACGATCTCGGAGGCCGAGGCGTTGTTCGAGCCGTTGACCGCGTCGAGGATCTTGAACTCGACGTAGCGCGCCGACACGGGCTGGGCGAAGGTGACGTACTGGATCTGCGTTCTGCTGGTCGGCTGCGAGAACGTCGCCGTGCCCGCGGGTGCCCAGCCGCTGCTCTTGCCGTCCTTGGCGACGGCCGCGTCGTTCGTCGTGAGCACCTGCACGTCCTTGGCCGGGCCGTTGCCCTGCACCTTGACGGAGTAGCCGAGTCCGGTGAGGGCGTGCTCGGCTCCGATGTCGAACGTGAGGTAGTGCGGCATCGGATCCGGCGTGCCGCCGTTGTAGTTCGACGCCCACTGGGTCGAGTAGTCGCCGTCGAACGCGCCCTTCGCGGTGCCGTCGAGCGAGGGCGGGGCGGGGTAGGGCGCCGACTCGGAGTCGACGTCGAGCAGCGTGTAGCCCGTGTCGGGGATCGCGGCGCCCGCGGGAGGGGCGGCGTCGGCATGCGCCGGGGCGACGGCGCCGAGGGTGAGCGTCGTCGCGGTGATCGCGAGCGCGGCTCCGGCGGCGAGGACGCCCCGTGATCGACGGGGGAGGGACAGGAACTGTGGAGGCATCGGTCTTCCTTGCTGCGTCATCGAGGCGGGGAGAACACGGGCCACGGTACTCGCAAGTTATCGCTAACATCAAGAAATTTCCGGGAATATCGTGATCTGACCTGCGTAGTGAGATATCGCAAACATGGTGCGGCAGGATGGCGAGGACGCACGGTGCGGCGTCACCATGCGGCCCATGCGGCGGCGTCGTGCGGCAGGCCCGCTGCGCGGCGCGATGCCGCGAGGGCGGTCATCGGCGGGGTCGGCTCGCCCGTGGAGTGTGGCGGTCGGTCTCGGGGCGCGTCGGGTGTGGCGGTCGGACTCGGGGCGCGTCGGGTGTGGCGGTCAGCGGCGGGGCGCGGCGGTCGACCGGCGCAGGACGAGCTGCGGTGGGATCGACTCGGCCGGGGGCACGGCGCCGGGGTGCGAGATCGCGTGCAGGAGGTGCTCGACGGCGATGCGGCCCACGTCGATGAACGGCTGCGCGACCGTGGTGAGTGCGGGGGAGCAGAACTCCGCGAGCGGGATGTCGTCGACGCCGACGATCGACACGTCGTCGGGGATCGTCCGGCCGAGCTCCCCGAACGCCCGGGCGAGGCCGAACGCCATCTCGTCGCTCGCGACGAAGACCGCGGTCACCTCGGGGATGCGCGCCAGGATCTGCCCTGCACGATGGCCCGAGGCGGGGGACCAGTCTCCGACGATCTCCGGCGGCGCCTCGCGGCCTGCGTCGGCGAGGGCCTCGCGCCAGCCCTGGGTGCGGCTCGACGCGTCGAGCCATTCCTGCGGGCCTGCGACGTGCCAGACCGTCTCGTGGCCGAGATCCAGCAGGTGGCGGGTCGCGATCCGTCCGACCTCCCGCTGATCGACGGCGACCACCTGGGTCGATGCCGTGCGCGAGCCGTCGATCGTGATGGTCGGCAGTGTGCGGGTCAGCTCGTCGATCGCGCGCGTGGTGGAGATCAGGGGCACGGCGAGCACGATGCCCTCGACGCCCTGGTCGGCGAGGCGCGACATGGCCTGCTCGATCTCGCCCGCATCGAGCGAGGGCGTCGTGACGGAGTTCACGATGTAGCCCGCCTCGGACGCGGTGGTCTCGATGCCGACCGCGACCGCACTGCGCGAGTAGAACCCGGTGCGGAGGGAGACGACCCCGATCGCCCTGCTCCGCCCGGAGGACAGCGCGCGGGCGGCGTTGTTGCGGCGGTAGCCGAGTTGGTCGACGGCGGCGAGCACCTTCGCCCTGGTCTCGGGCTGCACGCTCGGGTTGCCGCTCAGCGTGCGGGAGACCGTCTGCGCCGAGACCCCGGCCAGGCGCGCGACATCGGCCATCCCCGGGATGCGGCGGGGATCCGGCGTCGCTGCGGTCGTCATGGGATCCGATCGTGGTGAGGCGTGCGGGCGTCCGCCCGG
>NZ_NCKN01000039.1 GCF_002257455.1 Microbacterium sp. 13-71-7
CTCCGACGCCCTCCTCCCGCTCACCCCCGTGCTGAAGGAGACGAAGGGGTGGGGATACGACGACCTGCTCCCCAGCGCGACTGCGGAGTTCTCCAAGGAGGGGCAGCTCTACGCCTACCCCTTCTCGAACTCGCCCTATGCGCTCTACGTGAACAAGGACCTCCTCGCCGCCGCAGGCCAGTCGCTGCCCTCCTCGGGGCTGACCTGGGACGACGTCTCGAAGGCGGGGGCGGCCGTGAACGCCGCGACCGGGAAGGCGGGGTTCGTCATCCGCGACTTCGACTTCTCGGCCTGGAACACCCTCGCCACGGTCTGGACCGGCTGGGGCGCGAGCGCGTGGAACGCCGACGGCACGAAGTGCACCTTCGACGACGGCAAGATGGTCGACGCCTTCACCTTCCTGCACGACGCCGTCTTCAAGGACTCCGCCATGCCGGGGCCGGGGACCAAGGCCGACTTCTTCGCGGGGGACTCCGCCTTCACGGTGGCGCAGGTCTCCCGGGTGTCGCTCCTCACCGGAGGCTTCGGCTACGACGTCATCCCGCTTCCCGCCGGGCCCGCCGGGTCCTACTCGGTGATCGGGCAGGCGGGCGTGGGCGTCCTGCGCACGAGCGCGCACCCGCAGGAGGCGGCCTCCTTCCTCGCCTATCTCACCGGGCCCGAGAACAGCGCCAAGCTCTCGCAGTTCTTCCCCTCGGCGCGGAAGTCGCTGCTGACCGGCGAGAAGCTGGCGGCGAACAACACCAAGCTCAGCGCGGACCAGCTGCAGACAGTGGTCGTGGATCAACTGGCCGGAGCGGTCACCCTGCCCAACCACACCAGCCCCGCCGAGATCGCACAGAAGGGGAAGACGGCCCTGGACGCGATGTGGAAGCCGGATGCGGATGTGAAGAAGGTGCTGACGTCGGTCTGCTCCGCGATCACCCCGCTCCTCGCGGGCGGACGATGACCGCCGCAGCCACCGTCACCGGGGAGGCGCGCTCCGACGCCTCCCCGGCCTCGGCCGGACCGCGCCCCGTGGCCGCGCGCCGCAGGAGGTTCTGGACGATGAGGCGCCGGGACGCCGCCGCCGGCTACCTCTTCATCGCGCCGCAGCTGATCGGCGTCGTGCTGTTCGTGCTGATCCCCGTGGGCCTCGCGATCTTCTACAGCCTGAACAAGTGGAACATCTTCACCGGGCAGCTCCGCTTCGTCGGCGGGGAGAACTACGCCGCGCTCGCCGCGGATCCGCAGCTGCCGAGCGTGCTGGGCGCCACCGCGGTGTTCTCCCTCGGCGTCGTCGTGCTGAACATCGGACTCGGGCTCGGCCTGGCCGTGATGCTCAACCGCCGGTTCCGCGGGGTGACGTTCTTCCGCACCCTGTTCTTCTCCCCGGTGGTGATCTCCGTCGTCGCGTGGACCCTGGTCTGGGGCTTCCTCCTCCAGGACAACGGCGGGATCAACGCGATGCTCGCGCAGCTCGGGATCCACGGGCCGAACTGGCTGCAGGAGGGGCCGACGGCGATGGGCGCCGTCATCGTGACGCAGGTCATCCGCAGCGTCGGCGTGAACATGGTCCTGTTCCTGTCCGCGCTGCAGGGTGTGCCGGGCGAGCTGTACGAGGCGGCGCGCATCGACGGTGCGGGCAGCCGCACGATCTTCGCGCGCATCACGCTGCCCCTCATCTCCCCGACGCTGCTGCTCACGAGCATCATCACGATCGTCGGCGCGCTGCAGGCGTTCGCGCAGATCGCCGTGCTGACCGAGGGCGGGCCCGCGCTCTCCACGACTGTGCTCGTCTACTACGTCTTCCAGCAGGCGTTCACGTTCAACAACATCGGCTACGGCTCGACCCTGGCGCTGATGCTGCTCACGTTCGTGATGCTGCTCACCGTGCTGCAGTGGCAGCTCAGAAGGAAGTGGGTCTTCTATGAGCACTGAGACGCTCACCGGCGCCAGGGCGGGGATCCGCGTGCCGACGCCGCGGAACGCGCGGGCGAGGCCTTCCCGGGGTCGGATCCTCCGCCGGATCGTGCTCTACGTCGCGCTCGGCGTGATGGCGCTGCCGTTCGTCGTGCCGACGATCTGGATGGTCGCGTCCTCGTTCAAGCCGCTCAACGAGATCTTCGCCGCTCCGCCCTCGATCTTCACCGCATCGCCGACCTGGGACGCGTACGTGCAGGCCTTCGGCTTCCAGCCCTTCGCCCGCCAGTACGCCAACAGCGTCTACATCGCGGTGGTCGTGACGCTCATCGTGCTGCTGGTGTCGAGCCTCGCCGGCTACGCCTTCGCCCGCTTGCGCTTCCCGGGGCAGAACGTGCTCTTCCTCGTCGTGCTGGTCGGGCTCCTGGTGCCGGGCGAGGTGACGATCGTCCCGCTCTTCCAGATGTTCAAGAGCGTGGGGCTGATCAACACGCACTGGCCGCTGATCCTCGTGACGGCCCTGGCCGCGCCGTGCGTTCTTGCGACGTTCATCATGCGGCAGTTCTTCATCGCCCTGCCGGTCGAGCTGGAGGAGGCCGCGCGGCTCGACGGGCTCGGCAGGCTGGCGATCTGGTGGCGGATCTGCCTGCCGCTCGCGAAGCCGGCCCTCTCGGCGGTCGCGATCCTCACGTTCCTGGCGTCGTGGAACCTCTACCTCGAGCCCACCGTCTACCTGACCTCGCCGGACCTGTTCACCCTGCCCCAGGCGCTCACGCGCTACACCGACGCGTACGGCGGAGAGATGTGGAACACCCAGCTGGCGGCCGCGACCATGACCGTGGTGCCGGTGCTCGTGGTGTTCCTGGTCGCGCAGCGGCAGTTCGTCGAGGGGCTGGCGCACTCCGGGCTGAAGGGCTGAAGGGCTGAAGAGCAGAGACGGTGACGCGGCCGCGATCGGGTGCCGCTTCCGCAGGACTTCTGCGACTCTGCAGGACGAAGTGCTGGAGGAACCGACGCAGCCCTGATGCCGGGTCGGTCGGCACCGAGCCCGCAGTCCGCGACCCGAGCCCGGCAACCCCGCTAAGCGCCGAGTCGCCGACCAGTCGCCTCGGCGACGCGGGCGAAGTACTCGCGGAACACGCCCTCCGCCGCTTGCGGCAACACGGCGGACGGCGTGTGCGTGAAGACGAAGGGCACCATCTGAGTCCCGAAGAGCGGGGCATCGGGCGATTCGACGAAACCGAATCGCAGCCTGCACTTGTCGGCACGGCGCGCGTCGAACTGGACCGCGAGCCATTGCGCGGGCGTTCGGAAGTGGAAGTCGGTCGTCGGCGGGAATTCGAAGAGCTCGAAGATGCCGCGATCGAATCGCAGGAAGAGCTTCTCATACTCGAGTTCGAGGGTTTCAGGACTCATGGCGCCTCCGGTTCATCGTCGGCCGCCGGCGCGACCTCGAAGTACAGGTCCGCGTGCAGGGCGCAGCGCGGGTTGAATGCGGCTGCACACCGCGGGCAGGCGGTCGCGCCGAGGTAGTCGCGGATCTCGAGCTCATGGCCGCAGACCCCGCACAGCACGGCCTTCGCACCCTGCTCGGCGAGCGGCCAGGGACGGGCCGGGTGGTCGGCCGTCTCGGCATGGCAGAGGTGGCAGGGGTAGAACTCCCCGCAGCACACGAAGCGGATCGCGACGACGTCGAGCTCGGTGCGGTAGTGCACGCAGCGGGTCTGCGCATCGACCGGACGCCCCTTGATCTCGACGTCCGCGGTGCCCATGCCATGATCCTAGGCGCGTCGCGCAGTCAACCCGGCGCGGTCAGCCCCGGTGCACGTCCACGGGCACGATCATCGGCGTGCCGGCGACCGGATCCGGGATCACGACGGCCTCGAGGTCGAAGACCTCGCGGAGCAGCTCGACCGTGACGACGTCGCCCGGAGCGCCCTCGGCGACGATGCGGCCGTCGCGCATCGCGACGAGATGGTCGGCGTAGCGCGTCGCCAGATTGAGCTCGTGCATGACGACGACGACCTGGGTGCCCCGCTCGCGCGAGAGCCGTACGAGCAGCTGCAGCAGTTCGACCTGGTGCGCGAGATCGAGGTAGGTCGTTGGCTCGTCGAGCAGCAGGATGTCTGGCTCCTGCGCGAGGGCCATCGCGACCCATGCGCGCTGGCGCTGTCCGCCCGAGAGCTCGTCGATCGAGCGCTCGGCGAACTCCGCCATGCCGGTCACCTGCAGGGCGTCGGCCACCACCTCGTCGTCGCGGTGGTCGCGCCCGCCCAGCCAGCCGCGGTGCGGGGTGCGACCGCGATCGACGAGGTCCGCGACGGTGATCCCGTCGGGGGCGACCGGCGCCTGCGGCAGCAGGCCCACGACGCGCGCGACCTCCTTGGTGGGCAGGTGGGCGATCGCGGATCCGTCCAGCAGCACGGATCCGCTGCGCGGCTTCAGCAGGCGCGCGAGCGTGCGCAGCAGGGTCGACTTGCCGCAGCCGTTGCCGCCGACGATCATCGTGATCCCGGATCCGGGCAGGGCCAGGTCGAGGTCTTCGATGACGGGGTCGCCGTCGTAGCCGACGGTCAGGCCGGTCGCCTCGAGGGTGTGCGAGCTCATGCGCGCGTGCGTCCTCTCATCAGGAGCCAGAGCAGGAAGGGCGCGCCGATCGCGCCGGTGATGACGCCGACCGGCAGCGTGATCGGGAAAAGATGCTGCGCGACCGCATCACCGGCGAGCACGATGATCGCGCCGAGGAGGGCGGAGACGAGCGGGAGTGCCGCGTCGCGCCGGACCAGCCGCAGGGCGATGGGCCCGGCGAGGAACGCGACGAACGAGATCGGCCCGGTCAGCGACGTCGCCACCGCGATGAGCAGCACCGCGCAGACGATCAGCAGGATCCGGGAGCTCTGCGGACGTGCGCCGAGAGTCGTCGCGGAGTCGTCGCCGAGGCGCAACACGGGCAGGTGGCGCGCCGCCAGCATCGCGATCGCCAGCAGCACGAGGAGCACGGGGGCGGTCGGCGCGAGCTGGTCCCACAGGCTGCGGCTGAGGGATCCGGCCATCCACACCGTCGCCTGCTCTGCGGCCTTGACGTCGGAGCGGGTGAGGACGTAGCTGATCACCGCCTGCAGCGCCGCGGCGACGCCGATGCCGACGAGCACGAAGCGCAGGCCGGAGAGTCCCCGCCGGTAGGCCAGCACCCAGATCAGGAGTGCGGTCGCGAGACCGCCGGCGATGGCCGCGCCGGAGACCACGAGCCCCGAGGCGCCGAAGAACGAGATGGCCGTGATCGCGGCCGCGCTGGATCCGGTGCTGATGCCGATCACGTCGGGGCTCGCGAGCACGTTGCGCAGCAGGGTCTGGAACAGCATGCCGCCGAGGCCGAACGAGGCCCCCGCCAGCAGCGCGCCGACCGCGCGGGGCAGGCGCAGCTCGACCACGGCGAAGCTCACACCCGGAACGGTCTGGCCGGTGAGCGCGCGCAGCACGTCGGGAAGGGAGAGCGTCTTCGCGCCGAACACCAGCGCGGCGCCGAACAGCGCCAGGATGACGAGGGCGAGGCCCGCGACGAGCACCGTGTCCCGCGCCGCCCGGCGGCGACGGGAGGCATGGAGCCGATCCGCGGGCGCGGACGCCGTAACGGGACGTGCGGTGTCGAGAACGGTCACAGCCCGACCGCCTTCCGCCGGCGCAGCAGTGCGATGAAGACCGGCGCTCCGATCACGCCCGTCACGATGCCCACCTCGAGCACGCCGGGGCGGGCCAGGATCCGGCCGATCACGTCGCAGACGAGGAGGAACGTGGCTCCGCCCACGGCGGACAGCGACACGATCCAGCGGTAGTCGGCTCCGACGAGGAAGCGCACCGCGTGCGGCACCGCGAGCCCGACGAAGCCGATCGGCCCCGCGAGCGCCGTCGCGGCGCCGCACAGCAGCACGACGGCGAGCACCGCGGTGAGGCGGGAGGCGCCGACGCGCACGCCCAGCCCGCGGGCGACGTCGTCCCCGAGGGCGAGCGCGTTCAGCCGGCCGGAGCAGGCGACCGCCAGCACGGCGCCGAGGGCGAGGAAGCCCCCCAGCTGCGCGAGCGAGGGGAACGATGCGGCGGTCAGGGATCCGACCTGCCAGAAGCGGAAGCTCTCCAGCGTCGACTCGTCGACGATGAGGATCCCCGTGATCACGGCCGTCGCGATGGCCGCGACCGCCGCCCCCGCGAGAGCGAGCGTCACGGGGGTCGCGCCTCCCGGACTCGCCGCGGCGGCGCCGTAGCCGACGATGACCGCCACGGCGGCGCCGGCCAGGGCGCACCACACGATCACGAGCGGCGCCTGCCATCCGAACAGCGTCATGCCCAGCACCACGAACAGCGATGCGCCGGCGTTCACGCCGAGCAGACCGGGGTCGGCGAGGGGGTTGCGGGCCATGCCCTGCATGACGGCGCCGCCCATGCCGAGCGCGGCGCCGACGAGCAGCCCGGTGATCGTCGTGGGCACCCGCGAGAGCACCGCCGCCTGATCCGTGGATCCGTCGGGGCGCAGGAAAGCGTCCCACACGGCGTCGAGCGGCACGATCCGTGCGCCGAGGGCGAGCGAGAGCGCGGCCGCGGCGAGCATGGCGCCCAGGCACACGACGATCGCCCACCCCGGGCTCAGACGCACGCGACGGCGTGCACCGGAGCCCGACGCGGGCGTCGTCGGCGCGGGAGCGAGGTTCATCAGGCCTTGGCGGCGGCCTCGCCGAGCATCTTCGCGTAGGTCGGCAGCGCCCACGGGATCGACAGCACAGTGGGCGCGGAGACGGCCATGAGCAGCTCCTCGTCGTTCATGAGCGCGACGGAGCCCTTCTTCACGGCGGGGATCCGGCTGAGCAGCGGGTCGTTCTGCAGGGTCGACAGATCGCCGCCCTGCACGTAGACGACCGCCACGTCGGCGTCGAGCCTGTCCGCCTGCTCGGCCGAGATCGTGCCGACGAAGCCCTTCTCGTTCTTGGCGAGGTCCTTGAGGGACGCCGGGGTGGCGAAGCCCAGGTCGTTCAGGTACTTCACGCGGGTGTCGTTCGGCGTGTAGTACTGCACCTTGCCGGGATCCTTCGCGTCGACCCAGATGACCATGCCCGTCTTCCCGGTGGCGGCGGGGTACTTGGCCATCTCGGTCGCCATGGCCTTCTCGGTGTCGGCGATCAGCGTCTTCGTCTCGGCGGACTTGCCCAGCGCCGTGCCGACCATGGTGGTCGAGTCGCGCCAGGAGGTGCCCCAGGGAGCGCCGGGATAGGCGATGGTGGGCGCGATCTTGGTGAGCGTCTGGTACTCCTGCTTCGTGAGGCCGGAGTTCGCGCCCAGGATCAGGTCCGGCGAGGTGTCGGCGATCTTCTCGTACGGGATGCCGTCCGTCTCGTCGTGCAGCGGCGGCAGCTTCGCCTTGTCGGCCACGATCGCGTCCTTGGTCCACGCGAGGTAGCCGTCGCCGTCGGGGTCGCCGAAGTTCGCCGTCGGAATCGTGACGGGGATGGTGCCGAGGGCGATCGCCGCGTCGAAGCTGCCCCAGCCGATCGTCGCCACGCTCTTGGGTGCGGACTCGATGACGGTCTTGCCGTAGACGTGCTCGACGGTCGCGGGGAAGGCGCCGTCGGAGAATCCGCCACCGGTCGCGCCGGGTGCGGATCCGGTCGAGCACGCGGACAGCGCGAGGGCGCCGGCGGTCAGGAGGCTGAGTACGGCCGCGCCGCGGCGGAGGCGGAGGGAGGTCATGGGTCTCCTCGGAGAAGGGAACGGGTAGGTAGGTAAGCCTAACCTATGCACCTTCGCCGCGAGGAGGGGGCAGGTCGCCGTCCCTCGACGCCTCGCGCGTCACAACCCGTTGAACATCCCCAGGCACGGCCCGATCACGACGATCCACGCCGCCGCGGAGATGATGAGCACCCCGACGCCGATGCCCCTGGTCTTCCGCCAGATCAGCAGCACCGCACCGAGGACCAGCGGCAGCACGAGCGCGCCGATCGAGATCGCCGTGCCGAGGCTGGTCAGGCTGAAGAACAGGATCAGGGCGAGGAGCAGGGATCCGCAGCCCACCGCCGTTCCGACGCCGATCCCGGCGCCGAAGCCCAGCCCGGGGCGGGGCGCGGGGCCGGGCTGGCCGGCGTAGGGGGTGTAGCCGCCGGGGCCTCCTGGGGCGCCCGGTGCTCCCGGATAGGCGCCCGGAGCCGCCGGGTACGCCCCGGGAGGTGCGGGATACGCGGGATACGCGCCGGCCGCCGGGGCGCCAGGGGGAGGGCCCGCGGGGGCCACCGGACCCGGCGGAGGGACGGGTGCGGGGGTCAGGGGCGGCGCGAGCGGCGGCACCGGTGGCGCCGGCGGCTCGGGGGGACTCGGGGGTCCCGGCACCGCGGGCGGGTGCTCCGGCGGCGTCGGCGGCTGCCCCGGATCCGGTTCGGACGGGAGGTCAGGCGTGCTGTTCACTCGGGGTCCTCCTGGGGATGACGGGGAAGGCGCCGCGTCGCGCCTTCCAGACGATGCGGGCGAGCAGGAGCGGGATCGTGACGATCAGGAAGAGCTGGGGTCGGGTCAGACCGATCCAGGCGACGTCGTTGCCGCGCACGAACTCGACGAAGAACCGGAAGATGCCGTAGGCCGCGATGTACAGGGTGAGAGTCTCCCCGGCGGCGATGTCGCGGTGGCGCAGCCAGAACCAGAGCAGGCAGAACGCGGCCACGTGGAACGCGATCTCGTAGACGAAGCTCGGGTGCAGCGGCACGCCCGCCGGGGATCCGACCCGTGCGGCGGCGGCCGGATCCAGGACGATGCCCCAGTCTGCGCCGGTGGGGGTGCCGGGGCGCTCCGTGAAGAGGCAGCCGAACCGACCGATCGCCATCGCGATCGCCACGGCGGGCGCGAACAGGTCGCCGCTGCGGTCCCGGTATCCGACGATCTTCTTCGCCACGTGCACGCCGAGCCAGGCGCCGACCAGGGCGCTCAGGATCGAGGCGTTGCCGTGCGTGAGCTGCGAGACGAGGTCGCGGTTCTTCGTGAGGTCGATGTGCTGCGCCCACGTGCCGAGGCGGCTCAGGATCGCGGCCCCGATCAGTGCCCCGAGCACGAGATACGCGACCCGCGGATCGGTGACGCCCCGCCGGCGGCGTTCGATGAGGAACACGATCCCCGCCGCCACCAGCCCCAGCGCGACGAAGAAGCCGTGCGTCTCGAGCGGCGGCGCCCACGGCCCGAGCAGATCCTGCAGCGTCGGGAACATCAGAACCGCCCGATCCAGAACATCACCCAGAACGGGGTCGCGACGGCGGCGAGCACCGCGAGCGCCGAGAGGTAGGCGAGCACGAGACGGGTGTCGCCGAGCTTGCACTTCGACCGCAGCAGCCCCTGCCGGCGGGCGCGCGCGTATCCGGCGATCGCGATGAGCGCGAAGCCCAGGACCGCGATCGGGCCGAGGACGCACGCGATGAGCGCGACCGTGGTGAACACGCACAGGCGCAGCGGATCGAAGGGCGGAGCAGGGGATCCGACCGTCTCGTCATAGCGGTTCAGGCCGGACAGGTCGAGTTCGCCGGGCTCCCCGGTCACGCCCTCGCCCCGAGAGGCGGAGGACGGATCGGGACGGGCGGAGGTCATGGCTCAGCGCCCCACCGAGAGCGGAAGGCGCGTCCGGTCGCCGGCGTCGACACCTGCCTCGGACGCGGCTCCGGCCGCGCGGGCGCCCGCGGACCCGGTCGCCGTCGAGATGCGCGTGCGGGAGAGCGGCGCCCACGCCTGCACGGCGCAGAACGGGGCGCACTGATGCGCCGAGGTCTGCTCGTTGACGGTCGCGACATGCACGCAGCACTGCGTGAGGCGCTCCTCGATCATCGTGTTGATGTCCATGAAGGGCTTGACCGTGATGCGCTTGACGCGCTCGCCGAGGAACCGACGCAGCCGCTTGTGCTGACCGGGCAGCGCGGCGGTGGCGAGCTTCGTGAGCGTGCCGATGCCGAGGTCGCAGCCCGTGCAGATGTCCTTCCAGAGGGATCCGATCGACGGGTGCGACAACGAGGACTGCTCGCTGAGGAGGTCGAGCAGCGACTGCTTGACCGAGTCCTTGAGCTTCTGATTGATGCCGCTGTCGGCGATCCGGTTCGCGATCAGGTCGGGGTTCAGGTCGAGGAAGTCCTTGAGCTTGTCGTGGCCGACGAGCTTGGTGAGCGAGTTCCAGGATCCGGAGTCGTCCTTGAGCAGGTACCCGACCGAGCAGCAGTGCGGGTGGCTGCAGGGCAGCGCGGTGAGATCCTTCCAGGTGACCTCGCCGTCGGTCTGCGGTGCCAGCCGTGCCAGCACTCCCGTGTGCGTGAGACGGTCGTGCGGGTCGATACCTGCCGACCGGCCGGATCCGAACACGGGCTGGATCGTGACACCGCCGACGTAGGGCGTCTCCATGGCGCGGCGGATCACGGCGCCGATCTCGCCGTCGTTGACGCCCAGGGCCGCAGTCATCGTGAGAGTCGTGAACACCCCCGCCTCGCTGAGCCGTGCGAGCGCCCGCTCCTTGAACCGGCGGATGTCCGCTCCGCGGTGATACGCCGACGCCTCGGCGCTCTCGCCGTCGTACTGCAGGTACACCTCGACCCGCTCGCGGTGCTTCTTGAGCGTCGCGACGAGCGCGTCGTCCTGCGCGATGCGCAGACCGTTCGAGTTCAGCAGGATGCGCACGACCGGGCGGGCCACGAGATGCTCCAGCAGCTGTTCGAGCCACGGGTAGAGGGTCGGCTCGCCGCCGGAGAGCATGAGCACGTCGATGCGGTCGTTCTCCCGTGCCAGCCGCGCGTCGACCGAGGCGAGCACCTCCGCGAGCGGGGCGATCGCGCTCGCCGCGGGGCTCGACTCCGCGAAGCACGTGGGACAGCGCAGGTTGCAGTGGTCGGTGAGGTCCTCCAGCAGGATGCAGGTGTGCTGCGTCTGCATCTCGGGCAGGCCGTCCTCGTAGGCCGAGGGCACCGGCTTGAAGTTGCCGGAGAGGTCGGGCTCGTGCACCTTCGTCGGCGCGGTCCACTGCTCGAGGTAGGTGAGGATCTCGGCCGACTCGTCGTACATCGTGCGCTGCAGCCCGTGCTCCGGGCACCCGCGCTCCAGCCAGACCCGATCGTCCCGCACGGCCAGCCAGCCGCTCAGCCGGCGGACGTCGGCGAGCGGGCGATCCGGATCCTCTTCGTGGCACGTCGGGCAGAACGCGTTGACGTAGCGATGCACGCGGTAGTCCCGCAGGGGCTGGCCGGATCCGGCGGTCTTCGCGCGGGCGGGTGCTCCCGCCGCACCGGGGCCGAGGCCTGCCGGAGTCTCCACGGTGGGGGTCATGGGCTCACCCTAGCGGCCGGGTGGTTCCGCAGCGGGGGAGCGGACGGGGCGTGTGGACAACCGCACGGATCAGGGGTTCGGCGATGCGGGAGGACGATCGTCTCGCACGACGGAGCGCGCCGAAGCGGAGGGCCGCCCGCGAGGACGGCCCTCCGCACTGAGACGTCAGGGACGCTCGATGGCCTTCGTGACCGCGCCTGCCGCGAGCAGGATCAGTCCGGCGAAGAGCAGGAAGGGGTCGTAGAACCCCGTCTGCGCGAGAGAGCCGTTCCTCGTGGTCGCGGCGCGCAGGCTGCTCGCAGCCCCGGCCAGACCTCGCGTCACGTGGGACACGAGCTGGATTCCGCCGTTGCCGACGCCGGAGGTGGTTCCTCCGATGCCGGTCCCGGGCGTTCCGGTTCCGGTGCCCGGTGTGCCCGGAGTTCCGGTGCCCGGGGTTCCCGGGGTTCCGGTTCCGGGAACGGTGGGCAGGCCGGGCAGCGAGCCGGTGATCCCTCCGACGACGCCCGCAAGGGATCCGGTGATCCCGCCGACGACGCCGGTGAGCACCGCCGGAACGGCTCTCGCGACACCGCCGACGAGGCCGCCGAGGTTGCCGAGGGGGAGGTTGGGCAGGCCCGGCAGGCTGCCGGTCAGACCACCGAGGGTTCCGCCGAGGTTCGGCAGACCGGGAAGGGAACCGCCAGTACCGGGAAGACCCGGGATCGAAGGCAGACCGGGGACGGTGGGCAGGCCCGGCAGGTTGCCGGTCAGACCGCTGAGGACACCGCCGATGTTGCCGATGGGCAGCGACGGCAGGCCCGGGAGGGTTCCGCCGTTGCCCGGGGTACCGGGGTTGCCGGTTCCCGGGAGCCCGGGGACGGAGGGCAGGTTGCCGGTGATTCCGCCGAGGACTCCGCTGAGGTTCGGCAGACCCGGCAGCGACCCGCCGTTGCCCGGGGTGCCGCCGGTGCCGGGCAGGCCGGGGATCGAAGGCAGACCGGGGACGGTGGGCAGGCCCGGCAGGTTGCCGGTCAGACCGCTGAGGACACCTCCGAGGTTCGGCAGGCCCGGGATCGAAGGAAGACCCGGGAGCCCACCGGTGATCCCGCCGAGGTTCGGCAGGGTCACGGTGGCGTGGGGTGCGGTGGTTCCGGTGGTCGGAACCGCTGCGTCGACGTAGACGTTCGTGGCGTCCGTGCCGATGCGATCGGTGGTGGAGACGCCCTTGGGGCCGGCGGTCAGATCCCAGACGTCCTTGACTCCGAGGACGTTCAGGTTCTTTCCGACGTTCAGGCCGTCAGGGGTGGCGCCGGCGTGAACGGTGCCGATCCCGGGGATCGGAACAGTCGCCACGCCGGGCGCACCCGGAGTGCCGCCGGTGCCGGGAAGGCCCGGAACCGTAGGAAGGCCGGGAACCGAAGGCAGGCTGGGGAGGGATCCGGTGACCCCGCCGAGGACTCCACCGAGGTTCGGCAGGCCCGGGAGGGTTCCGCCGTTGCCCGGGGTGCCGCCCGTTCCCGGGAGGCCCGGGATCGAAGGAAGGCCCGGAACGGAGGGAAGGCCCGGGAGCCCGCCGGTGATCCCGCCGAGGTTCGGCAGGGTCACGGTGGCGTGCGGTGCGGTGGTTCCTGCGGTCGGGACGGCGGCGTCGACGTCGACGTTGCTGCTGTCGGTGCCGATACGGTCGTTCGTCGCGATTCCGTGGGGGCCGGCGGTCAGATCCCAGACGTCCTTGACTCCGAGGACGTTGAGGTTCTTTCCGACGTTCAGCCCGTCAGGGGTGGCGCCGGCGTGAACGGTGCCGATCCCGGGGATCGGGATCGTGATCACACCAGGCGTGCCGCCCGTGCCCGGCAGGCCCGGGACGGTGGGCAGGCCGGGCAGGTTGCCGGTCAGGCCACCGAGGACACCTCCGAGGTTCGGCAGGCCCGGGAGAGTTCCGCCGTTACCCGGGGTGCCGCCGGTGCCGGGCAGGCCCGGGATCGAAGGAAGACCCGGAAGCCCGCCCGTGATCCCGCCGAGGTTCGGCAGCGTCACGGATGCGTGCGGTGCGGTGGCTCCCGTGGTCGGAACCGCTGCGTCGACGTAGACGTTCGTGGCGTCCGTGCCGATGCGATCCGTGGTGGAGACGCCCTTGGGGCCGGCGGTCAGATCCCAGACGTCCTTGACTCCGAGGACGTTGAGGTTCTTTCCGACGTTGAGGCCGTCAGGGGTGGTGCCGGCGTGAACGGTGCCGATCCCAGGAACGGGAACGGTGATCACGCCAGGAGTGCCACCGGTGCCGGGAAGGCCCGGAACGCCGGGAAGGCCCGGAACCGAGGGCAGACCCGGAACCGAGGGCAGGCCCGGAAGGCCGCCGGTCAGGCCGCCGAGAGATCCGGTCAGGCCGCCCAGCGTGCCGTTGAGGTCGCCGATGGGCAGGGACGGAAGCCCCGGCAGCGAACCGCCGTTGCCCGGGGTGCCGCCGGTGCCGGGGAGACCCGGAACCGAAGGAAGGCCCGGAAGGCCGTCGGTGATCCCGCCGAGCTTCGGCAAGGTGACGGCGGCGTGCGGTGCCGTGGTTCCGGTGGTGGGAACGGCCGCGTCGACGAAGACGTTCGTGCTGTCCGTGCCGATGCGGTCGTTCGTCGCGACGCCGTTCGGGCCCGCGGTGAGATCCCAATCGTCCTTCACGCCGAGGACGTTCAGGTTCTTGCCCACGTCGAGCCCGTCGGGGGTGACCCCGGCGTGCACGGTGCCGACTCCTGGAACAGGAAGCGTCACGACGCCCGGAACGGGAACCGTGCCCCCGCCTGTTCCTCCGTCGCCGGGGTCTCCGCCGCCGGAGTCGGATCCGCCAGGGGTGGCTCCGCCCGTGTCCGTCCCGCCCGGCACGGATCCTCCCGTGTCCGTGCCGCCGGGGGTGGAACCCGGGCCGGAGCCACCGGGGTTCCCCGCGCCGTCACCGGATCCGCCGGGCGAAGGCGCCGCAGGGGCGATCGTGCCGAGGGTGTCCGTGACGAGGTGGGAGACATCCTGCGTGACCGCGGGGAGGCCGCCTGTCCCGCCGGCGCTGCCGCCCTGCGACGGGTCGCAGGGACCGGTCAGCAGATTCGTGACTGTGGTGAGAGCGCTCTTGACGACGTCACAGCCGCAGTCGGCGCCACTGGGCGGCCCCTCTGCGGCATTTGCCGCCGTCGCGCCGGCGAGAGTGATCCCGCCCGCGAGGAGCGTGCCCCAGAGGGCGCGCTTGACGATGCGATTCATGGTCTCTTTCCTTCTGATCTGGGGATTGCGCGTGTGCGCGATGACACATGCCGTCCTGGGAGACGGCCGTGCCCCGATCAGTCGGGAGAGGAGTCGTGGTCTGCGACGGGGGAGGCCGGCAGGCGGTCGTCGCCTGCCGATCCGGAGCGGACCGCCAGCAGGCCGGCGCCCGCCGACGTCGAGGAGACGGTGCCGAACGGCCGCACATCGCCGGCGCTGCCACCCGAGGCGGAGCCGGTGCCGGGCATGCCGAACTCCGACGAAGGGGTGCCCGACGGATGCTGCGCGGGCGCACCCGGTGCTGTCGCCGCAGCGGGCGCAGAGAGCGCAGCCGCACCGAGGGCGTCGTCGAGGCTGGGAAGCGCAGGCGCGCGCTGAGCGTCATCCGACGCGGGCGCAGCGGCGAGCGGAGAAGCGGCGGAGACAGGATCCGGCACGCCACGGAGCTCGGGAGCGGCGGGACGCCCGCCGGGAGCCGTCGTCGGCGGCAGCACGGCAACGGCGGTCGCACCGCGCACCGTCTCCGTCACGGTGCCGACGGTGTCGTCGAGCGAGGCGGCGATCCGCGGAAGCACGGAGGTCACGGTGTCGAGCGTCGCGGGCACGCGATGCAGCAGTGCGCCGACGGGCGCGAGCACGGGGCTCAGCGTCGGGGCGATGGTGTCCGTCGTGTTCGTGACCACGTCGATCGCGGTGCCGGCGGTCTGACTGACGCCCTGCACGATCGGGCTGATCGCACCCACGAGCGGAGCGACCATCGGGCCGGCAGGCTCCTCGGCGGCGGGGGCGAGAGGGGTCGCAGAGGCGGCAGGAGCGTCTGCGGCGGGTGCCTCGGCGGCGGGGGCGGGAGCCGGCGCCTCGACGGCGGCCGGTGCGGGGAGGACCTCGGCGACCGTGGCCTGCACCGCCGAGAGCGTGCTCTGCACGGTGGCCGGCGCCTCGACGATCGAGCTCTGCACGGCGCCGACGGTGCTCTGCAGCGTGCCGAGGAGGCTCGGCGGCGATGGCGGGACGGTCTCGGCGGCCTGGGCGGATCCGGAACCGAAGACGATCGACAGCGCCACCCAGCCGAGGGCGAGGACTCCGCCCGCGACCGCAGCGGGGACGAATCCCTGTAGCGACCGCGTACGATCCCGCATGAATACCCCCCGATATACCGGCTTACCGCACAAGCTATGCCCCGGCGGTGGATCTGTCCAGAGGCGCGTGCGGTTGTTTCACATCGCTTCACCTGCTCCGGCCCGGTTCGCCCGGACGGATCCCGGGCGGCCCGCACTGACGTAGCGTTGATATGTGAGTTCTCCCGCCCTGGACGTGGCCGCCGTCCGCGCCGACTTCCCCCTGCTCGCCGAATCCGTGAACGGGGCCCCGCTGGCGTACCTCGACTCCGCCGCGACGAGTCAGAAGCCCCGCATCGTGCTGGACGCCGAGCGCGACTTCCTGGAGCGCTCGAACGCCGCCGTGCACCGCGGTGCGCACACGCTCGCGGCCGAGGCGACTGAGCTCTACGAGGACGCCCGCGCCGCCGTCGCCGGATTCGTGGGCGCGAACGCCGACGACCTGGTGTGGACGCACGGCGCGACCGAGGGCCTGAACCTCGTCGCCTACGCGATCGGCAACGCCACGGCCGGGCGGGGCCTGCCGGAGAGCGCCCGCTTCGCGTTGCAGCCCGGGGACGAGCTCGTCGTCACCGAGGCGGAGCACCACGCGAACATCGTGCCCTGGCAGGAGCTCGCGGCCCGCACGGGCGCCGTCCTGCGCGTGATCCGGATCCGTGATGACGGATCCCTCGACCTCGACCACGCGGCGGAGGTCATCGGATCCCGCACGCGCGTCGTCGCCTTCACGCACGTCTCCAACGTGCTCGGCATCGTCAACCCGGTGGCGGAGCTCGTCGCCCTCGCGCAGTCGGTCGGCGCGCTCACCGTGCTCGATGCGTGCCAGTCGGCGCCGCACCTGCCGCTCGACCTGCCAGGCCTCGGCGTCGATCTCGCGGTGTTCTCCGGCCACAAGATGCAGGGTCCCTACGGGATCGGCGGGCTGTACGGACGTCGCGAGGTGCTCCAGGCGCTGCCGCCGTTCCTCACGGGCGGCTCGATGATCACCCGTGTCACCTTCGAGCGCACCGAGTTCCTCCCGCCGCCGCAGCGCTTCGAGGCCGGCACGCAACCGGTGTCGCAGGCGATCGCGCTCGCGGCCGCCGTGCGGTACCTCGACGGGCTCGGCATGCAGGCGGTGCATGCGCACGAGAAGGAGCTCGAGCAGCGTCTGCGCGCGGGGCTCGGCGCGATCGACGGCGTGCGCCTGCTCGGCGCCGCCGACGGTGCGGAGCGGGTGGCCCTGCAGTCCTTCGTCGTCGACGGGGTGCATGCGCACGATGTCGGCCAGTTCCTCGACTCCCGCGGCGTCGCGGTGCGCGTCGGACACCACTGCGCCGCGCCGGTGCACGCCCGCCTCGGCGTGACCGCGTCGGTGCGGGCCTCGGCCGCGCTCTACAACACGGCGGACGAGGTCGACCGCATGCTCGAAGCCGTCTCCGGGGTGCGCGCGTTCTTCGGCGTCTCCGGATCCGCCGAGGAGCAGGAGGTGCATCACGCGTGCGATGCACTGAGCGACCGGAGGGAGTCGAAGTGAGCGGCCTCGAAGACCTGTACCAGGAGCTCATCCTGGACCACTCCAAGCGCCCGCACGGCAAGGGGCTGCTCGGCGCCGAGGGCGATCCGCACACGGCGGAATCGCACCAGCGCAACCCGATCTGCGGCGACGAGATCACCCTGCGCGCCCAGGTCTCCGACGACGGCGAGCGCATCACCGAGGTGAGCTGGGAGGGGTCCGGTTGCTCGATCTCGCAGGCGTCCGCCTCGATGCTCACCGAACTCGTGGTCGGCCACTCGCGGGCGGAGGCGGCGGAGCTCATCGACGGGTTCCGTGAGGCGCTGCGCTCCCGCGGCGCGATCGAGCTCGACGAGGACGTGTACGGCGATGCCGCCGCCCTGACCGGTGTCTCCCGCTACGTCGCCCGCGTCAAGTGCGCGATGCTCGGCTGGGTCGCCCTCGAGGACGCCCTGCTCCGGGCCTGAGGCGGGAGCCCTGCCCGTTTCGAAGCGCGCAAATGACCCGATTCCGGGTCCGGATCGAGCCATTTGCGCGCTTCGAAGCCGGGAAGAGGTCGCTGTCAGCCGCCGAGCTTCTCCACGGCGAAGTCGAGGAGGGCCGCGGCGCGCGGCGTGAGATTCATGTCGGCGGGCCAGATCCCCACCACGTGGGAGAGCGTCACGGGCGGATCGAGCGGCCGGATGACGACAGGGCGTCCCTCCATGCTCATCGGGATGACGTTCGGGCGGGACATGAGCAGCCCGTAGCCCAGCCCGCGGCCCACGAGCGCCTCGACGAGACTGATCTGCGTGACCCGGGCTTCGATGCGGGGCTCGAGCCCGCGGGCCGCGAAGGCGTCCGTCACATTGCGGATGCTCGGGGCCGCGTCATAGAGGATGCAGGGCTGGTCGGCGAGATCCGCAAGGTCCACGGCGTCGGCCTTCGCCAGCGGATGGTCGGGATGCAGGTGGACCTCGAGTTCGGTCGCATAGATCCTGCGTCGGCGATATCCGAGCGGCAGAGAAACGTCGAACACGAGGGCGACGTCCAGTCGACCGGCCTCGAGCGCTGAGAGCAGTTCCTCGTTGGTGCCCACCATGATCTCGAGACGCACGCCGGGGTGCCTCTTCGGGAACCCCTCGAGCAGCTCGGGGACGACGTTCGTGGCGAAGCTCGTATAGCAGCCGAGCTTCACGGGCCCCTGCAGTTCCTCGCCCCGACCGGCACGCAGGACGAGCTCCTGCGTGTCGGCGATGATCCGGCGGGCGTGCGCGGCGAACTCCTGGCCCGTCGGAGTCAGGGTGAGGCCGCGCGCCTTGCGACGCACGCACAGCTGCTCGCCCACGGCCTTCTCGAGGCTCGTGATGGCTTGCGACAGCGCAGACTCCGAGATGTGCAGATGGGCCGCCGCGGCACTGAGCGTGGTGAAGTTCGGCAAGGCGGCGAACAGCTCCAGCTGCCTCAGGCTCACATCGGCCACGCCGTCCTCCGCCCAATCTTCTTCGACCTGTTCGAACTATATCCGCGAATAACTGTGATTTACACGCAGACGTGGGCGGCCCACGATGAGAGGACCCGCATCCCGAACCCTCCACGACGGAGGGAGAACAATGACGTTAGGGACAACCATGACCTCCTCCCTCGCCGCCCGCGATCGCGCCTCTCAGCGACGGATCGCGTTCGCCACGATCATCGGCACCACGATCGAGTGGTACGACTTCTTCATCTACGCCACGAGCGCTGGGCTCGTGTTCGCGCAGCTCTTCTTCCAGCCCGCGGGCAAGGAGATCGCGCTTCTGCTGTCCTTCGCCACGGTCGGCATCTCGTTCCTCTTCCGCCCGCTCGGTGCGTTCCTCGCCGGGCATTTCGGCGACGTCATCGGACGCAGGGCGATGCTCGTCGTCACGCTCGTCCTCATGGGCGCGGCGACCACGCTCATCGGCGCGCTGCCGACGTTCGCCCAGATCGGCATCGCGGCGCCGATCCTCCTGCTCCTGCTCCGCATCCTGCAGGGCCTGTCGGCCGGGGGCGAGTGGGGCGGCGCAGTCCTGATGGCCGTCGAGCACGCCCCGGCGAACCGCCGCGGTCGCGCAGGCTCCTGGCCACAGCTCGGCGTCCCGCTCGGGTTCCTGCTCGCCTCGGGTATGACGGCCCTCATGACCGGCGTCGTCTCTCCGGGAGCGGCGTATCTGCAGTGGGGCTGGCGGGTGCCGTTCCTGGCGAGTGTGATCCTCATCGTGGTCGGCTTCGTGATCCGCCGTTCGGTCGAGGAGAGCCCCGTGTTCGCCGAGATCGCGAAGCGCGGCAAGCAGGCGAACCTCCCGATCGTGACGCTGTTCCGGCGCTACTGGCACCTGGTGATCCTCGCGGCGCTCGTGTTCGTGGGCAACGGCGCCCTCGGCTACATGACAACGGGAGGATTCCTCAACAGCTACGCGATCAACGTGCAGAGCATCGACACCACCTCGGTCCTGCTGGCCGCGGTCTTCGCGGCCGCCGTCTGGTTCCTCTCCACGCTTCTGGCGGGCCGTCTCGCCGACGCGATCGGCCGACGCAACACCTTCATGATCGGATTCGCGCTGCAGGCCGTCATCGTCTTCCCGATCTTCTGGCTCGTCGACGCCGGAGGGCTGCCGGGCCTCTACATCGCCCTGCTGCTGATCTCGACCGGTCTCGGGCTGACGTACGGACCGCTGGCCGCCTGGTATGCGGAGATCTTCCCGGCATCGATCCGCTTCTCCGGGGTATCGATCACCTACGCGCTCGGCGCGGTGCTGGGCGGAGCGTTCGCCCCGATGATCGCGCAGCTGCTGCTGGGCGCCACGGGCACCACGGCCGCCGTCTCGGCCTACCTGCTCTTCGCCACGCTGCTCGGCGCGGCGGCGACCCTGTGCCTGCGCGACCGCAGCGGCATCCCCCTCGGGCCCGACCACGAGGCCGAGCAGGCGAGCGGCGCCACGATGTTCACCCCGACGGAGTCCTCCGGAGCGCCTGCCCGCGAGCTCGCCGGGAATCGCTGACCGGCGCCGTCCTGCGCACGTCAATCAAGGAGAAGAAATGGTCAGTCACGCCACCAGGATCGGGATCATCGGCGGGGGGATGGGCGGCCTGACGGCGGCGATCGCCTTGACGCGGATCGCCGGTGTCCAGGTCACCGTGTTCGAGCAGGCCGGTGCGCTGGGCGAGGTGGGGGCAGGTGTCACGGTTGCGCCGAACGCCTCGCGCGTCCTCGACCGACTCGGCGTGCTGGAACAGGTCAGGCGCGCCGGAGCGGTCCCGGACGGGCACGGCGTCTACCTGGACGCCATGGGCAGCATGGTCACCGATGCGGCCTGGGAGGACACGGCGAAGCAGTACCGCAACATCGGGATGTACCGGCCGGACCTCATCGACGTCCTCGCGCGCGAAGTGGATCCCGCGTCGATCCGTCTCGGCCACCGCCTGAGAGCGGTGGAGACGGTGCAGACCGGCGTCCGCGTCGAGTTCGAGAACGGCACGGAGGACGTGTTCGACGCCGTCGTCGGGGCGGACGGTATCCACTCCGTGGTGCGGAAGGCCGTCGGGCAGTTCCCCGAGCCCGTCTACTCCGGATACCTCGTCTACCGCGGCGTCGTCGACGCGTCCCGTCTGCCCGCGGATTGGCCCATGATCAGTCAGGTCTGGATGGGCGACAGCAGGCACTTCATGTGCTACCCGCTGCAGCAGCGGAAGCTGATCAACTTCGTCGCGGGGATCCCGAGCGACCGGCCCCTGCACGGCCCGTGGTCGGGTCCCGCGGAGGTCGAGGAGCTCGCGGCGGAGTTCGCGGGCGACGGATGGGATCCGAAGCTCCAGCAGTTCATCGGGCTCATCGACCGGACGTTCTGGTGGGGTCTCTTCGACCATGAGCCGCTCACCAACTGGTCGCGAGGGGCCATCACGCTGCTCGGCGACGCCGCGCACACGATGCTGCCCCACCAGGGGCAGGGCGTGAGCCAGGCGATCGAGGACAGCATGGCCCTCGCGACATTCCTCGCGGCGGCGGATGACGTCGCCGACATCCCGGAAGCATTCCGTCGCTACACCGCGGTCCGCATGCAGCGCACGGCCATCCTGCAGAGCGGATCGCGCAGAGCGGGCGCCATGTTCGATGCGCAGCACGAATTCGCGGATCTCGCGAAGCGCGATGCGGACATCCGCGTCGGTCGGGACTTCCGCCGGGGTGCGGTGTTCGACTACGACGCGCACAAGGTGGCCGAACAAGCACTCACTCGATTCCGGAAGGTCCAGTACGCATGACTTCGATCAGCATCATCGGCAGCGGGAAGATGGGCGCCGCGATCGCGGAGGTCGCCTCCCGCGCCGGCGCGGACATCCAGATCCTCAAGCGCAGCCCGGCGAGCATGTCCGCCGCGCGTCCCGGTTACGCGTACGGCGTCATCGGCGACGAGCTCACCGGAGACCTCGTCGTGCTCGCCGTCCCCTCGGGGGCCTATGCGGGCATCCTCGAGCATTACCGGGATCGGCTCGGCGGCAAGGTCGTCATCGACATCAGCAACCCGGTCGACTTCTCCACGTACGACGCGCTGACGTCGCCGGCGGACTCGTCGACCGCGGCCGAGCTCGCCAAGGCCCTCCCCGAGGGCGCCGCCGTGGTCAAGGCGTTCAATGTGAACCTCGGCGATACCCTCACTTCGGGCACGAACGGCACGACGCGCACGACCGTCCTGTTCGCCGGAGACTATGCGGACGCGAAGATGGCCGTGGCGGCGCTGATCGAGGCGGCGGGGATGCGCGCCGTCGATGTCGGGCCGCTGACCCGTGCGAGGGAGCTCGAGGCGATGGGCTTCCTCCAGATCATCATGGCGGCGCTCGGCAAGACCCGCTACGAGTCCGGTTTCGCCCTGCTGGAGTGACCTGCCCGTCCTGCTTCGAAGCGCGCAGATGACCCGATTCCGAGTCAGGATCGAGCCATTTGCGCGCTTCGAAGCAGGGGTGTTAGGTTGACAGCGTGGCCCTGACCTGTCGTTGTTGTCTCTGAGCGCATTCCGCGCTCCTTCGACGACCACAGACAGCCCGCGCGCTCCGCGCGCGATCACCGTTCAGGAAACCTCCCGTGCGCTACGCCAGCCACGTCGCCGATCTCGTCGGCGCGACGCCCCTCGTCCGTCTCTCCTCCGTCGTCGGCGCGACCGCCGACCGCGGACCGATTCGCGCGACCGTGCTCGCCAAGGTCGAGTACTTCAATCCGGGCGGATCCGCGAAGGATCGCATCGCCCGATCCATCGTCGATGCGGCCGAGCGTGAGGGGCTGCTCCGACCCGGCGGCACGATCGTCGAGGCCACTAGCGGCAACACCGGGGTCGGCCTGGCGCTGATCGCGCTGCAGCGCGGCTACCGCATGGTTTTCGTGGTGCCGGACAAGTTCGACGGACCCAAGGTCGCCACGCTCCGTGCCTACGGCGCCGAGGTGGTCGTCACGCCGACCTCGGTGCCGCCGGAGCATCCCGAGTCGTACTACTCCGTCGCCGCGCGGCTCGCGCGCGAGATCCCCGGGGCCTTCAACCCGAACCAGTTCGCCAACCAGAACGGTCCGCGCGGGCACTACGAGTCCACCGGCCCCGAGATCTGGGCCGACACCGACGGCCGCATCACGCACTTCGTCGCGGGCATCGGCACGGGCGGCACGATCAGCGGCACCGGACGCTACCTCAAGGAGGCCAGCGAGGGCCGGGTGCGGGTGATCGGCGCGGATCCGGAGGGATCCATCTACTCCGGCGGTGAGATCCACTCCTATCTCGTCGAGGGCGTGGGCGAGGACTTCCTGCCGTCCACGTTCGACCCCGCCGTGGTCGACGGCTACGAGCGGATCTCGGATGCGGAGTCCTTCGCGATGACCCGTCGGCTCGCCCGCGAGGAGGGCCTGCTCGTCGGCGGCTCCAGCGGCATGGCGGTGGTGGCGGCGCTCCGCGTCGCGGAGGGGCTGGGGGAGGACGGCGTGGTGGTCGTGCTCCTTCCCGACCACGGCCGCGGCTATCTCGACAAGCTCTACGACGACGGCTGGATGACCGCGAACGGCTTCGAGCTGCCGGTCGCCGCATC
>NZ_NCKN01000373.1 GCF_002257455.1 Microbacterium sp. 13-71-7
GGCGCTGGATGAGCGCCGCGAGCGGATCGTCGGCCGCCGCCCGCACGCTCCCCGGCAGGGTTCGGGCGCTCGCGGACTCGCCCGCGACGGCGACGAGAGCGCCTGCTCCGAGGAGTCCGAGCAGGGCGCGGCGGTTCATCTCAAGGGGGGACATCATCGGCCTCCGGGTCGTTCGGGGAAGGATTCGCGCACCATGGTATGCGCTTTCCCAATCGGATAGTAGAGGCGGTGTACATATTTCATCGCGCGGCGGACGCACGGCTGACCCCCACTTTCGCCCCCTACGCTCTGAGCATGCGCCTGCTCGCCGACGCCGACCCCGCCCGCTGGATCCCCGTGACCGGATCCCTGGGCCTGCGCGGCCGCCGGCACCGCAAGGCGGCGATCCGGATGCTGCTCGGCCAGGCCGGCGCCGCGGTCGGCGCCGAGTCCCGACCCGGATCCGGCTTCGGCGCATGGGCGCTCAGCCAGGCCGCCCCGTTCCTCATGCGCAAGGCCGACGGGCGCGTGCTGGTGTGGACCTGGAAGGCCGAGCCGGAGCTCATCGTGGCCATGGCGAGCGCTCAGGAGCTGACCCCGCAGGTGCGCACCGCGCGCGCGATGATGCCGATGGAGTACGACGACACCGAGGAGTTCCGGAACCCCTATCTCGGCGCGGGCGAGAAGCTCGTGGTCCCCCTCCCGCAGCCCGGTCCCTCGGGGCAGGCGGCGCCGCCGTTCGCGACCTACACCTGGGACACCGGCACCCACCTCATCACGCTGCAGGCCGTGTGCGGCGACCGGGAGCGGTTCGGCACGGTGATCTCCGCCGTCGACGAGATCGCCCGCACGCTGCGCACCGCCGACGACCTCGCGATCGGCGAGGCCGGCCCCGTGCTGCGCCTGCCACCCGCCTGACCTCGGGTCCGCGCCCCCTCGCGCTCGCGGCGGATCCGCGCACTCGCGGCGGATCCGCGCGCTCCACCCGCGAGAAACCAGATCCTGCCCGAGACACCACCGCTGGCGCGACGTCTCGTGCAGGAAGTGGTTTCTCGCGGATCGGGCGCGCGCCGGGCCGTCAGTGGCCGGGGTGCAGCACCGCGGCGAGGCCGTTCAGGCGCAGCGTCGTGCCGCCGCGCAGGTGCGGGAAGTCGTCGCGGCCGTCTCCGGTGCGGGTCAGGAACGCGACCTGCTCGGTCCAGGTCAGCAGGCAGCCCGTCTCGTCGTCGGCGAACAGGACGGTCACCAGCGAGGCCCACCGCGGCACGTCGTCCACCGTCGAGGTGTAGGAGAACACGATCCTTCGATCGGGGACGATGTCGAGGTAGTGCGAGTGGTAGGCGAGCCGCTCCGGTGCGGCATCCGGCAGGGTGAAGGCACTGGTGGCGTCCGCCCCGCCACCGACGCGGAACTCGTGCCGGTCGTCGACCCTCGCTCCGGGCAGGCGGAACCAGCGCCGCCGGGTGGCGTCGTCCGCGAACGCGGCGAACACCGTCGCGGGTGCCGCATCGAAGCGGCGCTCGACGGTGAACGCGTCGTGGCGGACGTCGAGGGCGTCGGGCACCAGCGGCGTCCCGGCGTCGCGGGTCGTGGGAAGAGCCGTCATGTCGTCTCCGTCGGTCAGCACGTTCGAGCAGTCGCTCTACGTAGGAAACGCGGATCGGCGGCGATGATTCCGCGCATGCGCCCCCGAGAAACCAGATCCGGCCCGAAACACCATCGCTGCCGTGGTGTCTCGTGCAGGAAGTGGTCTCTCGCGGGATCGGGCGGGGGCGCGGGGAGCGGGCAGCGCGCGGGATCGGGCGCGGGGCGCGGATCAGGCAAGCCCGCGCTCGTCGAGCCAGGCCCGCGCGACCGCCTTCGGCGCACGCAGCAGCCATGCGTCGGCGAGGAGCTCGCCGAGGTGGTCGCGGGCGATCGCCTCGAGCCGCAGCAGCACGGCGGGATAGCCCGCGAAGTGCGGGATCGTGAAGAAGACCTCCGGATCCGCGGCCACGAGCTCCCCCGCGAGGGCGACGGTCTCGGTGCGCACCGCGAGCACCGGCCCGTCCGGCCAGGAGCGGCCGAGCTCGGCGAGTTGAGCGAGGTCCGTCTTGCGCGGCCCGCGGATCCACGCGAACTGCCCGCCGTTGCAGCGCCAGGCCGGTTCGCCGGTGTGTCCGCCGACCTTCTCCTCGGCACCCGGAAGCGCGAGGGCGAGGGCACGGACGTCGTCGATCGTCGCCATGGCTCCGATCCTCCCCCGCCCGCGCGCCGGCCTCAAGGGCTGCGACGGAGGCGCGAGCCCACGACGGATGCAGGATCCCCGCGCCGGATCCGTCCTGCATCCGTCGCTCGGGCCTGCATCCGTCGCGCGCGCTCATGCGGCGCGGCGGTACTCCAGCAGCGTC
>NZ_NCKN01000374.1 GCF_002257455.1 Microbacterium sp. 13-71-7
AGCACGCGCGCATCGCCGTGCGCCTCGGCGTATCGCCGGGAGAGGGCGGCGGTGAGGGAACGGGCGTCGGGGTGGCCGTCGATGACGAGGGCGGCGGACATGCGATTCCTATCTTGACACTGTCAACTAGATGGACACTGTCAAGATAGGAAAGGATGTTGCTCGTGTCAAGTTCACGGTCCGGGTATCACCACGGCGACCTCGCGCGTGCGCTCGAGGACGCGGCGATGCAGCTGCTCGCGGAGAAGCCCGCGAAGGAGATCAGCCTGCGAGAGGTCGCGCGCGCCGCGAACGTGAGCCACAACGCGCCCTATCACCACTTCGCCGATCGGAACGGTCTGATCAAGGCGATCGCCGAGCGCAGCATGGCGGATCTGCTCGCGCTCGTGCGCGAAGCGATCGCCGCGAGTCCTGATCCGAGAGCGGCGCTGCGGAACGGCGGCGGCGCCTACATCCGCTTCGCGGTCGAGCACCCGAACGCCTTCGACGCGATCTACGATCCGACCGTATGCGTGCCGGGGGCGCCCACGGAGACCATGGCGCCCCTCATCGACGGTCTCGAGGAGGCGCTGGGGGAGGCTGCGCTCGCCGCGGGCCTGGACCGTGTCGTGGACGCCGTGGGCTTCTGGGGTCTCGTGCACGGCCTAGGGACGCTCTCCGCGGCCGGACATTTCCCGATCGAGGTCGCGCTCGCCGGCTACGAGAGCGCGGTCGATCGAATGCTGCCCACTTCCGCGTCGTCCCCGTGAGGGGACCCCATGGCGTGCGCTGACGGGGACGACGCGGAGGTGGAAGGTCCATAGGCGGCACCTCGGATCCGCCCGGCCCGCGCCCAGGGTTCGCCCACCGCTCTTACAGGCGGGTTTTCGTACGGTTGAGGGATGTCCTATTCCGCCCACCGCCCCGGCCGCATGGATTCCCAGGGCCGGATCGCCTTCGACGTCGATGGACAGCCCGACCCCGCGAACCCCGCCGACCCGACCGCTGAGGACCCGTTCATCTTCGTGCGCGACTACACCCCGAGCGGATCCGATCCCGCCGCAGAGCCCGCAGCCGATGCCTCGACCGCCCCGATCGAGCCCGTCATCCCGCCGATGCCGGAGCCCGAGCCCGCGACCCGGATCGAGGACCTGTTCGCCGCGGCCGAGGAGCCGGCCGCGCAGCCGCAGCCGGCCACGATCGCCGAGCCCGTCCCCGTCCTCGCCCCGGCCGCGCCCCCGAAGCAGCCCAAGGCCCCCAAGCAGCCCAAGGCCCCGAAGCAGCCGAAGCCGCCGCGCGAGCCCCGCCCGCAGGGCTGGTTCTGGCGCCGGCTGGCGATCCTCGGCGGCGCCGACGGCACGATCCTCGACCGCGTCCCGACCGAGCAGCCGCGCTTCGTGCAGATGTTCTTCGTGCTGGCGGGGACCGCGCTCGTGTCCGCGCTGTCGATGCTGTTCGCCCTGACCACGGGCGTGCAGGTGCTGGTCTGGCTGGCCGTGCCGCTCGCGATCGTCTGGGCGCTCCTGATCTTCAATCTCGACCGCTTCCTCACCTCGACGATGCGCTCGACCCGCAACCTCTGGCGCCTGCTGGGCCTCGCGATCCCGCGTGTGCTGATGGCCGCGATCATCGGGTTCGTCGTCGCCGAGCCGATCGTGCTGCAGGCGTTCCACAACGACATCGCCCGCGAGGTGACCGCGACCAACCTGGTGCAGGCGCAGTCCGACCAGAAGGCCGTGACCAGCGGCCCGGAGAAGAAAGCGCTCGACGCCGCCTCCACCCGCCTCGCCGACCTGCAGAACCAGGCATCGACCGGCATCGTGAAGGGCACGTCCAGCGACTCCGCCTCGCAGAAGGCGGCGCAGGACACGGTCACCAAGATCACCGGCCAGATGACGGATCAGCAGAAGGTCATCGACCAGGCCCGCGCGCTGTACCAGTGCGAGCTCACCGGAGAGGGCGCCGGCACGGTGCCCGGCTGCACCGGGGTGCAGGGCAACGGCGCGAGCTCGGACGCCGCGAAGTCGCAGCTCGACCAGGCGCAGCAGACCTATGACGCGCTCGCCGCGCAGCTGCGCCAGGCCAACACCGACCTGGAGTCGGCGGACAGCTCGTCGAAGTCGGCGACCTCGGCCTCCGAGACGCAGAACCGCCAGCAGGCGAAGGACCAGATCCCCGCCGCCGAGCAGGCGTACAAGACCGCGCTCGACGCGTACAACGCGCGGGCCGCGTCCGTGGCGGGCACGAACGCCGGCGCGGTGGGCCTGCTCAGCCAGATCTCGGCGCTCGACCGCCTCTCCGCGAAGGAGCCCGTGCTGGGCTTCGCGCACTGGCTGATCGCCGCGCTGTTCTTCATGATCGAGCTGCTGCCGGTGATCGTGAA
>NZ_NCKN01000375.1 GCF_002257455.1 Microbacterium sp. 13-71-7
GCATCGCGCTCGTCGGCATCTGCTTCCTGCTCGCCTGGCTGACGAAGAAGTTCGTCGAGGACCCGACGCGCACCTGGAAGCCGCTGACCGCGCGCAAGCCGCGGCTCTCGCTGTGGGCGGCCCTCGCCGCGATGGTGATCGTCGCGGGAGCGGCCGGCGCCGGCTGGGCCGCGAACGCGGGCACCTACCAACAGGGCGTGCAGGCCATCGCCCAGCTCCGCGCCGACCCGCCCGCCTGCTTCGGCGCGGCCGCCGTCCTCGACGAGTCCTGCGCGGGGAAGAAGACCGACGAGATCCTGCCCGCCCCCGGGTTCGCGGGCGTGGACCGCCCCGAGCAGTCGCAGTGCTTCGTGCAGCTCAACGACGCGCGGCCCGTCTCCTGCGAGTTCGGATCCAAGGATCCCAAGGCCAAGCAGGTGGCCCTGATCGGCGACAGCCACGCCTACCAGCTGCTCACGACGTTCCAGGGCATCGCCGAGAAGGAGGGCTGGCACCTCACGACGTACTTCAAGGGCGCCTGCCCGTGGAACACCGCACCGCTGTCGACGGGCGGCGCCTTCGGCGACGCGTGCACGCAGTACCGCGCGGCGGTGGCCAAGCAGCTCGAGCAGAAGCACTTCGACGCGATCTTCACCGCGGCGCTCTCCACGACGCCGTATGCGGCGGGGGACCACGGCTCCTCCTACGACGCGGCGGTCGCCGGATACCGCGAGGCCTGGGCCACGCAGACGTCGAAGGGCACGCCCGTGGTCACCGTCGTCGACAACCCCGTGTGGGAGACCGACCCGAACAAGTGCCTGCGCACGCGTGCGCAGAGCGCCTGCGACGGCGCGCGCTCGGACCTGCTCACCGAGAAGGACCCGCTGCGCGCGGCCGCGGACGGGCAGAAGGACGTCACGCTGCTCGACTTCACGAAGGTCTTCTGCGACGACGAGAACTGCCGCGCGGTCGTCGGCGGCGCGAACATCTACCGCGACCAGGACCACATCACCGTCACGTTCGCGAACTCCCTCGCGCCGCAGTACACGGCGGCGCTCAAGAGCGCAATGGGGATCGGCGGCTGAACGGATCCGAGCGCGGGGACAGGGCGGATAGGGTCGCAGGATGAGCGATGACGCCACGATCCTGTCCCTGCCCGGCCGCAGCCCTGCGATCGATCCGACGGCGTTCCTGGCCGCCGGGGCGCGCGTGATCGGATCCGTCACGATCGGCGAGGCGTCCAGCGTCTGGTACAACGCGGTGCTGCGCGCCGACTCCGACACGATCACGATCGGGGTGGGCAGCAACGCGCAGGACAACGTCTCGGTGCACGTCGACGAGGGGCACCCGGTCCTGATCGGGGACGACGTCTCGATCGGGCACAACGCGGTGGTGCACGGCTGCACGATCGGCGACGGCTCGCTGATCGGCATGGGCGCCGTGGTGCTCTCCGGGGCCGTGATCGGCTCGGAGTGCCTGATCGCCGGCGGCGCGCTGGTGCTCTCCGGCATGGAGGTGCCGGACGGCTCGCTCGTCGCGGGCGTGCCCGCCAAGATCCGCCGCGCGCTCACCGCCTCCGAGCGCGAAGGGCTTCGTGAGAACGCGAGGGTCTACCGCGGCCACTCGGCGACCCACCGCGAGGCCGCTCCCGCCTGACCGGCCGTGTGCGGGCGCGAGGCGTCCTCGATCGAGCTCGGAGACCGGTAGTCTCGAAGATCCGGGGCGGTGGCCAAGCTGGTGAAGGCAGTGGGCTCATAACCCAACGATCGCGGGTTCAAGTCCCGCCCGCCCCACTCGCGCCTTCGTCGACAGCGTCGCGGCCGTGCGCGCCCTGTTTGCTCAGTTCCGCTGAAGCCGGTCGCCGTGCGCGTCGGTGACGACATACGCGCCTTGGGTCGCCTCCCGATCTCGTGACGCCGCGAGAACAAAGCGGAGACCCCTACCGGGGCCTCCGCTCGCCGTCTTTTCAGTCAGCTCTGTCACCTGTGCGGCGGCGCGCACCGATGCGGCTCGTGAGGTTCGAGCCGACGAGGAATGCGACGAGCCCGACCAAGAGATAGCGGGCAAGCCCTCTCCCTTCCGCGCTATCGAGAGTATTCGTCGACGCCGACCACGCCAGGATGCCGAACCACACCAGAACAGGAACAACGGCGAGGATCGTGCCAAGCGTTCGGCCGACCCTTCCCACCAGCGCGCCCCACCCGAGAAGAATGACTCCAACAAGGAAGTAACTCATAGTCGGGCCTAGCACTTCCTGATCCAGGGCCACCAGACACCTGCAGGTCCGCCGAGTCCGACAACGTAGTGGATCGAGATGCAGTTTCCACCAGCCAGATGAGTCGTGCCGATCG
>NZ_NCKN01000040.1 GCF_002257455.1 Microbacterium sp. 13-71-7
GCCGCGGCGGCCCACGGCCTGAGCGTCTGTGCTCACGCCCAGATGCGGGCGGCGCTGCCGGAGGTCTCCATGGAGATCTGATTCGCGGTGGTGAGACGACGGGTGGTGTCGGCGAGGGCGAGGAGCGTGACCGTCTCGGCGACCGCATCGTGCCGGATCCGGGCCCCTCATCGCGGCTCGGAGAGCACCGCGGCGAGGTCGAGCTCACGGCGGGTGAGAATACCGGAAACCCGTCCGGTGCGGTAGTACTCGTCGAAGATCACGGCGGCCTCATCCGCCGTGAACACCTCGTTCGCGAACACTCGCACGGCACGGTCCGTGCTGATCGGGACCGTCGTCGTCGGCTCGACCGGCTGATCGGGGTGCCCCAGCGTGCACAACCGCTGTGCGCCGTCCGGCCCCGGATACCCGAGCTCGATGCTCAACGCCTCCGCAGATCCCCCGGCCTGGATGTAGTCGCCCACATCTGCGCGAAGATCGTCCGGATCCGTCATCCGCCAGATCGAATACGTGAACCGGCGCTTCCCATCCGCCTGATTCAAAATCGTCCGCAAATGATCGGCGACGGGTTCCTCATCCCCCGTGAGGTACTGGAACTCGCCCCCGTTGAAACTCTCCGCATGCGACCACAACAACGGCACCGCCGCCGTGTCCGCCGGGTCCTCCTCCCGCAACTGATACGGCTGCGCGACCTGATCCGTCAGGTAGTACGTGTAGAAGATCGCAGCGGCCTCATCGACCTCGAACACCTCGTTCGGGAACACCCGCACCGCCGTCCGATCACCCGTGCGGACCTCCACCCGCGCCCCCTGATACACCCCCGGCCGTGCCACTGTGAACGCCCGGATCACCCCATCCTCGCCACGCAACGTCACCACGACCACCATCGCCCGCGCCGACCCCGACGCCCGAATGAACTGATCGGCGATGCGGCTCATGCGACCTCTCGGATCCGTCATCCTCCAGATCGAGTACTCGAACCGCTCACGGGCGTCGAGATGACTCAGCATGAGTCGGAAGTTGTCAGAGATTGGGCGAAACGCGTCTGTGACATGACCGAACAATCCCCGAGGCATGTGCTCCGCGTGAGTTCTCTCCACCATCAGGGCACCCTCACTACGACGACTTCTCGGATCACGATATCTTTCCCGTCCAACTTCGCATGCGCTGGAGTGCCGCTGTTGACCATCTCGTCGAACTCGCGCTGAGTGTTCGATGGTGCATAGTACTTATCGAATGCCGAGCCGGACTTGACTTCGATTCCTGTGTAGGTGCCATCCGAATTCTCCACCAACCCGTCATAGAGACGGCCGTTCTGGGGTGCCTGGTCGAGCTTCGCGACGACATCCTTTCGTACGACCTCCACGTCTTTGCCCTTCTCGTAGTCTTTAAGACATTGCTCCTGCTTGTCGAGCCAAGGCTTCTTCTCCTGACCAGTGGCCCAGTGGCCCCAGTCATCGCGTCCGTTGCCCGTATCGAAGCCGTGGTTGTCGTGCGACTTCGCATACCAGCGTCCGGCGGCGTCGCCGATCATCGCCCCGCCCGTACCGACCAGAGTCCCTGCCTCGACCAGAGCAGGAACACCCGCCACGGCACCCGCCCCCGTGATCGTCAGCCCGCCCCCACCCGCGCCCAGCACGACACCACCGACCACGGTCGCAACCCCACCCAGGAGCTCCAACAGGATGTCCGGATGCTCCCACAACGTCTTCGACGCCGTGCTGAGGAAGTCGACCAAAGACTCGAACGGCCGCACCACGACCAGCTCCACGTATACCTGGCTCAGCTTCGTGTTCCACGCGTCCCGCGCCTCCGCCGCCGTCAACGGCGGTCTCCGCGACCGGCGTCACTCCAGCGCCGTGCGACTCGTACCGGTGGACTGGATCATGACCATCGACGGCACGAGTTCGCTGAGCAGCGGCGGCGACCACGTCGCGCGCACGATGACCCGCGCCGAGCGCCCGTCGGGGCTGCCCGCCGAGACCAGCTCTGCGCCGTCGTCGATGATCCCGATCACCGCGCTCGCCTGATCCGCGATCTCCGCGTCGTCGAGCTCCGCGCTGACCGCATCCCCCTCGACCCGCAGGCGGAAGCCGTCGGCTCCGGCGAGCGCCGCCGCGTCCGCCACGGAGTCGAGCCGCTTCTGCGCGATGTACAGATCGGTCGCGCACACGCAGATGTAGATCACGGCGATCGCGAGCACGGCATACCCCAGGACGAGGGGCATCGTGCTGCCACGGTCGTCGTCGGACAGCCACTCGAGACCGTCTCTGCGCGGCGCCCTGGTCCGCGCCGACCTCATCCGGCTGTCCAAGTGCGCGAGACCTTGTACGCCGAGGACGCCTGCACCCGCACGCTGCTCACACGGTCCAGGCCGAACACCGGCGGCACGAACGGCAGGGTGACCTCTGCGGTGACGGTGACCACGACCGTGGCGCCGGCAGACGGACACTCGACAGCCGCCGATGTGCAGCGGATGTCGACATCGATCGTGGCCGGATCCATCCCGTACTCCTCGATCGCGGAACGCACGGCGGCGTCCGCCCGGGCCGTGGCGTCAGCGACGCCCTTCGCCGCACTCATGGTGCGCGCCGTATGCCGCGCCGCGGACTCGACTCCCAGCATCTGCCCCTGGATCGCACCGAGAGCGAGCACGAGGTACACCAGCGGCACGAGAAGGATCACGCCGAGCCCGATGAACTCCAACGCCGCGGACCCGGCCTCGTCGGGCACCGCGCGAACGGATGCATGACGCACGCCAGGGTCAGCCGGCTTCGGCGAGCGACTCGACAGGAGCACGACCGGTCACCTCCAGCCCCGATGGCACCCCGAGCAGTCCGATGAGGGGCAGGGTCGTGCGCACGGTGACCTCCATGGTCGGCGCGCCGAGCGCGGTCGTCTCGCGCACGGTCACGTTCTGCGCGTAGTCGGCTCCCACGGCGCGACTGATCACGAGAGCGGTGCGCCGCACGCCCTCCTCCGGCTCGGTGTCGGCGAGGGCTGCGACGTGCGCGCCTTCGACCGCCGCGTCGTGGACGACGTTGCGCACGTAGACGGCCAGGGCGAACTGCAGCACACCGAGCGTGAGCGCGGTCAGTAACGCCCCGACGAGGACGAACTCGACCGGGCTGGATCCTCGGTCGTCGACGCGTCCGTGACTCAGCTCCGCCACGGGAGACATCGTCGGTCAGAGTCCGCTCACGCGTGCGATCGCCTGCTCGAACAGGTTCGTGAGCGCCGGTCCGGCGACGGCCCAGATCAACACGACGAGTCCCGCCGTCATCAACGTGATCAGGACCCAGCCCGGTACGTCTCCGCGCTCCGGATCATCGCGCGCATCGGAGCAAGGCGGAGCGGGGCGGAGGAGGAGGCGATCTGCGGACATGAGGGGTTCCCTTCGAGGAGGTGGAAGACGAGGACGGTCTCAGCCGATACCGAGCCGCAGGATGAAGACACCCGGGAACACGGCGAAGAGCACGCTGAGCGGGAGGATCAGGAACACGAGCGGGAGCAGCATCAGGATCTCCTTACGACCGGCCTGCTCGATGAGGTCCCGTTTGGTCTCCTCCCGCGCATCCGACGCCTGCGCCTGCAGCACTGCAGCCAGCGGTGCCCCGCGCTCGAGAGCGGCGACGATCTGGTCTGCCGAGCGAGTCAGCGGCGGGACTTGAAGTCGCTGTGCGCACTCGCTCAGCGCATCCGCGAGCGAGGAGCCGGTGTTGACCGCGAGGATCACGCCGCGCAGCTCCGCACTCAGCTCGCCGGATCCTGACCGGGCTACGCGGCGGAGCGCATCGGGAAGCCCCTCCCCCGCGGACAGGCACAACGCGAGGAACTCCAGCACCGTCGGAAGCTCCTCCGTGAGACGGCGGACGCGGGCCTTCGCGCGGACGCCGAGCAGCGCGTCGCAGCCGACTGCGGCGGTGACCGCGGTCACCATTGGGAGGAGCACGGCCGGAACCGACGGTCGACCGATCAGCACCAAGACGACCGTCGCACCGGCCCCCGCTCCGAGCCCGGACAGCACCCACACCAGCTGTCGACTGCGGAAAGCAACGGATCCCCCGGGCAACCCGGCCTGACTCATCCGCCGTGCGACGCCCGCGTCTCCGCCGCCGAACAGCCCGAACGTCCCGGCGATCCGCGCCGCCCAGGATCCCCCTGAGGGCATCCGCCAGGGCCGCCGCGCGGTCGGATCCGCGAGGTCGGCGACGTCACGGACGTGCGGCGCGATCCGCGTGCTGAGGTCGGCCCAGCGCCAGCGAGGGAAGGCCGCGAGCGTGAGCAGCAACCCCGTGGACAGCAGACCGCCGAGCAGCACGGAGACCGCGACGTCCGACACGGAGGTCACCGGAACCACCGCCGCGGTTCCGGAAGGCGGCCGATGCGCAGCATGATCCGGAAGGCGACGACAGACACCGCGGCACCGCCGAGGATGAGTGCGACGCCTTCGGGGCTCGTATACGCCTCGGCTCCCTCGGGACGCAGCAGAAGCAGGGTGAGGATCACCCACGGTGCGATCGCGCCGAGCAGGGCCGCACTGCGGATCCACGACTGCCGCGCCTCCACCTCGGCGCGCAGAGCGGCCTCCGCGCGCACGGAACCGGACAGCGCGCGCAGGACCGTCGTGAGTTCGGTGCCGCCGACCTCCCGCGCCATGCGCAGCGTCTCCACGATCCGGTCCCCGACGGGATCCGCGAGCGCCTCCTTGAGCTGCGCCGCCGCCGCATCGAACCGGCCCGTCGCATGCTGATCGCGCGCGAACGCCGCGAATGCGGGGCGCAGCGCAGCAGGAGCCGCCTCTTCCAGCGCGGCGACGGCATCGGGCAGCGGCATCCCCACCCTGATCGAGGCGATCAGCAGGTCGCAGACGTCGGGCCACAGCCCGCGCCGCAGCCGGAGCAGCCTGTGGCGCCGAGCGCGCAGGAAGACCACCGGCATCGCCGCACCCGCGAGCGCCAGCACCAGCGCGAAGGCCGGCGTCCCGGTCATCAGCCATGCTGCTGCCCCGGCCACGAGTCCTCCCGCCACGACGCTCACCGCGAGCACGCGCGCATCCGACCGGAACCCGGCTTCACGGAGCAACCGGGTCGCAGCGCCCCCACGCGGGGCGTGCGCGGTGCGTTCCGTCGCCGGCCACAGCCACGGAGACGTCGCGAGGACGATCCCCGCGGCGAGCAGCGCGCCCAGCAGCAGGGTCACGCGACGCCCTTGCGGCGGAACATGCTCGAAGCGGCATACGAGGGCGGCTCCGCGGAGACGACGCGGTGCGTGATGCGCCCGTCGGCGTCGACGTCGAGCGGCTCGATCACCTCGGCGATGCGCCGGGTGACGTCGTGCTCCCGGCGGCAGTGCACGACGAGGTCCACGGCCGCGGCGAGCGCCGGCGCGATGAACGTCCGGTCGATGTTGCGCCCCGCGAGAAGGGGCAGCATCGTGAGCTTGTCGAGCGCGTCCGCGGCGGAGTTCGCATGCACGGTGGCCGCACCGGGGACGCCGGTGTTGAGCGCGAGCACCAGGTCGAGGGCTTCGGCATCGCGCACCTCACCGACCACGAGCCGGTCAGGCCGCATCCGCAGCGCCTCCTTCACGAGGCGCCGCAGCGTGATCTCCCCCGTGCCCTCGAGGCTCGCCTGCCGGCCCTGCAGGGCCACGAGGTCCGGCGCCTGCACGCCCAGTTCGAACGTCTCCTCGACCGTGATCACGCGCTGCTCGGCGCATTCGGCGACAAGCGCGGCCAGGAGCGTGGTCTTGCCCGCATGCGTCGGCCCCGAGACGATCACGCTGCGTCCGGCGCGCATCGCGTCGGACAGCATCGCACCGACCGACGGCGGGACCATGCCTTGCGACACCAGGGACTCGAGGCTCCGGTACCGGGGCAGGAAGCGCCGGATGTTCACCGCCCAGGAACCGTGGACGACATCGGCGATCGCGACGTGGAGACGGGATCCGTCCGGCAGGGACGCATCGACGAACGGTTGCCCGATGTCGACCCGCCGCCCCGTGGAGTGCAGCATGCGTTCCACGACATCGCGCAGCTGCGCTTCGCTCAGCGTGATCGGCACGCGCTCGCTGCGACCGTCGCGAGCGATGAACACGCGCGAGGGGCCGTTGAGCCAGATCTCCTCGATCGTGTCGTCCTCGAGCAGCGGCTGCAGCGGCCCGTAACCGGCGACCCCGGCGAGGATGTCCCGCACGCAGGCCGCCTCGTCGTCGATCGTGGCGGTGCCGCGGGCGAGCGCGTGATCGTTGTGCCGGCGCACCTCGAACTGAGCGATCCTTCGCGCCTCATCGGGATGGGCGGAGGGATCCGTCCGCTCCGCGCGCAGCCGCGCACGCACCCTCTCGGTGACGGCGGCGGTGGTCGGGCTCACCCCGGCATCGTCGCAGGATCCGCGGATCCGCCTCGGAAGTTATCCACAGGCGCCGCGGCTCAGCGCCTGTGTCCCGCGTCAGCCTGCGCGCGCGACGTCGTGCAGGGCGTCCACCATCGGCAGCAACTCGGGCTGCTCCGCGGCGTCGGCGAGCACGCGCTCCAGGGTCTCGTCGTGCACCGGACGAGCGCGCTCGTACAGCTCCTGACCGCTCGGGGTCAGCTCGGTATAGATCCCGCGCCGGTCGTCCGCGCAGAGGATGCGGGTGAGCAGCCCCCTGTCCTCGAGACGGTTCACCAGCCGCGTCGTCGCGCTCGGGCTGAGCGCGGCGGCCCGAGCCAGCTGCTGCATGCGCATGTGCCAGCCGTCCTGCCGGTCCAGCGCCTCCAGCACGGTGTATTCGACCACGGAGAGTCCCGCCTCGGCCGACAGCGCGCGCTCCAGCTCGGCCTCGATCATGGCGTGCAGGGCCGCCATCGTGCGCCATCCGCGGGCGCGGATCTCGACGGCGTCGTCGGCGATGCCCATGGATCCTCCTCAAGTAGTTGTTTGCGCTTTTTAATTGCGCGTGCAAGCATTGCTTTCACAGGCGCGAAAACCCGCGTCTGCAACTATCTCACTGTACCAGGAGCTCCTCCATGCCTCTCGGCCTGATCGCCCTCGCCCTCGGCGCCTTCGGAATCGGCCTCACCGAGTTCGTCATCATGGGCCTGCTGCCCGAGGTGGCCGCCGACTTCGGCGTGACCGAGGCCGCCGCCGGCTGGCTCATCTCCGGCTACGCGCTGAGCGTCGTCGTCGGCGCGCTGTTCCTCACCGCCGCGACGACGCGCCTCCCCCGCAAGCCCGTGCTGCTCGGCCTCATCGTCCTCTTCATCATCGGCAACGCGCTCACCGCTCTCGCCCCCGGCTACGGCCTGGCGATGGTGGGCCGCATCGTCGCCGCCCTCACCCACGGCGCGTTCTTCGGGATCGGATCCGTCCTCGCCGCCTCCCTCGTGCCTGCGGCGAAGAAGGCCGGAGCGATCGCGATCATGTTCACCGGCCTCACCGCCGCGAACGTGCTCGGTGTGCCCTTCGGCACCTTCCTCGGCCAGCAGTTCGGCTGGCGGGCGACGTTCTGGGCGATCGCGATCATCGGCGTCGTCGCCTTCGCCGGGATCGCCCTGCTCGTGCCCGCGACGC
Organism: Microbacterium sp. 13-71-7; assembly: GCF_002257455.1. Taxonomy (GTDB): domain Bacteria; phylum Actinomycetota; class Actinomycetes; order Actinomycetales; family Microbacteriaceae; genus Microbacterium. Next base: position 7,557 of record NZ_NCKN01000040.1, read on the forward strand.
ACGACATCGCCCCCACCCGCCTACGCGACGAGCTCGGCGCCTTCCGCTCGGCCCAGGTGTGGCTCTCCCTCACCGTGACGGTGCTGGCCTACGGCGGCATGTTCGGCGCGTTCACCTACATCGCGTACACGCTCACCGAGGTCAGCGGCTTCGCGTCGAGCATGGTGCCGTGGCTGCTCGTGCTGTTCGGCCTCGGCCTGTTCCTCGGGAACTGGGCCGGCGGCAAGGCGGCGGACCGCTCGATCGACGCGACCCTCATCGCCTTCATCGCGGCCCTCGTCGTCGTGCTCGCGGGCTTCGCGCTCGTGGCTTCGAACGGCCCGGCGACCACCGTCGCCCTGTTCCTCATGGGCGGCTTCGGATTCGGCACCGTACCGGGGCTCCAGTCCCGGATCATGGGCTACGCCGCCTCGGCGCCGACACTCGCCTCCGGTGCGAACATCGGCGCGTTCAACGTCGGCAACGCCCTCGGCGCCTGGGCCGGTGGCGTCGGCATCGCCGCGGGGCTCGGCTACACCTCCCCCATCTGGATCGGCGCCGGGATCACCGCGCTGGCGCTCGTCGTCATGATCGCCGCGGCGCTCACCGCCCGACGAGGATCCGGGCAGCCCGCCGTCGGCCCGTCCACCAGCACGAATCCGGTTCCGGTGGCCGTGCGCTGATCCGCCTCTCCCACCCCGCAACGACAGAAAGACGAACGACATGGCCGTTCCCACCATCACGCTGAACAACGGCGTGACCATGCCCCAGCTCGGCTTCGGGGTCTTCCAGGTTCCTGACGACGAGACCACTGCGGCCGTCGCCGCCGCCCTGCAGGCCGGGTACCGCAGCATCGACACCGCGGCGATCTACGGCAACGAGCGCGGCGTCGGTCGCGCGATCGCCGAGTCCGGCATCGCCCGCGATGAGCTCTTCATCACCTCGAAGGCGTGGAACGCCGAGCAGGGCTACGACGCGACGCTGCGCGCCTATGACGCGAGCCTCGAGAAGCTGGGCATCGACGCCCTCGATCTCTACCTGATCCACTGGCCGGAGCTCGGCGACGGCGATTACGCGGGCACCTGGCGCGGGCTCGAGGCGCTCTACGCCGACGGCCGCGTGCGCGCGATCGGCGTCTCGAACTTCGAGCCCGTGCACCTCGCGCGAATCCTGGAGACCGGGTCCGTGGTCCCGGCCGTGAACCAGGTGGAACTGCACCCCGCGTTCCAGAATCGCGCGGTGATCGCCGCGAACACCGCCGCGGGCGTCGCCACGGAGGCGTGGAGCCCCCTCGCCCAGGGCGCCGTGCTGCAGGATCCGGCCGTCACGGGGATCGCCGCCCGCCACGGTCGCACTCCGGCTCAGGTGGTGCTGCGCTGGCACCTGCAGCAGGGTCGCGTGGTCATCCCGAAGTCGGTGACGCCGAGCCGCATCGCGGAGAACTTCGACGTGTTCGACTTCGACCTCGACGCCACCGAACTCGCGGCGATCGACGCGCTCGATCGCGATGGCCGCACGGGCCCGCACCCGCACGAGTTCCACGGCTGACCGATGCGCGCGTTCCCGGGGAGGCCGCGCGGCCTCCCCGGGAACGCGCCCCTGTGCGGAAGGTGGGACTCGAACCCACACGCCCGAAGGCACAGGAACCTAAATCCTGCGTGTCTACCGATTTCACCACTCCCGCGCGGCGACCTCAGTCTATGACGGACGCCTCCGGCCCCCGGCACCCTCCCAGGCGCCGCAGGTCGGGCCCGCTCTAGACTTCAGGGAAGCCGAGATCTCGGCCGTCATTCCAGCGACGACTCCACGGACGGGAACCACCTGTGCACCACGCCGCCCTCATCCCCTGGCTCGACCCGAACGTCATCATCCACGGCGCCGGCCCCTGGGCCCTGGCCGTGGTGCTGTTCATCATCTTCGCCGAGACGGGTCTGCTCATCGGGTTCCTCCTCCCTGGCGACACGCTGCTGATCATCTCGGGCCTGCTCACGAACACCAACCACGTCTTCGGGCTCGACATCTGGGCGGTCGGTCTGCTGATCGCGCTGGCGGCGTTCCTCGGCGGCGAGGTCGGCTATCTGATCGGGCACAAGGGCGGCCCCGCGGTGTTCGAGCGCAAGGAGTCCGGGCTGTTCAGCCGGAAGAACGTGGAACGCACGAATCACTTCTTCGAGCGCTTCGGCGGCCTGACGGTGATCATCGCGCGCTTCGTGCCGGTCGTGCGCACCTTCGCGCCCGTCGCGGCAGGCGTCGGACACATGCCGTGGCGGAAGTACAGCCTGTACAACCTCATCGGCGCGCTCATCTGGGGCTTCGGGCTCACCTACGTCGGCTTCCTGATCGCTTACATCCCCTGGATCGCCGACCTCGTGACCAAGTACATCGACGTGATCCTGCTGGGCGTCGTCGCGCTCACGCTCGCGGTCACCGTCTGGCACTACCTCAACGAGCGCCGCAAGGCGAAGAAGGAGTCCGCTGCGGGGATCCCGGCCGTCGAGCCGGAGGTCTGAGCAGGGCTCAGCCGGCGTCGCGGGCGGCTCCGTCCGCGTCGCCCTTGTCGGAGGCCGCGGCACGCGCGGCCTTCGACTTCTCGACGCTCGCCCGCAGCGCTTCCATGAGGTCGATGACCTCGCCGCCCTTCTCGGCCGGCGCGAACGTCTCCTCGGTCTCGAAGGCCTCGCCCTTCTCGATCTTGGCGTCGATGAGGGTGCGCAGCTCGACCTGGTACTCGTCGACGAAGGCGCTCGGATCGAAGTTGGCGGAGAAGCCGTCGACGAGCGAGGCCGACAGCTCCAGCTCCTTGTCCGAGACCGTGACCTCCTCCTGCAGCGCGGGGAAGTCGGCCTCACGGACCTCGTCGGCCCAGAGCAGGGTCTGCAGCACGAGCACGTCGCCGCGCACCCGCAGGGCCGCGAGCCGCGTCTTCTGCCGGAGCGTGAAGCGCACGATCGCCGTGCGGTCGGTGGCCTCGAGGGTCTTCCGCAGCAGCACGTAGGCCTTGGGCGACTTCGAATCCGGCTCCAGGTAGTACGCCTTGTCCAGCGTCAGCAGATCCACCTGGTCCGAAGGCACGAACTCGACGACGTCGATCTCGCGACTGCGCTCTGCCGGCAGCGACTCCAGGTCCTCCTTGGTCAGGACGACGGTCTGCGACTCGTCCTGATAGGCCCGGTCGATCTCCGAGTAGGCGACGGTCTGCCCGCAGATCTCGCACACCCTCTTGTACCGGATCCGCCCGCCGTCCGCGTCGTGCACCTGGTGCAGCGCGACGTCGTGGTCCTCCGTCGCCGAGTACACCTTGACCGGCACGTTGACCAGGCCGAAGGTGAGCGAGCCCTTCCAGATCGTCCTCATGGCACCAGTACACACCACCGGCGCTCACGACGGATACCTCCTTGCGCACTACTGTGACCACATGGCAGACGGCCCGCAGTTCGTGCGCATCGGAGAGCGGCGGCTGCGTGTGACGAACCTCGACAAGGTGGTGTACCCGGAGACGGGGACCACCAAGGGCGAGGTGATCGACTACTACGCGCGGATCGCTCCGCAGCTGCTGCCCGTCCTCGCCGGCCGCCCCGTCACGCGCAAGCGCTGGGTCGAGGGCGTCGGCACCGCGGCGGATCCGCAGGGATCCTTCTTCGCGAAGCAGCTCGAACCGGGAGCGCCGGGGTGGATCCCCCGTCAGGAGATCCCGCACTCAGGCGGCGCGAAGGACTACCCGCTCGTCGACGAGGTCGCGACGCTCGTGTGGATGGCGCAGGTCGCCGCGATCGAGCTGCACATCCCGCAGTGGCGCTTCACCCCGGACGGCGGCCGCGGCAACCCGGACCGTCTGGTGCTCGACCTCGATCCCGGCCCCGGCGTGACGCTCGCGCAGTGCGCCGAGGTCGCGCTCCTCGCCCGAGGGATCCTCAGCGGGATGGGTCTCGATGCGGTCCCTGTGACGAGCGGGAGCAAGGGGATCCACCTGTACGCGCACCTCCCGGGCGATCGCACGAGCGACGAGATCTCCGCCTTCGCGCACGCCCTCGCGCGCGCGATCGAGACGGACCGTCCGGACCTCGTGACGAGCGTCATGACGAAGACCCTCCGCGCGGGGAAGGTCTTCCTCGACTGGAGCCAGAACAACGGCAAGAAGACGACGATCGCCCCCTACTCCCTGCGCGGCCGCCCGCAGCCCTGGGTCGCCGCCCCGCGCACCTGGGCGGAGCTGGAGGACCCGGATCTTCGCCAGCTGCGGTTCGACGAGGTGCTCGAACGCGCCGGGAGCGGCCTGGATCCCTTCGCGGCGATCACTGCCTCGGTCGACACGGCCCCGCTCGACGCAGCCCGGTCCGAGGCGGCCCGGGCGGACGCGGCCCCGGCCCACGCTGCCCGGTCGAACGCGGCCCCGGCCCACGCGGACCCGGATCCCCGGTCGGACGAGCGCGAGAGCCGGCAGGCCGCGATCCGGGGGGCCGGCGGATCCCCCGTCCCCGCGTACTCCCCCATGCTGGCCGAGCACGGGACCCCCGGCACCGCCCGCGGCCTGGGGTGGGCCGAGATCAAGTGGGACGGGATCCGCGCGATCGGCACCTGGTCGGACGGCCGCTTCCGGCTGCGCGCCCGCAGCGGCACCGACATCACCGACCGCTATCCGGAGCTCACCGCGGACGGCGCGCCGGGCTTCCCGGTCGGCGAGGCCGTGGTCGACGGGGAGATCGTGGCGCTCGACGCGGCGGGACGGCCGAGCTTCCACCGCCTTCAGGACCGGATGCACCTGACCCGCGCGCGAGAGATCGAGCGCGAGGTGATCCGCACTCCCGTGCGCTACCACCTGTTCGACCTCCTGCATCTCGAGGGCCACGACCTCACCTCGCTGCCGCTGCGCGACCGCCGCGAGCTCCTGGAGCAGATCGCGGCGGACCTGCCCGCCCCGGTGCTCGTGCCGCCGGTGTTCGACGACGTCGACGCGGCCCTGGCCACGAGCGCCGCGCTCGACCTCGAAGGGGTCGTCGTGAAGGATCCCGCCTCGTCCTACGCCCCGGGCGGGCGCTCCCCGCGCTGGCTGAAGATCAAGCTCACCAGGGCGCAGGAGGTCGTGATCGTCGGAATCAGGCCGGGCAAGGGCGACCGCACCGGGCGGATCGGATCACTGCTGCTGGCGATCCCCGAACCGGAGCTGCCGTCCGGACTGCGCTACGTCGGCCGGGTGGGCACGGGCTTCACCGACCGGGTGCTGCAGGACCTCGGTGCGCGGCTGGAGGCGCTGCGCACCTCATCGCCCTCCGTCGACGGCGTCCCCGTCGCGGACGCCTCGGACGCGCTGTGGGTCGAGCCGGAGCTCGTCGGCGAGGTCGAGTTCGCGAACTGGACCGACGACGGCGTGCTGCGCCACTCCCGCTGGCGGGGCCTGCGCCCGGACAAGCGGCCGGACGAGGTCGTCGTCGAGTCCTGACCCCGCGCTCGCGCGCGGCCTCAGGCGTGCACGGCCTCGCAGTCGCCGGCGTTCCCGGCACCGCTCGCATCGGGCTCGATCTGGAAGGTGGAGTGCTCCACATCGAAGTGCTGCGCGAGGCAGGTCTGCATCTGGACGAGCAGCGCCGACGCACCCCCGTCGGCGAGCACCGCGGGCTGCACCGAGACGTGCGCGGTGAACACCGGCGCACCGCGCGTGAGCTGCCAGACGTGCACGTCGTGCACGCCGGTCACGCCGGGGTAGCCGAGCAGATGCTGGCGGATATCGCTCACCGCGGTGCCCTTGGGCGCCGATTCGGCGAGCACCGAGAACACCTCGCGCAGCAGCGCGATCGCGCGAGGGATGATCATGGCGGCGATCACGAGCGAGGCGATCGCGTCGGCGGGCATCCAGCCGGTCGTGATGATGACGATCGCCGCGACGATGACCATGGCGGATCCGATGAGATCTCCCATGACCTCGAGATACGCCCCTCGCACGTTGATGCTCTCGCGCTGTGCGGCGCTGAGCAGCCACATCGAGATCGCGTTGGTGACGAGGCCGACCGCGGCGACGACTAGCATGAGGGATCCCGCGACCTCGACCTCCCCCGGGTTGACCAGCCGAGTGATCCCCTCGAAGGCCACCCACGCGGAGAGCAGGATCAGGATGATCGCGTTGATCAGCGCCCCGAAGACCTCGGCGCGCTGATAGCCGAAGGTGCGCCGGTCATCGGCCGGGCGCGCGGCGACCGTGCTCGCGATGAGGGCGATGACGAGGGCGGAGGCATCCGTGAACATGTGCGCCGCGTCCGCGAGGAGGGCGAGGGATCCGCTGAGGATCGCACCGATGACCTGCACGATCATGATCACGGACGTGAGCGTCAGCGAGATCGCGAGCAGACGGCGGTGGCCTGCAGAGCGGATCCCCGTGGCGGGTGCGTGATCGTGCATGCTTCAAGAGTAGAGCCGGGATCCCCCGGTCGGAGGCGTTTTCGCCTAGTCGGGAATGGGGATGATTCTCACTTGCGGCGCACGTCGCAGGCGCCGGTTTCGCGTCATCGATCCGCGACCGGGCAAGCTGGAGCCGTGGAGCGGATCACGGCCTGGGCGGAGCGGCATCAGGTGGTGCTGTACCTCGCGGCGATCGCGCTCGGCGCCCTCGTGGGGATCCTCACGCCATCGGGCGGCGCCGCGCTGCGCCCGCTCGCGATGCCGGTGCTCGGCGTGCTGCTGTACGCGACGTTCCTCGGTGTGCCGTTCCGGAGCATCGCCGCATCGCTGCGCGATCTCCGCTTCCTCGGCACGGTTCTCGTGGCGGACTTCGTCGTCGTGCCGCTCGTCGTGTTCGGGCTGAGCCGGCTCGTGGCACATGATCGGGCGCTGCTCATCGGCGTCCTGCTCGTGCTGCTGACGCCGTGCGTCGACTACGTGATCGTGTTCACCGGACTCGCCGGCGGGGCGAAGGACCGCCTGCTCGCCGCCACGCCGCTGCTCATGCTCGGCCAGATGCTGCTCCTGCCCGCGTTCCTCCGGCTGTTCGCCGGACCCGACGCGGCCGCCGCGATCGAGCCCGCTCCCTTCGCCGAGGCGTTCCTGCTGCTCGTCCTGCTTCCGCTCGCCGCGGCGGCCCTCACCCAGCTCGCCGCGACGAGATTCCTCGCGGCGAGGGTCCTGCGCGGCGCGATGCTGTCGGCGATGGTGCCGCTGATGATGCTGACGCTCGCGCTGGTCGTCGCGGGGCACGCCGGATCCGTCGTCGGCGGGCTTCCGCCGCTCCTCGGCGCGGCCGGGGTCTACGTGCTCTTCGCCGCGATCGCGCTGGGCGCGGGCGCCGCGGCGGGACGGATCGCGCGGCTGGACGTGCCGGCCAGGCGCGCGGTCGCGTTCTCCGCCGTGACCCGGAACTCCCTCGTCGTGCTGCCGCTCGCGCTCGCGCTGCCACCCGGGCTCTCGCTCGCGGCCCCGGCGGTCGTGCTGCAGACCCTCGTGGAGCTGCTGGTCATGGTCGCGATGGTGCGGCTCGTGCCGCGGATGATCCGCTGAGACGGATCCGGCCCAGCCTCAGAGCTCGGCGAGAAGGGGCACCAGCGCCACGAACGCGCGGGCGCGGTGCGACTGCGCCTGCTTCTCCTCCGCCGTGAACTCGCCGACCGTGCGCTCGGCGCCGGTCTGCCCGTCCGGCAGGAACACGGGGTCGTAGCCGAAGCCGCCGTCACCGACCGCGGCGTGCGCGAGGCGGCCCGGCCACTCGCCGCGGACCGTCCACTCGCGTCCGTCCGGGAGGACGAGGGCGATGACGCTGACATAGTGCGCCGCGCGATGCGGTTCCGCGATGTCGCGCAGCTGATCCAGCAGCAGCTCCCGGTTCGCGACGTCGTCCTTCTTCTGCCCCGCCCAGTACGCGGAGAAGACCCCGGGCGAGCCGCCCAGCACGTCCACCGCGATGCCGGAGTCGTCGGCGAGCGCCGCGAGGCCGGTGTGGGATGCCGCTGCGCGCGCCTTGATGAGCGCGTTCTCCTCGAAGGTCACGCCGTCCTCGACCGGCTCCGGCCCGTCGTAGCCGACGACCTCGAGATCGGGGCGGGTGGCCGCCACGATCTGCCCGAACTCCGCGATCTTGTGCGCGTTGTGCGTCGCGAGGACGATCCTCATCACTCGGTCCCTGTGCCCGCCGCCGGGGCGAGAGCGGCGAGCTGGCGGTCGCGCAGATCGGCGCAGCCGTTCACGCCGAGCTCGAGCAGCGCGTCGAGCTCGCGCTTGTCGAAGGGCGCGCCCTCCGCGGTGCCCTGCACCTCGACGAACAGACCGCGGCCGGTGACCACGACGTTCATGTCGGTCTCCGCGCGCACGTCCTCGACGTAGGCGAGGTCGAGCATGGGCTCGCCGTCGATGATGCCGACCGAGACCGCCGCCACGGAGTCGTGGAGCACCTGCGCCTTCTGCCCGATGAACTTCTTGCGACGGCCCCACTCGATCGCGTCGGCCAGAGCGACGTACGCGCCCGTGATCGCCGCGGTGCGGGTGCCGCCGTCGGCCTGCAGGACGTCGCAGTCGATCACGATCGTGTTCTCGCCGAGCGCCTTGGTGTCGACGACCGCGCGGAGCGCGCGGCCGATCAGGCGCGAGATCTCGTGCGTGCGCCCGCCGATGCGGCCCTTCACGCTCTCCCGGTCGTTGCGCTCGTTCGTCGCCCGCGGCAGCATCGCGTACTCGGCGGTGACCCAGCCCTTGCCCTTGCCGGTGAGCCAGCGCGGCACGCCGTTCGTGAACGACGCCGTGCACAGCACCTTCGTGTTCCCGAAGCTGATCAGCGCGGATCCCTCCGCCTGGGCGCTCCACCCGCGTTCGATCGTGATGGGGCGGAGCTGGTCGACGGTGCGGCCGTCCTTGCGGATGGTGGACTCGGTCATGGGATCTCCTTGAGGTGGGGAAGGTCGATGACGCCGGTCTGCACGAGCCGGACGCCCCGCACCTCCTGGCCCATCAGGCGGTTGGCGAGAGCGGTGAAATCGTCGGCGGATGCACCGGTCGCCTCGTACACGTAGCGGGGGGTCGCGTCGGTCGGGGCGAGGAGGTCGCCGCGCACGAGCTGGCGGTAGACGTCGCCCGCGGTCTCGTCGTCGCTGGAGACGAGCGAGACGCCCTCCCCCATGACGTAGCCGATCGCGCCGCGCAGGAACGGGTAGTGCGTGCAGCCCAGTACGAGCGTGTCGACGTCGGCATCCCGCAGCGGCGCCAGGTACTCCTCGGCGACCCGGAGCACCTCCGGCGTGTCGGTGATGCCGGCCTCCACGAACTCGACGAAGCGCGGGCACGCGGCGGTGAACACCGCGAGGTTCTCGTTCACCTCGAGCATGTCCTGGTAGGCGCGGGATCCGATCGTTCCCATCGTGCCGATGACGCCGATCCGGCCGTTGCGGGTGGTCGAGATCGCCCGGCGGACGGCGGGGCCGATCACCTCGACGACAGGGACGTCGTAGCGCTCGCGCGCGTCGCGCAGCATCGCAGAGGACGCCGTGTTGCAGGCGATCACGAGCATCTTCACGCCCTGGTCGACGAGCGTGTCGAGCACCTCGAGCGAATAGCGGCGCACGTCGGCGATGGGCTTCGGCCCGTAGGGCGAGTGCGCGGTGTCGCCGATGTAGACGAACGACTCCCTGGGCAGCTGCGCCCTGATCGCCCGGGCGACGGTGAGCCCGCCGACCCCGGAGTCGAAGATCCCGATCGGCGCGTCGTTCATGATGCTCCAGCCTAGTCGGCGCACGCGTCGGCGCGCTCCGGAAGGGCCGCCGCCCGTAAGCTGATCGCCATGACCGCGTCCAGCGCCCTGAAGACCGATCGGTACGAGCTCACGATGCTGGAGGCCGCGCTGCGCGACGGCACCGCCGCGCGCGAGAGCGTGTTCGAGCTGTTCTCCCGGCGCCTGTCCGGAGGCCGGCGGTTCGGCGTCGTGGCCGGCACCGGACGGCTGCTCTCACTGCTGCGCGACTTCCGGTTCGGCGAGGACGAGCTCCGCTACCTGCGCGATGCGAAGGTCGTGGACGCCGCCACGCACCGCTACCTCGAGGGGTACCGCTTCTCCGGGACCATCCGCGGCTATCGCGAGGGAGAGCTGTACTTCCCCGGCTCCCCGATCCTCACGGTCGAGGGCACGTTCGCCGATGCCGTGATCCTGGAGACCCTGGCGCTCAGCGTGCTCAACCACGACTCCGCCGTCGCGACCGCCGCCAGCCGCATGAGCATCGCCGCCGGAGAGCGCCCGCTCGCCGAGATGGGGTCGCGCCGCGCCGCGGAGGACTCCGCGGTCGCCGCCGCCCGCGCCGCCTTCATCGCCGGGTTCGGCGCGACGAGCAACCTCGAGGCGGGCCGCACCTGGGGCATCCCCACCATGGGTACGGCCGCCCACTCCTGGACCCTCCTCCACGACAGCGAGGAGGATGCGTTCCACGCCCAGATCGACGCGCTCGGCACCGGGACCACGCTGCTCGTGGACACCTACGACATCCGGCGCGGGGTCGAGACCGCGATCCGCGTCGCCGGCACGGAGCTGGGCGGGGTGCGCATCGACTCCGGCGACCTGCCGATCATGGCCGCCGAGGTGCGCGCACAGCTCGACGAGCTCGGCGCGACCGGCACGAAGATCACCGTCACCAGCGATCTGGACGAGTACGCGATCGCCGCCCTCGCCGCCTCGCCCGTGGACGCGTACGGCGTCGGCACCTCGGTGGTCACCGGATCCGGCTACCCGACCGCGAGCATGGTCTACAAGCTCGTGGCGCGCCAGGGATCCGACGGAGGCTGGGTCGCCGTGGCCAAGGCATCGGCGGACAAGGCCTCGAAGGGCGGCCGCAAGGCGGCGTTCCGGATCCTCGCGGACGGCGTCGCCCAGTCCGAGCACGTGCTCGTCGCGGACGGCTTCGAGGACCTCGGCGTCCAGGAGCACGCGGAAGGGCGGGCGCTCCAGGTGACCCTCGTCGAGGGTGGCGAGATCGACACCGCCTACGAGGGCCCGGCCGGAACCGTCGCCGCGCGGGAGCACCACCTCAGGGTGCGCGAGGAGCTGCCGGTGCGCGCCCTCGCGCTCAGCAAGTCGGATCCTGCGATCCCGACCGTCTTCGAAGATGTCCGCTAGGGCCGACCGGTTCCCGAGCGCCCTTCGTCTCGCTGCGCTCGCTCAGGATCCGGAGCGGAGCGACGAGTCGAAGGACGAAGACGTCGCCTGAGGTCAGCCGACCATCGACTCGTAGATCTCCTTGCAGGTCGGGCAGACCGGGAACTTCTCCGGATCCCGTCCCGGAGTCCACTTCTTGCCGCACAGCGCCCGCACGGGCTTGCCGGTCAGAGCGGACTCGAGGATCTTCTCCTTCTTCACGTAATGGGAGAACCGCTCGTGGTCTCCCGGCTCCTGGAGCTCCTCGTTGAGGAGCTGCTCGAGTTCGCGATCGAGGGTGGCGACGCCACCCTGGTCCGGGGCATCCAGCGGGGTACTCATGACCGCGAGTCTAATCGCGCGCGGGCGCACCGGCGCCGCGATCACGATGATCGCTCACACCGTCTCGACGAACTCCATCAGCTGCGCACCGCGGCGCTCGAACGTCCGGCCTCCGATCTGGACGCCGAGGAACAGCACCGCGGCCCCCATCAGCACTCCGGTCCAGAGCACCGGCGCCGTGGAGACCGTGTCGTCCGCCAGCGCAGGCCAGGCCAGCAGCAGCGCCGGCAGGCTCAGCACGACGGCGCCGAGGAGCGTCCCCGCCTGACCCAGCAGGCCGCCGCGTGCGCGCTGCGGCTGCTGGAACGGGCTGTCGCCCGGACGCGAGACCGCATAGGGCGCGACGGCGGACAGGATGCTGGAGAGACCGAGCCCCGACAGCAGCAGGCTCGCGACGACGCCGATGAACAGTGGCAGGAGCGCCCACCGTCCGATCACGGCGAGCGTGAGCGGGATCGCCACGGCGAGGGTCGGCACGGCGATCAGCAGCACCGGGATGAGACGGCCGAGCCGGTCCGGCACGCCCTTCACCCCGCTCGCGACATGGATCCAGAAGGCGGTCGAGTCGTAGGCGACGTCGTTGTGCGGCAGCCAGCCGAAGAACAGCGCCATCACGACGACCGGAAGCGCCGCCGCGATCTCGAGCGGCACGCCGGCGACGAGGAGCGGGACGATCGTGAGGACGCCCGCGATCGGGACGATCACGAAGTTCATGATGTATCGGCGGTCGCGCAGCCAGTAGACGAGGCTTCGCGCGGCCACGGCGCCGAAGGCGTTCGACGGCAGCAGCGCGAACCAGCCGAGCCCCGGCCGCTCGCGCACCGCGGTCGGCCGCTCCGTCGTGCTCAGCGCCCGACGCGCGAGCGCCAGCCACCCGGCGGTGACGACGGCCGCCGTCGCCACGGCGACGAGCGCCGCGCCCCACACCGCGCCGCCGTGATCCGACAGGGCGAGGAACGGCATCGCGGCGGAGGCGCCGAGCGGTGTGAAGCCGAGCACCGCTGCGACGGTGTGCAGGACCGGCGGAACGGCCCCTGCCCACCCCAGCGAGGCGACGAACACGCACACGGGCACGGCGATGACGATCACGGCGAGCGCGAACAGCGACGTGAGCTCGCGGGAGCGCCGCTCCGGCAGCAGTCGTGCGCTCAGCGCCATCCCCACCCGTGCGGCCAGCACGGCGGTCCCGAGCGTCAGCACCCCGGAGAGCACCGCGAGCAGCCAGGGCACGCCGAACGAGATCGCGACGCTCACGACGGCGACCTGGATCACGAGCAGCGCCAGGCTCGGCACGCTCACGAAGGCGGCGAGGGTGAGGACGAGAGGAAGCCGGCGCTCGTCCACGCCGAAGACCACGAAGCGTCGCGGATCCAGCTGGTCGACGGATCCCGCCAGGATCGGCGCCACGAAGAAGCCCAGGACCACGGCGGAGCTGCCCAGCACGATGACCGTGTGGGCCGCCGCCTCGGAGGTCTGCGCGAGGCTGCGGATCGCGATGACCGCCACCGCCGTCGCCGCAGCGGTGAGCAGCAGCGCCACGACGGTGCGCACCACCCGGCTGCGGTCGCCGCGCAACGCGCCGAGCGCGAGCATGAGCCTCAGTCGGAGAACGTGTGCAACCACTCGAGACCCTCCACCTCGGCGCCGGCGCCGGACAGCTCCACGAAGCGCTGTTCGAGGGTCTGCCCCGCACGCACCTCGTCGACCGTGCCCTCGGCGAGGACCTCGCCGCCGACGATGATCGCGATCCGCGCGCACACCTGCTCGACCAGATCCATGCCATGGCTGGAGAGGATGACGGTGCCGCCGTGCGCGACGTAGGCGCGCAGGATGTCCAGGATCACTCCGGAGGACACCGGGTCCACCGACTCGAACGGCTCGTCCAGCACGAGCACCCGCGGCGAGTGGATCATGGCGCCGGCGAGCATGATCTTCTTGGTCATCCCGGCCGAGTAGTCGGAGACGACGCGGCTGAGCGCGCCGGTCAGATCGAACGCCCTCGCGAGGTCTGCGACGCGCTTCTCCACGACGTCCGCGGGAAGGCCCCGCAGCAGCCCGTAGTAGTGGAGCAGCTGCCGCCCGGTGAGCCGGTCGAAGGTGCGCAGGCGATCGGGCAGCACGCCGAGCGCCCGCTTCGCGGCGGCCGGATCGGCGGTCTGGTCGATGCCGCTGATCCGCACGGTGCCCGCGTCGGGGCGCAGCAGGCCGGCGATGATCGACAGCGTGGTGGTCTTTCCCGCACCGTTGGGACCGACGATCCCGTAGAAGGAGCCGGCGGGGACGGTCAGATCGATGTTCGCCACGGCGACGGCGTCGCCGAAGCGCTTGACGAGACCGCGGACGACGAGTGCCTGCCCGTCGCTGCCGCCAGCGGGCTCCGGCGACACGGCGGCCGCCTCTTCCACGACGTCCGACGACACGGGCGCGGCGTCGGCATCCGGAACGGCGACGGCTTCCGGAACGGCGACGGCTTCCGGAACGGCGACGGCGATCGTGGCCGCGACGGATCCGGTCTCGACGATCTCCGCCGCGACGGGCTCGACCGCAGCGGCCTCGCCCGTGGCGGGCGCCACCGCCCCCGATTCGCTGTCCACAGGAGCATCATGCCCCGTGACGGCGGGCTCTGGGGAGGGGCTTGCGCCCGACTCCTCGGCGGGCTCGACCGCGGGTTCTGCGATGACCGGCGAGTTCACGACCTCAACGACGGCCGCGGGGGCCTGCGCGGCGACGGCAGCCGGTGCCGTCCGCGCCCCCGCTGCGGTCTTCGCCCGCGGGGCGCGCTTCGTCGCCGTCGTCTTCGCCGCGGTCGTCTTCGCCGCAGCCGTCTTCGCTGCGGCCGTCTTCGAAGCGGTCGTCTTCGCCGCAGCCGTCTTCGACGCGGTCGTCTTCGACGCGGCCGTCGTCTTCGCCGTCGCGCTCTTGGCCGCCGTCGTGCGCGCACCCGTCGTGCGCTTCGGCGCGGATCCGCTCGCCTCCGTGTCCGTGACGCCCCCCGACGTCTCGGTGTCCGTGGCCGCGGTCTCGCTCTTCGCCGTCGCCGCTGCGCGCTTCGTCGTCGCGGCGGTCTTGGCGGCCCGCGGTGCGCGCGCGTCCCGCGGCGCGGCGGCCTTGACCGCGGCGACCTTGGCCGCGGACTCCTTCGCCTCCTCCGCGGCCGCCTCCGCCTTCGCGGCGCCGGCCTTCTCCGCGGCGGACTTCGCCGCCGCGGTGCGCGCCGCACTCGTCCTGGCGGCCGTGCGCTTGGCGGCTGCGGCGCGGGCGGCCGAGGCCTGGGTCTCCGCCTTCACACGCGCCGTCTGCGCGGCCGTCGTCCGAGGACTGGCGGATGCGGCACGACGGACCTTTGTGGGCGGGGAGGAGTCTTTGGGCGCGCGAGGGTCATTGGATGCTCCGGTCATGCACTTCACGGTAGCAACCGACGGCCCTGCGAACCCTGGCGACGACCCGAAGTGACGGGATCCGAAGCACCGGATGTCGCCTATGACCAACCTGGGAATGAACCGAGCAGTCGATAACGGAATGGCATCGCGCCCGCTCTGGCCATGATCCGCCCAGGGTCGATCGATAGCATGAGGACCGGCACGAGGAAGTGTCCCATCGGTGACGTAACCGTGAACACAAGTAACAGGAGCTTTTCTGTGACTCTTCAGACCATCATTCTCGCTGCCGGGATGGGCTCGCGCCTCGGGCGCTCCCTCCCGAAGCCGCTGACCGAGCTCAACGACGGGCGATCGATCATGCGGCAGCAGCACGACAACATCTACGCCGCGTTCGGCGACGACGTGCGCATCACGACGATCGTCGGCTACCGCGCCGAGACGATCATCGAGGCCTTCCCCGATGTGAACTACGTGCACAACGAGCGCTACGACGAGACCAACACCTCGAAGAGTCTGCTGCGCGGCCTGGCCGCGACCGGCCGCAAGGGCGTGCTCTGGATGAACGGCGACGTCGTGTTCGACCCGCGCATCCTCGGTCGCGCGATCTCCTTCATCGAGCGCGACCAGTCGTTCGTCACC
>NZ_NCKN01000376.1 GCF_002257455.1 Microbacterium sp. 13-71-7
ATTACATCGGCATGGTCTTCCAGAAGCCGAATCCGTTCCCCGCGATGTCGATCTACGACAACGTGGTCGCCGGTCTCAAGCTGACCGGCGTGCGGGCGGGACGAAGCGCCAAGGACGAGCTGGTGGAGCGCTCGCTCACGAGCGCCGGCCTCTGGACCGAGGTGAAGGACCGGCTGCGCCAGCCCGGCGGAGGTCTCTCCGGTGGTCAGCAGCAACGGCTCTGCATCGCGCGATCGCTCGCGGTGAAGCCCCGCGTGCTGCTGATGGACGAGCCCTGCTCCGCATTGGATCCCACGTCGACGAGGGTCATCGAGGAGACCATGACCGAACTGAAGAAGGAGGTCACGATCGTCATCGTGACGCACAACATGCAACAGGCGCAGCGTGTCTCGCAGCAGTGCGCGTTCTTCCTCGCCTCGGGCGGTCAGCCGGGCCACATCGTCGAGCACGGCGATACGGATGCGATGTTCGCGGAGCCTCAGGACCAGCGCACCTACGACTACGTCAACGGGCGGTTCGGCTAGGCCATGACCGGGACGCACGGTGGATCCGAGGCCGAGGGGGAGCTCCTGGGCGGTCGCTACCGGCTCGGGGCACTGCTCGGGGTGGGCGGATCCGCCGCGGTGCACCGCGCGGACGATGTCCTCGGCGGACCGCCGGTGGCGATCAAGATCCTGCACCCGCACCTCTGCGCGGATGCAGCGGCCCGGCGGGCGTTCCTCCGCGAAGCCCGGCATGCCGCGTCCGTGACCCACGGCAACGTCGTGCTCATCCACGACGCCGGCCTGCACGAGGCGGGCGGGGTGACGATGCCCTGGATCGCGCTCGATCTGCTGCACGGGAAGACGTTGCGGGACTGGGTGCGCGCGCACGGGCCCCTCCCGCCTGCTGAGGCGGCGGCGGTCGTGACGGGGATGCTCGCGGGACTCGAGGCGGCGCACGCGGCGGGCATCGTGCACCGCGACATCTCGCCGCAGAACGTCGTGCTCGAGACCGCGGGAGCGCATGCGCGCGCGCACGATGTGCGGATACTCGACTTCGGTCTCGCTGACGCCTCGGGGCGCTCGACCGTGGGCGCCGACGTGCTGCTGGCCGGACGCCCGACCGCCGGCGAGGGCGCGGCGATCGTCGGCAATGTGCATTTCATGTCGCCCGAGCAGGCCTCGGGGCGGCCGCTGCGCGCCGGCAGCGATCTGTACCAGGTCGGCGCGGTGCTGTTCTTCCTGCTCACCGGGGCGCCGCCATTCCCGCGGTCCACGAACGAGGAGGTGCTCCGTGCGCATCTGGTCGCGCCGCCTCCCGTTCCCTCGGCCGTCGTCCCGGCCGCGCGGCCCCTCGATGGCGTCGTCGTGCGTGCGCTTACGAAGACGCCGGCGCGTCGCTTCCGAGACGCCGGCGAGTTCCGCGACGCACTCGCCGCGGCTGTGTCGGACCTCCCGGAGCCGTTCCCGGTCGAAGCAGCCTCGCGCGATGATGGAGCGGAGACCAGGGGGACGGGGCCGACCTCGCTCCTGCCGGGCGACGCGACCGCCGACGACCTCGACTATCTCTCCCCGGGATCGCCGGCGGAACGGCCTACGTCGGATCCTGCTCCCGGTTCGCGCGGCTCTGCGGCGGCGGTCGGGCTCGGCGCGGTCGTGCTCGCGTTGGCGGTGATCGCGGGCGTGTTCGTGGCGGCCTTCGCCTCGGCGAACGGGAGAGAGGACACACCGGCGCCGTCGTCGGTCGAGGTGCTCCCCGACCCCGATCTCACCTCTCCGCCCGTCCTCGCTGCGACGCCCGGGGCCGATGCTCCGGTGGCGCCACCGGAGGCATCGCCGGCCCAGATCGTGACAGTCCCCGAGCTGAAGGGCGATCTGGCGGCGGCGGAGGCCGCACTGGCCCGGATGGGACTGACCCGGGGCACCGTGACCCGGATGGACTCCAGCGAACTCGCCGACCGCGTGCTGGCCCTGCACGATACCGGCCAGTGCTACCCGGAGCAGCGGCACCGGCTGCTCAAACGCTGGGGCGAGCAGCGGCGGCAGCGCAAGGCGCTGGCTGCCGACTGCTGACAGCCGCTGTCAGCAGCCCCCGCGCACACTGCCGGCTCCCGCCACAGGAGCTCGCCATGCACACGTTGGTTTTCTACACCCACCCGTTCTCCCGCGGCCGCGTCGCGCGCTGGATGCTGGAAGAGACCGGCCTGCCCTACGAGGAGGTCATCCTCGATTACGGCACCACGATGAAGGCACCGGAGTACCTGGTGATCAACCCGATGGGCCAGGTGCCGACGCTGCGCCACGGCGACAGCGTGGTGACCGAGAACGCGGC
>NZ_NCKN01000377.1 GCF_002257455.1 Microbacterium sp. 13-71-7
ATCGAGCGCCTGCTCGACGGGATCGCCGCCCACATCGACCGTGTCGCCGCCGCCCGGCCGGACGAGCCGCGGACTCCTCGCGTGTTCGTCCCCGAGGATCCGGCGCTCGCCGCCGACAAGCGGGTGCGCGCGGCGGCGAAGAGCGTGCGCGACGCGGAGAAGGCGCTGCGGGCGGCGCAGAAGAACGAGCGCCAGGTGCGCAAGGACGCCGCGGAGCGCCTCGCGCGATCCGCGGCGGTCTGAGGATCCCCTGCCACACCGTTCACACGGGTTTACACGTGTCGCCAGCAGCCCCTACAGTTATCGCAACCCGCCGCGCAGGTCGCGCGACGGAGAGGGGGGTAGATGGGGATGCCCGAACAACTGCCGGACGTGAAGTTCCTGACCGTCGCCGAGGTGGCGGCGATCATGCGCGTGTCCAAGATGACCGTATACCGGCTGGTGCATGCGGGGGAGCTGCCCGCGATCCGCTTCGGCCGCAGCTATCGCGTGCCGGAATCCGCGGTCACAGCCGCCCTGCAGAAGCCGATCGCCGACGTCGGCTGAGCGCCGTGCTGGCCGGTCGGGGACGGTCGGCGCGCTTGCGCGTCAGCGTCGGCGGTGCCGTGCGCTAGACTGTTGCGAGGCATTTTCCGTGCCCCGATCCCGGGCGTCGTCCGTGTGCGACGCCCAGCCCCTGACTTAGTGAGGTTTCCGTGGGTTCTGTCATCAAGAAGCGCCGCAAGCGCATGGCGAAGAAGAAGCACCGCAAGCTGCTTCGCAAGACTCGCCACCAGCGCCGCAACAAGAAGTAAGCGGCCGCGCCGAACGCGCAAGTCACTGAGCGCCCCCGATCTTCGGATCGCCGGGGCGCTTCGTGCATTCCGGGCTTCGTGCATTCCCGGCTTCGTCGTCCCCTGGCGCGGGCTGCGGGCTGCGGGCTGCGGGCTGCGGGCTGCGGGATTTGGGCTGACGGATCCGGGCTGCGGGGGAGGGATCCGGCTCGGCGCGCCCGGGGGATCCGACGTCTGGAAGAATCGGATCCATGAAGACGATCACCGTCGCCCAGCTGGCAGAGCGCACCGAGACGCCCCTCATCGACGTGCGCGAGAGGAGCGAGTTCGCCGCGGGGCACGTCCCCGGAGCGGTGAACCTGCCGATGTCCGAGATCGGGGACCTGCTGCACGAACTCCCGGACGGGGCGTTCGACGTGATCTGCCAGCTCGGCGGGCGCTCGGCGCGCGTTGTCGAGGCGCTCGAGGCGCGCGGCTACGACGCCACGAACGTCGAGGGCGGCACCGCGGAGTGGATCGCGGAGGGGCGCGCGATCGAGACGCCGGCGCCGTGATCGCGCTGACCCTGATCGGCAAGCCCGACTGCCACCTGTGCGACGTGGCCTCCGACGTGGTCGACGCGGTCGTCGCCGAGCTGCCGGACGCGCTCGCCGAGGACATGGAGATCACGGAGCTGTCGATCCTCGACGACCCCGCCCTGTACGAGAAGTACTGGGAGAAGATCCCCGTGCTCCTCATCGACGGCGAGCTGCACGGCCACTGGCGGATCTCGCCGGATCGGCTGCGCGACGCCCTCGCCGAGAAGGCCGCGGCATCGAACGCAGGGTCGGCCTCCCCGGCGGAGGATTCGGGGCGGGCCGCAGACGACGCTGATGCGCCAGACGACTCGGTGGAAGTGACCGCCGACGCACAGGAAGCAGGAGAAGAGCGATGACGCTGCGGCACGTGGTGACCTGGAAGATGGCGGCGACCGATCCGGCCGAGCGTGCGGAGCACGCCGCGGGGGTCGCCTCCCGGCTGGAGGGTCTCGTCGGCGTCGTGCCGTCGATCCGCGCGCTCACGACGGGCGTCAACACGCTCGCGATCGAGGGCAACTGGGACGTGACGCTGATCGCGGACTTCGACGACGCCGCGGGCCTGGACGCGTATCAGGTGCACCCCGCGCATCAGGAGGTCGTGGGCTACGTGCGCTCGGTCTCGGGCGGGCGCTCGGCGGTCGACTTCGAGGTCTGAGCCGCCGGCAGGGCGCAAGGATCGGGCGCTCCGGAACGGTTGTGCGAGTCATCGTCTCGTATTCCAGACGTTCTGGCGGTTCCGCGACGCATGAGAACCGCGGGATTCCGCGGTGAGGCGAACGCCGATACCGAACCGAGACGCCCGGGGGGCACTTCCCGTTACACGGCGGTAACCGCACCGTGTCAAGATGGTCGGCAACCCGCATAGGACGCCAGCGTCCTCGACACAGGAGTCGCACATGGAACGTCGCTCGAAGATCGCCTACGGACTCGCCCTCGCGGCGGCCGAAA
>NZ_NCKN01000041.1 GCF_002257455.1 Microbacterium sp. 13-71-7
AGCGGAGCCCCTGGGGTGCGCTCGTGGGGACGACTTGGATCGTGTGTTCGCCTGTGTCTGGGTCGTCCCCGTCAGCGGAGCCCCTGGGGTGCGCTCGCGGGGACGACCCGGAGGTCGTGGGGCCGCGTACGCTGGGCGGGTGCCCGAGTTCCCGTATGCGCGGCTGCGCCGGTTCCCCGACGTGGAGGCGCCGAACCTGCAGGCGTGGGACGCGACGGACGAGCTGCTCGTCGCCCGGGCCCTGACGGTCGCGACCGAGCGGGGGATCGAGGGATCCGCGATCGCGGTCATCGGCGACGGCTACGGCGCGCTCACGCTGGCGCTGACCGCGGCCGGCCTCGACGGCGTGCGCGTGCACCAGGATCTGGTGACCGGACGCCGGGCGCTCGCTCGCAATGCGGCCGAACTCGGGGTCACAGGCTTCGTCGCGCACGAGCTCGACGCGGAGCTGCTGCGCGGGGCGCGGCTCGTGCTGCTGCAGCTCCCGAAGGGACTCGCCGAGCTCGAGGAGATCGCGGACGCCGTCGCCCGTGCGGCGGCGCCGGACGCGGTGCTGCTCGCCGGAGGGCGGGTGAAGCACATGACCCTGGCCCAGAACGACCTGCTCGCGCGCTTCTTCGGACACGTGCAGCCGCAGCACGCCGAGCGGAAGTCACGCCTCATCGTCGCGACGGATCCGCTGCCCGTGCCGCAGGATCCGCCCTTCCCGGTATCGACGACGCACCCCGAGTTCGGCCTCACACTGCGCGCGCACGGAGGGGCGTTCGCCGGCGACCGCATCGACATCGGAACCCGCGTGCTGCTCGACGTGATGCGCGATCGTGCCGCCGCGCTCGTCGCGCTCTCCCGGCGCGAGGGGTTCACGGCCGTGGATCTCGGCTGCGGCACGGGCGCGCTCGCCGCGTCCCTCGCGCTCGCGATTCCCGATGCCCGTGTCTTCGCGACCGACCGCTCCGCCGCTGCGGTGCGCTCGGCCGGCGCCACGATGACCGCGAACGGGATCGCCGACCGTGCGACCGTCACCCTCGACGACGCCGGATCCGAGTTCCCCGACGCATCCGTCGACCTCGTGCTGCTGAACCCGCCGTTCCACCTCGGCGCGAGCGTGCACGAGGGTGCCGGGCGTCGCCTCATCGACGCGGCTGCGCGCATGCTCCGCTCCGGTGGCGAGGTGTGGACCGTGTTCAACTCGCACCTCGACCACCGTCGCGCGCTCGCCGCCGCCGTCGGCGAGACCGAACAGCTCGCGCGCACCCCGAAGTTCACGGTGACACGGTCCGTCCGGCGCTGAGCGCCGGCCGCAGCGCTCGTCGGCCGGCTCGCAACGGCGCGCGGAGAGCTCTCGGGACCCCGCCGCCCGGACGTCAGACCTCGACGTCGACGACCCATCCGGGACGGCGGGTCACGACGGCGCCGTCCTCGGGATCCCGCTGCGGCGCGGGCTCCGCGGAGCCGGTGCGGTCACGGTCCCGCACCGCGGGCACCCGCGTCGCGCTCCGCAGCCGCACGGTGCGGGGAATCGGCTCGGACGCGAGGACGTACGGCGGCACCGGCCCGACTCCCATGAGCACGCCTCCGCCGAGATCGATCGGTGCCGGTGCATCCCGCGGAGGTCGCGGGATGCGGACCACGGTCTCCTGCACGACGACCTCGTGGATGGCCTGCACCGTTCCTGCGACGGTCTGCACGGGCCGGTCGTGGCCTCCGTCGTCGTGGTGCTCCTCGACGAACGCGATCGATGCCGCGAACTCCGCGCCGAACTGATCGACGAGCCAGGTCCCCTGCGGCGGGCGGCAGGGGAACGAGACCGAGTCTCCCACCGTGAACGGATCCCCGCAGCAGGCCCATTCCCACCCGGACAACCACACGCGCACCGTGCTCATGCGCCCACTCTATGCCGCGGTTCCGGGCACGCATCGAGCCCGCGCACCCTAGGCCATCGACCTCGGATTTGCCACGGGATCAGGTTCTCGTTACGTTGGAATGCGGGCCTGACGGCCCCAAGACCAGTCCGCGGCCGCGTCCTTCTTTCGATTCTGCTGTGCACGAAGAGGCGTGGGCGTACGGTCGATGATCTCTGTTGAGGATCCGAAATCCTCCTCCTGCGCCGCCCGCATGGCTTCCTTCGAAACGGCCCTGTGATCATCACCCGGGCGAGACCGATGCAGGCCTCCCCAAAGGGGTGAGGCCGCGGGGGAAACGTGTCCGAAACCGCTCTGGAAGCGCGTCATCTGTTCAAGGTGTTCGGGAAGAATCCGAACCAGGCCATCCGCCGGCTGAAGGCCGGCGAGACCCGATCCGAGGTCGCCGACGCCGGCACCGCCGCCGTCATCGACGCGAGCTTCACCGTCAACCGCGGCGAGATCTTCGTCATCATGGGGCTGTCCGGATCCGGCAAGTCCACCATCATCCGCATGCTCAACGGGCTGCACGAGGCGACGGACGGATCCGTCCTCGTCGCGGGCGATCCGATCACCGGCATTCCGGCCTCGCGCCTGCGCGAGATCCGCCGAGATCGCGTGTCGATGGTGTTCCAGCACTTCGCCCTGCTGCCGCACCGCACCGTCGCCGCGAACGTGGCGTACCCGCTCGAGCTCAAGGGCGTCGGCAAGACCGAGCGCCTGGCCAAGGCCGAGGAGATCCTGAGCCTGGTCGGCCTGGAAGGGCAGGGCGAGAAGCTGCCCTCCGAGCTCTCCGGAGGCATGCAGCAGCGCGTCGGCATCGCCCGTGCGCTCGCCGCCGACACCGACATCCTGCTGATGGACGAGGCGTTCAGCGCGCTGGATCCGCTCATCCGCCGCGAGATGCAGGAGCAGTTGCTCGAGCTGCAGCAGAAGCTGCAGAAGACCATCGTGTTCATCACGCACGACCTGAACGAGGCCATGTTCCTCGGCGATCGCATCGCGGTGATGCGCGACGGCCGCATCGTGCAGATCGGCACGCCGGAGGACATCCTCACCGACCCGGCCAACAGCTACGTCGAGCAGTTCGTGCAGGACGTGGACCGCGCTCGCGTGCTCACCGCTGCGAACGTCATGGAGCGTCCGCGCCCCGTCGTCTCGGAGAACGCCGGCCCCCGCACCGCGCTCAAGCAGATGCGCGATGCGTTCATGTCGGCGACCTATGTCGTCGGCCGCGACCGCAAGCTCATCGGCATCGTCACGGACCGCGACGTCGTCAAGCTGATCCGTCGCGGACAGAGCACCTTGACCTCGGTGATCAAGCCCGCGGCCCAGGTGGTCGACGAGGACGAGATCCTGATGAACCTGTTCATCCCCGCCGTCGAGTCGCCGCTGCCGCTCGCCGTGGCCGATGCGGAGGGCCGCCTGGTCGGCGTCATCCCGCGCATCACCCTGCTCGCGGCGCTCGGCCCCGGTACCGGCGCCACGGGCGAGATCAACCTGCCGGTGCTGCCGCTGCCGCAGGCCGAGGTGGATGCCGTCCTCGACGACGGCTGGACCGCGGACTCCTCGCCGAGCACACCACCCCTGCCGAGCACGCCGCCCACGCCGAACACGCCGGACGCGCCGACCGAGGAGGTCACCCGATGAACATCCTTCCCATCGGATCCTGGGTCGCCGTCGCGGTCGACTGGATCAAGGCCAACCTCGACGGCCTGCTGCACGTCATCTCGACCGTGGTGTCGTTCCTCGTCGACGGCCTGAGCTTCGTGCTCCTGATGCCGTGGTTCTACGTCGTCATCATCATCGCCGCGCTCATCGCCTGGCTGGTGCGCTCCTGGAAGCTCGCGATCGGCACCGCGCTCTCGTTCGGGGTGATCGTCGCGATGGGCCTCTGGGTCCCCGCGATGCAGACGCTCGCGCTCGTGCTCGTCGCCGGTGTCGTCACCGTGCTGATCGCGATCCCGCTCGGCATCTGGTCCGCCCGCAACGCCACGGTGCGCGCGGTGCTCAAGCCCGTGCTCGACTTCATGCAGACGATGCCCGCCTTCGTCTACCTGATCCCCGCGATCGTGTTCTTCAGCATCGGGGTCGTGCCCGGCCTCGTCGCCACGGTGATCTTCGCCCTGCCGCCAGGGGTGCGCTTCACCGAGCTCGGCATCCGCGGGGTGGACTCCGAGACGGTCGAGGCGGGACAGTCCTTCGGGGCGACGCCCGGCCAGATCCTGCGCGGGATCCAGCTGCCGCTCGCGATGCCGACGATCCTCGCCGGCGTCAACCAGGTGATCATGCTCGCGCTGTCGATGGCGGTCATCGCCGGAATGGCCGGCGCCGACGGTCTCGGAAAGCTCGTGGTCGAGGCGATCTCGACCGTCAACATCGCCAAGGGCGTCGAGGCCGGTCTGGGTGTCGTGCTGATCGCGGTCTTCCTCGACCGGGTCACCGCCGCGCTCGGATCGCTCGGGGAGCACCCCGCCTCGCTGCTCGGCATGATGGCGCGCCGCCGCACCGCGCGGCGCCTCGCGGCGGCCCCTGCCGTCGCCGAGAAGACCCCGGAAGTGCCCGCCGAAGAGAAGGAGCTGCAGAATGCGTAAGAGCAGGATCACCGCCCTCGCGGCGCTCGGCGTCGCGGCCGTCCTCACCCTGGCCGGATGCGCGAGCGACGGCGCAGGGGGCACGCTCGAGATGGCGGGCAAGGCCCCGTCGAACGGTGCGGGCTCCGGCGACAAGGGAACCATCACGATCGGCTTCCTGCCCAGCTGGACCGACGGCCTGAGCACCGCCTACCTGCTGCAGGATCAGCTCGGCAAGATGGGCTACGACGTGAAGATGCAGACGCTCTCCGACGCGGGTCCGCTGTATGCGGGGCTCTCGCAGGGCGACGTGGACATCTTCCCGTCGGCGTGGCCCGAGGTGACGCAGAAGGCGTACATGGACAAGTACAAGGGGTCGATCGACGACCTCGGGACGTACTACGGGAACGCCCGCCTCACGATCGCGGTGCCGACCTACTCCGACATCGACTCGATCGACCAGCTCAAGGGCAGGGCGGGCACGTTCGGCGGCAAGATCATCGGCATCGAGCCCGGTGCCGGCCTCACCGCCCAGACCGAGAAGATGATGCCGGAGTACGGCCTGAACGGCGAGTACCAGCTGGTCACGTCGTCGACCGCCGCGATGCTCACCGAGCTGAAGTCGGCCACCGAGAAGAAGCAGGACATCGCGGTCACGCTGTGGCGTCCGTTCTGGGCCAACAGTGCCTTCCCGGTCAAGGACCTCAAGGATCCGAAGGGCGCGATGGGCAAGCCGGAGGGCCTGCACTTCCTCGGCGCGAAGGGCTTCGCCGAGAAGCACCCCGACGTCGCCCAGATGATCGGGAAGATCAAGCTCGACGACGCGCAGTACGGCTCGCTCGAGGACATGGTCGTGAACCGGTTCGGCGAGGGCAAGGAGCCGCAGGCGGTCGATGCCTGGATCCAGGAGCACGGCGGCGACTTCGACTGGGTGCAGAAGTAGCAGGGCGGCGCAGCCGCTGACGCCGGCCTCGGTCCTTCTCGGGTCGAGGCCGGTATGCTGTACCCCCGTGGGGTATCGGATCCGAGCAGGGGGCACGTCGTCGACGTGGTCGCCGGCGATCCTGCTGCTCGTCGCGACGCTGATCGCCGGGCTCCTCGGGATGCACGTGCTCGACGGGCACGGATCCCCGGGTGCGGATCCGACGTCGCAGGCCGCGATGGCCGGGCCGGCCCACGACCATGAGGCCGTGCTCGCGGCTGCGGTGAACCACGACGCTGCGGCCGTGCTCGCGCCGGGGGCGGATGTGCTCGCGGCCGCGGTGAACCATGACGCTGCGGCCGGTCACGGGCACGGGTGCGCGGACTGCGCAGAGCATGCCGCGATGGCCACGGCCTGCGTGCTGGCGCCGGGCGCGCCCGCTGCGCTGCCGGGGCCGCCCGCCGAGGATCTCCGCCCTGCGCTGGCCGCGTCCGTGGTCGCCTCCCCGGCGAACGACCCGGCGGATCCTCGCCCTCCGAGCATCTCCGTTCTCTGCATCAGTCGCAGATGAGCCGGCGCCCGGTGCGTCCCGCAGCCCCCGGTTTCGAGGGCGGACGCACCGGAACGGCTTCGCGCCCGCCGTCCGGCGGTGCGCGTCATCGACGACGAAAGCAGAGAACGACATGACCATCCGCACCTTCCACCGCGCCCTTGCGATCGGGACCATCGCCCTCGCGGGGATCGCCCTGACCGCCTGCGCGCCCACGACCGACCACTCCGGGATGCCCGGGATGTCGCACGGCGCCTCCGCCCCCGCGACCGGGACCTCCCAGGGATCCGCGAACGCCGCCGACGCGATGTTCGCGACCATGATGATCGACCACCACCAGCAGGCGATCGACATGAGCGACACCCTCCTCGCCAAGACCGGCGTCGACGCGCGCGTCGTCGACCTCGCGACCAGGATCAAGGACGCGCAGATGCCCGAGATCGCGAAGATGCGCGGCTGGCTCGCCGACTGGGGCGTGCCGTCCGCGTCGGCGGGATCCATGGATCACGGCGACGGCATGATGAGCGAGGCCGACATGGCGGCGCTCGAGGCGGCCTCGGGCGCCGAGGCCGGGAAGCTGTTCCTGCAGCAGATGATCGTGCATCACGAGGGTGCGGTCGACATGGCCCGCACCGAGAAGGCGGACGGCGCGGATCCCCTGGCCCTCGCCCTGGCGAGCACGATCATCGACGCGCAGACCGCCGAGATCGCCGAGATGAAAGCCCTCCTCGCCGCGCTCTGACCCCAGCTCCCCGCCCACTTCCGAGTCGTCCCCGTCAGCGGACCCCCTGGCGTGCGCTCATGGGGACGACTCGGAATGCGGGGCTACACCGTCTCGGTTTCCGCGTGCTCCACTTTCGGGTCGTCCCTGTCAGCGGAGCCCCTGGCGTGCGCTCGCGGGGACGACTCGAATCAGGGCGGGGGAGACCACCTGTCCTGAGGCGGGGGAGCGCGCGTAGCCTTCCGGTATGGACGGCTTCGCGGCGGTCGACTTCGGCTTCGCGCGTGAGGTGCTCCAGCGGGGCATCGCGGCGCTGTATCTGATCGCCTTCGTCAGCACGCTGAACCAGTTCCGCGCGCTGCTGGGCGAGCACGGCCTGCTGCCGGCGCCGGAGCTCCTCGCCTGGGCCGGATCCTCCCCGCGTGCCCGCCGGCTCCTCCGGCCGACGCTGTTCCTGCGCGTCCGGTACACGGATCGACGGCTCGTCGCACTGTGCGTCGCGGGGATCGTGCTGTCGGCGGCGCTCGTGGCAGGTCTGCCGCAGCTCGCTCCGCCGTGGGTGCCGATGTCGTGCTTCCTGCTGCTGTGGCTCGGATACATGTCGATCTCCTCGATCGGGCAGACCTTCTACGGCTTCGGCTGGGAGATGCTGCTGCTCGAGGCGGGGTTCCTCGCCGCGTTCCTGGGATCCGCGTCGCAGCCGCCCCCGACCCTGGTCATCGTGCTGTTCTGGTGGCTCGTGATCCGGCTCGAGTTCGGCGCGGGCATGATCAAGATCCGCGGCGGTCGCGAGTGGCGCGACCTCACCGCGCTCATGTACCACCACGAGACGCAGCCCATGCCCGGACCGCTCAGCCGGCAGGCGCACCTGCTGCCGCCGTGGTTCCACCGCCTCGAGGTGATCGGCAACCACGTCGCGCAGCTCGGAGCGCCCTGGCTCCTGCTCGCGCCGATCCTCGGGTTGTGGATCCCTGCCCCCCTGCCGGCGATCGTGGGGGCGGCGGGGGCCGGCGTGGTCATCGCGACCCAGCTCTGGCTCGTCCTCACCGGCAACTTCGCCTGGCTGAACTGGGCCACGATCGTGATCGCCTTCTCCGCGGTCGGGATCCCGACGGGTGCGCCGCGCCATGCGCCGACGGTCCCGCCCTGGTCGATCGACGGCCTGTCGCTGCCCTGGTGCGCGGTGACATCGGCGGTGGCCGTGCTCTACGTGTGGCTCTCGGTGCCGGCGGTGCGGAACCTGTTCTCGCGCAGCCAGGCGATGAACGCGTCGTTCAACCGCTGGCAGCTCGCGAACGCCTACGGGGCGTTCGGAACCGTCACGAAGGAGCGGATCGAGATCGTCGTGGAGGGCACGATGCAGCAGGACGCCGATCCGGATCCCGTCGCCGGCGAGTGGCGCGAGTACGGCTTCCGCGGCAAGCCCGGCGAGCTGCATCGGATCCCGGGGCTGTTCGCGCCGTACCACCTGCGCCTGGACTGGCTGATGTGGTTCCTGCCGCTGGGGCGGATGTACGAGGACTGGTTCGCGATGCTCCTCGTGCGGCTGCTCGAGGCGGATGCGCCCACGCTGAGGCTGCTGCGGCACGACCCCTTCG
Organism: Microbacterium sp. 13-71-7; assembly: GCF_002257455.1. Taxonomy (GTDB): domain Bacteria; phylum Actinomycetota; class Actinomycetes; order Actinomycetales; family Microbacteriaceae; genus Microbacterium. The sequence goes on from NZ_NCKN01000041.1 coordinate 8,266, forward strand.
CGGGGGAGCGCCCGCGTCAGGTGCGCGCCGTCGCCTACCGCTACCGGTTCACGACGCGCGCCCAGCATCGCGAGAGCGGACGCGTGTGGATCCGCGACCGCCGCCGGGTGGTGGTGCGTCCGCTGTCCCTCGGCGACGGCTAGCGGCGACGCGGTCGATCGCCGTCGCCCGGCCGGCCCGGGAGCGCCGCCCGGCCGGCCCCGGTCGCCGGCCCACCCCGGCCCGCTCGCATATCGTGCCCGTATCGAAAACCGGATACGCTCCGGCAACCGGCCGCTCGCTTGACTCGATCCATGCGATCACCCACCTCGGAACTCGTCGTCCATGAGGATGCGCTCCGCGAGAACACCGCTCGCATGCGGGCGCTGTCCGGCGGCAGGCTCATGGCGGTCCTCAAGGCGGACGCATTCGGTCACGGAGACGTCGCCGCCGCGGTGCTCGAGGCGGGCGCGGAATCGATCGGCGTGACGAGCATCGACGAGGCGCTCGCCCTCCGGCGGGCGGAGGTCGTCGCGCCGATCCTGAGCTGGCTCAACCCGCCGGGCGCCGACTTCGAGGCGGCGGTGCGCGAGCGCATCGACCTCGCCGTGCCCCACCTCGAGCTGCTCTTCGAGATCGCACGCGCCGCGCGGACCGCGGGGGAGACGGCCCGCGTGCACCTGCACATCGACGTCGGCACCGGCCGCGACGGCTGCCCGCCGCGCGACTGGGTGACGCTGTGCGCGCTCGCCCGCGAGCAGGAGGCGGCTGGTGCGATCCGCGTGGTCGGGGTGATGGGGCACATGTCCTGCGCCGACGACCCCCTGAGCGGGCAGAACGTGCGCGAGCGCCTCGTGTTCGAGAACGCGATCCGCACCGCACGTCGTCGCGCTCTGCGTCCGCACCTCCTGCACCTCGCGGCCACGGCGGCGACGATCACCGGCGCGGGAGCGGGGTACGGCCCGCACCGCATCGGCGCAGGACTGTTCGGGATCGATCCCTCGCACACGACGGACATCCTGCGGCCGGCCCTGACCCTGACCTCGACCGTGGTCTCCTCCCGCGAGGCGCCGGCGGGCACGGGGGTCGGATACGGTCACGACTTCGTCACCCCGCGGCGCACCCGCCTCGCGCTGCTGCCGCTCGGCTACGCCGACGGACTGCCCCGTGCCGCGTCCGGGCGGGCGGAGGTGCTCGTGCGCGGCGAGCGCCGGCCGCTGGTCGGCAGGTTCTCGATGGACATGGTCGTCGTCGACACCGGGGACGTGCTCCTGCGACCGGGGGAGCGCGTCACCGTCTTCGGCCCCGGCCGGGACGGCGAGCCGACGGTCGCCGAATGGGCCGCCTGGTCGCACACGATCGAGCACGAGATCGTGACCGCGGTGGGCTCCAGGGCATCCCGGATCCGCCGCACCCTCGACACCTCGACCCCCCGCACGCCCGCACACCCTGGAGACACCGCATGCCTCAGCACACCCGCCGCCGGATCGCCGTCATCGGAGGGGGCGCGAACGACGAGCACCCGGTCTCCCTCGCCTCTGCCGCCGCCGTCGCACGCGCTGTCCGGGCGCTGAAGCACACCGCGGTGCCCCTCACGATCGGTGAGGACGGCGCATGGCGGGACGAGCAGGACACGGTGCTGCCCGCCCATCGCGCGGTCGAGCTGCTCACGGGCTGCGACGCGGCGATCCCGATGCTGCACGGCGTCCGGGGCGAGGACGGCGCGATCGCGGGCCTGCTGGAGCTCTGCGGCGTGCCCTCCGCCGGTTCCCCCGTCCGTGCGGGCGCGCTGGGGATGGACAAGCAGGCCACGAAGCTCGTCGCCGCATCGCTGGGCATCGCGACGGCGAACGCGCAGCTCATCGGACCCGGATCCGCAGCGGTCACCACCGGCCTGACGCCGCCCTTCGTCGTGAAGCCCGCGAGCGGCGGATCCAGCAACGGGGTCTTCGTCGTCGCGGATCCCGGCGGTGTCGCCGACGCCGTCGACCGGGCGAGGGCGTACGGGGATCCGGTCCTGATCGAGGAGTACGTCGCGGGGCGGGAGGTGGATGTCGCCGTCTTCCGGGATCGACACGGAGCGCTGCGCCTCGGCGCGACGCTGGAGATCGGCGTCGCATCCGGCGGGGTCTTCGGCGCGGCCGAGAAATACGACGGCAGCGCCAGGTTCACGGTGCCCGCCCCGATCGACGCCGCCGACGAGGCGGCCGTCCGTGCGGCGGCGGTGCGGCTCTACGAGGGTCTGGGGTGCGCCGGGGTGGCCCGGTTCGACTTCTTCGTGACCGCGGACGGTCCCGTGCTCAACGAGGTCAACACGGCGCCGGGGATGACCGAGCGCTCGCAGGTGCCGCTGATGTACGCGGCGACCGGTCTCGACTACACCGGATTGATCGCCGAGCTCCTCGCCGCCGTGCCGTCGACGGTCCCGTCGTCTCCGCATCACGGCGAGGCGCCGCAGCGGACCGGCGCGACCGCATGACGACCGCCGCGGCCGCTGCGAAGCCGAGACTGGCCTGGGCGGACACCGCCAAGGGGCTGCTGATCGTCCTCGTCGTCTTCTGGCACGTCGTGCTCAAGAGCTACCTCACGATCGACTGGCGCATCGGCGTGCCGATCCCCGGCGCCTGGGGCCTGATCTCCGACCTCGCCTACCCGGTGCGGATGCCGCTGTTCTTCCTCATCTCCGGCTGCTTCGCGGCGAACGCGATCGCGCGCCCCTGGGCCGCCGTCTTCCGAAGCCGCGTGCTCCGCTTCCTGTACCTGTACCTGCTCTGGACGCTCATCCACATGGCCACGATGTGGGCGTTCCCCGACTTCCCGACCCTGGTCCCGAGGTCCGTCGCGGAGTTCATCGAAGCGATCACGATCAGCCCCCCGAACGCCTGGTACCTCTACGCCCTCGCGCTCTACTTCCTCGTCGCCAAGGGGCTGCGCCGGCTGCTCGTCTGGATCCCGCTGACCGCGGCCGCGGTGCTGACGACCGCCGTGGGGGCCGGGCGCGGGATGGAGTGGTACCGCGGCCGGCTCATCGCGTACAGCCTCGGCAACTTCGGCGGCGGGGGCGTCTTCGGCAAGGATCCGGCCACGCGCTACGGGGCCTATCTCTCGGTGCGGCTGCATGCCGACGGGACCGTGATCGCAGGCAGGGTGCAGTCGGTGCGATTCGACTATCCCGACGGGGTGCCGGTGCCGGATCCCATGGGCGGAGCCGCGCGACTCATGGATCAGCGTGGGCACCGCGACTTCCCCGGATCCGCGGTGCGCCTCGGGCCCGACGGCGCGATCGCCGTGCCCTAGACCGGGATCGGCGCCCCGCCCGCCGCGAGCGAGGCGTAGGCGGCATCCACGACGGCGACCGCGGCGACGCCGTCGGCGGGCGTCACCCGTGCGTCCCGTCCGGTGCGGATCGCCTCCGCGAAATCGGCGATCTGGGCACGGTAGGGGTGGTCCTCGGTCTGCGGCGGGAGGTGCCCGGAGTCGGTATCGACCGACGGGGTGCGTGCAGCGCCGCCGGTCTCCCTGGCGCTGTCGTGCGCGAGCGCGCCGGCGGTGCCGACGGCCTCGATCGAGGTGCGGAACGGCACGCCCTCGCCGAGCCAGCCGCCGGCGATCCGGGACGTCACGCCGTTCGCGTGGATCAGCTCGACCGACGCCGTCACGGGGGCGGACAGGCGTCCGGCGACGCTGGGCGGATCCTGCCTCGCGCGGACGGTCGTCACGGGCCCGGCGAGCCAGAGCGCCTGGTCGATGTCGTGGATGAGCAGGTCGCGGATGAGCCCGCCGCCCTCGTTCTCGTCGTAGAACCACGCGGTGGTCGGCCCCGCGCCCGCGCGGCTCAGCCGCAGGGTCTGCAGCGCCCCGATCCCGCCGGAGATGACCTCCTGCTGGATCCGGCGATAGGCCGCGAAGTACCGCACCACGTGCGCCGGGAGCAGCCGCACGCCGGCCGCGTCCGCGACATCGGCCAGGCGCTGCGCCTCCGCCGAGGTCAGGGCGAGCGGCTTCTCGCACACGACGTGCCGCCCGCGGCCGATCGCGCGCAGGGCGAGATCGAGGTGCGTCGGCGTGGGCGCGAGGACGCCGACGATGTCGACCAGGTCGATGAGCGCGTCCGCGCCGTCCGCGATCTCGACGCCGAACCGCTCCGCGAGGGCGGTCGGCCGGGTGCGCGAGGAGATCACGCACTCCGCGCCGAGCGCCTGCCAGGCGTCGAGGTGCGCGGCGGCGATGGCGCCCGCGCCGATCAGCCCGACGCGCAGCGGAGCGCCGTCGGCGGTCATGCGGTCAGTGCTCCGGGTTTCGCAGCGGCGCGGTCCGCCGCACCGGATCGGCGGTGGTGAGGGGCTCCCGCACCGGGAGCGGATCCGCGACCGGCTGCGGCATCGGATCCGCCGCGACGGGATCCGTCGCGGGCTCGGGCGCGCGCCCCGGCTCGAGCTGCAGGGCGACCTTCTTCTCGAGGTTCTCGACGGCGGCGTCGGAGAGGTCGATGAGGCCTTCCAGCTCCTCGCGCACGCGCCGGTAGGCGGTCTGGCGCTCGGCGGGCGTCGCCGACTGGTCGATGGCGACCTTGAGCAGGTGCTGCGCGCGCTCCAGGCGCTTGCGCTCGTCCTCCGTGAAGGTCGAGTCGCGCAGGCGACGGGCGTCCTTCTCGGCGATCTCGAACGCGACCGCGTAGTTGCCGACCGCATCGAGGTATTCGGTGACCTGCTGCTCCGTGACCTTCGCGTCGGAGGTGCTCGGCCGCAGCGCATCGGCGATCTTCTTCGCACGAAGGAAGGCGGCGGTCAGCGGCTGACGCCCGTCGCTCATCGCGGGGAACGCGATCATCTTCGCGACGTCGAGCTCGTAGTCCAGCCAGCGGGCGGTGATCCCGTCATGCTCGGCGAACAGGCGTTCGAGCAGCTCCTTCGACGCGTTCGCGTGCTGCTGCGCGACCTCGCGGGGGGACGGCTGCGGCGCGATCTGACCGCTCGCGGCCAGCTGGGCGGCCTTGATCTCGCCCTTCAGCCGGAGCGTCTCCAGCTTCTGCTTGTGGTGCTGGCGGGACAGGGCCTGCAACCGCCCGGCGATGGCGCCACCCACGCCCATGAGGGGGAAGACGATCCACCAGTGGCCAGCGAACCACCCGAAGATCTCGTTGAGAGGGTCCATGATGCCCTCAGCCTATTGCGCGCGATCCGCGACGTCATGGGTCGAACGCAGGTCGCAGCAGCCTCGTCAGCATCCGTGCGTGCATCACCGGGCCGGGATCGGCGCCGACGATCCGCGGTACCACTCCTCGTCGATCGTGGCCAGGCGCGAGGGACGCGTCTCGGCGCCCAGTCCGAAGAAGCGCTGGAAGCTCAGCATGAGGGGATCCCATCGCTCCGGATCGATGCGGTCGGCATGCCCCGCGAGGCGCAGCGACTCCCGCACGTGCACGCGCGTGACGGCGACCTCGACCGCCAGCAGATCGGCCTGGGCGGCGCTCGCGGCGCCGCCCAGCGGATGCACCGTCGCGACGACGCCCTCGACGTGCACCGGGAACTCCGCGACGCGGGGCGGGGCGACGGTCTCGGAGCCGAGCGGCGTGGCGTGCGCCTCGGCGAACTTGTCGTGCACGTGCCGGTAGCCCGCCGCCTGACGGCGGGGCGAGACGTCCGCGCGACCGGTGGTCAGTGCGAGCCGGTCCACGTGGTCGACCTCGCGCTCGGAGGGCAGGTTGATCACGACCTCGCCCGTCGCGAGCAGATTCTGCGCAGTCTGGCTGCGGGATCCGATGCCGATCACGGCGTTCTGGCCGAGCCACCACAGTGACGAGTTCGGCGCGAGATTCGGGTGGCCGTTCTCGTCGACGGTCGAAAGCAGCGAGACGGGGGTGCCGAAGTACAGGATCGCCGGGGAGATCGTCGTGTGCGGATCGGGTGCCGTGTGGAAGTCCATGCCCTCAGTCTTCGCGCATCCGATCCGCGGCTCTGGCGGAAATCGGACAGCGCACCGCCGGGGCGTCCGAGGTCAGTCCAGTCGGGCGGCGGCGACGTCGGCGCGGAGTTTCGGGAGCACGCGGGATCCGATCGGGTCCAGTCCGAGCACCGTGGCGAGTTCGAGGGCGAGGGCCTCGTGCCCGGCGGCGTTGGGGTGGAACGGATCGTTCATCAGGCCCCACGGCACCTCGCTGCCGCCGAGTGCGGCGTAGCGGGCGAACTGGTCCACGAGGATGGTGTCCTCGGCCGCGGCGACCTCGCGGATCGCTTGGGCGAATGCGGCGATGCGGCCGCGCTCCGGTGCGTTGGGTACGTCCACCGCGGGCGGCGTCTGCAGCACCGGGATCGCGCCGAGCGCGCGCACGCGCTGCACGAACGCCGTGAGCGACCGGGCGAAGTCCTCCGGCGCGATCACCGGGAACACGCCCGCGTCGGAGCAGTCGTTCGTGCCGATCATGAGCGTGACGACCTGAGGGCGCCATGTCGCGACCCGCCGATCGAAGTCCTCCAGGATCTGCACGATCCGCCAGCCGCTGATCGCCGTGTCGATGACGGCGTCGTGCACGCGGCCGAGCTCGCCGCGGACGATCTCGTGCAGGTGCTCCGCGTACGTGCGCCCGCCCTGCGTGTGCACGAGTCCGTGTGTGATCGAGTCCCCCGTGAGCACCCAGGTGAGCGGGGCGTCGGCGGAGAGGGCGCGGGCGAGGACGTCGGCGTCGGCGGTCATGGATCCATTCTGCCGGGCGGTGCCGAGCGGCCTTCTCGATCGATGACGGCGGGCGGCGGGGGTTGCCTTACTGGTATATCGGCTGCATCATCATCGAACGGGGTTGTGCACGACCCCGATCGGCCCAGCGGGATTCGGGCCGGGTGGGGCGCCTCGACCCTCAGTGGCCGTTCCCCAGACGGCAGGCCGTTCCCCAGACGGTCGGCGGGGCGCTCCGCCGCCCGTCCGCGGCGCGGTCCGGAATGGCGGCGACGCGCGCGTGCCGCCATTCCGCCACCGCGTCAGCAGACGAGGTTGTGCGTGTAGGTCGCGATCGGGTCGGTGCCGCCGTAGAGGTGCACGACCGCGCTCGTGACGCCCGTGTCGAGGACGATCGGCGCGTTCGCCCCTGCGTTGTAGTAGACCAGCCGGCCGTCGGGGGCGAGGTAGGTCGCGTGCCCGACGACGACGGAGTTCGCCGGGACGCCGGTCGCCGTCTGATACGTGCCGTTGGTGACGCCGTAGACCGCGGGGATGCCGGTGGTCACATACGTCACGTAAGGGTCGGTGCCGCCGTAGAGGGCCGTCGTCGCGCTGGAGACGCCCGAGCTCACCACGACCGCGGTACCGGTGGCTGCCCGGTAGTAGTACAGCAGCCCGTCGGGTGCGAGGTACGTGGAGTGGCCCACCGCGGTGGTGCCGGCGGGGACCCCGGTCGCGGTGACGTAGGCCGCCGTGGCGGCGTTGTACGCCCTCGCGACGCCGCCCGCGACGAAGGTCACGACGGGCTGGGTGCCGCTGACGAGGGCCACCTTCGCGCTCGAGACTCCGGAGGCGATGAGGACCGAGGTGTTCGCACCCGAGTTGAAGTAGTACAGGTCTCCGCCGGGGGTGAGGAAGGTCGCGTGGCCGACCACGGTGGATCCGTTCGGTACGCCGACGGCGTTGATCGTCGTGCCCGTCGCGACGTCCTGCACCTTCGCGACTCCGCCCGACACGTACGTGGAGTACGACTGGGTGCCTCCGATGAGGACGGTCGTGCCGCTGGTGACGTTCGTCGCGAGCGGCATCGCCTTTCCTGCGACGGTGTTGAAGTACACCAGGCTGCCGTCGGGGTTGAGGAAGGTTCCGTGTCCGACGGCGACCGAGCCGAGCGGGATTCCGGTCGCGGGCGGGTTCCCGGCCGACACGACGTCGTAGATCTTCGCGCCGACCTGCGCCGTCACGACCACCGGTGCCGTCGCATTCGCCCCGGTCATCGACGCACCCATCGACGGGGTGGAGGCCGCGTTGGGTTTCGCGGTGATCGCGGGCAGGACGACCTTGCCGTTCGCGTCCGTGGTGAAGCTGCGGGGGCCGGTGAACCCATCCGCCCAGGTGAGGCCGGAGGGCAGGACGACACTCACGGTCGTGCTCGCCGCGGGAGTCGTGCCGTTCGTGGTCGCCGCGAGAGTCACGCCGGTCAGATCGCTGCAGCCGCCCACGCTGTACGGGCCGTTGATGAACTTCAAGGTCGGGGATCCCACCGACGCGGCGGCCAGCGGCATGGCGGCGGCGGTCGCGATCACCGGCACGCTCCACGCCGCGCCTTGAACGATCGTGCGCCGGCTGATCCGCCTCGCCGTGGCGCCCTCAGGCGCGCTCGGCTCCTGAGCCTGTGCCGCTGCACGTCCTTGCAACATGGTGATGTCTCTCCTTCGTCGTCACGCTCTGGAATTCCGGTGCGCGGCGTGGGTGGCGGGCGCGAGATCGCATCCGGCGATCAGGCGCGGAGATCTTGCACCCACGCCGGCGGAGCGCCGCCCCAGTCCCCGCGCGCGGCAGGTATCGGATACTGAACAGACTGTCCGAGCAGCCCAGGGGAAGGCGACGGAATCCGGGGTGAAACGGGGGTGAAAAGAGGGCGCCGCTAGCCGGCCGGTCGGATCACGATGCTTCCGCGCGTCGCCGACGGAGCATCGACGTGAGCGCGATGGCGATCCAGCCCACCGGGATGAGGGCGAGCAGCAGGAAGAGCGCGGAGTAGTCCGGAACGCCCCTGATCGCGATCACGGCCCCGAGGACGAGCGACGGACCGATGAGCTGGCCGATGCCGGTGACGGCGCTGTACACGCCCAGCCTCCATCCCGCCCTCTCCGTCGTCGTGAGCGCCAACGCCGCGGTGAAGAGCAAGGTGCTGCTGATGCCGATCGCGATCCCGCTGAGAAGGCCCGCGATCGCCAGCAGCACGAGGGAGGTCGTCATCGCCCGGAGGACCAGCCCCGATATCAGGAGGACTCCCGCGAGGGCCAGGAGCGGCAGCGTGCGTCTCAGCACGCGCGGGAAGATCAGCATGACGACGGACGCTCCGACGAGACCCAGCAGCGCCACGGCCAGGACGAGGGTTCCCGCCTGCGTCGCCCGGTCCCAGCCGAGATCGAGACGCGCCACGATGTCCAACGGGTGGTAGGTCAGGTACGCCGACAGGGCGACCTGCGAGCTGAAGCCGAGCGCGAGCACCGCGCCCCACGACATCCGCGGCGCCGCCGCACGGTCCGTCTCGGATGCCGGCCCGGAGGCCCGAGGGCGATCGCGGTCGGCCGACGGCGGAGCGGTCCGCACCAGTGCGATCGCGGCCACGGCCGCGGCGCACAGTGCGAGGCAGATCGACGTCCCCCAGGCGGATCCGGGCAGGAGCATCAGCAACGCGATCGGGATCAGCAGCCCCACCGACGACACCGCGATCATGACCACCGCACTGCGCTCTCGCCGACCGGCGGGCACGTGTGTCAGCAGAGCCCGCGAGACGGCGATCGCTCCCGACAGGCCTGCCTGGGCCAGGCCCCAGCCGGCGGCGAGCTCCCATCCGGAACGGGAGAGGCTCATCCACGCGAGCGCGAGAATCCCCAGTGCCGTTCCGCCGAAGAGCACCCACCAGCGGCTGCGGGCCGACCGCGCCCCGAGGTCGGCGGCCCACCCGGCGAGCAGCGCGCCCGCGATCGCGCTGCCGGAGCCGACGGCGATGCTGGCCGTCGTCCAGCCCGCCGCGGCGGCGGCTCCCTCGATCTCCGACGCCCGCCGCGCGATCGCCACGGTCGCGGGAGGAACGAGCGCGGCGAGCAGGAAGAACTTCGCGAGATTCGCCTTCAGGCCGAGCATCCGCGTCTCGTCGGTCGTCGCGTCCTGGCGATCACCGAGCAGCGGTGCTCCCGCGACATGGTTCATGACGGCCTCTCGTCCGGGGTGCCCGCCTCATGTCCTCGGTGGCATGGTCGGGCGGGCGCGCGGACGCGGAGAGCAAGGCGCCGTGCCCGCCGTCGGTCGGGGTGCGACGACTCCGGCAGAATATCGGATATGGAGAGCACGCCGGCTCTGGGAGCCGGACAGACGAGCGACGCACAGGGTGCCGAAGACCCCTCCCGGCAGGAACTCGGGTTGGCCGTGCCGGCGACGGTGCAGGAGATCTCGAACGCCGTCGCGATCGAGGACTACGACGCCGTCATGGAACTGCTCCGGGACGACTGGTTCGCGCTCATCGCCGTCCATTCGGATGAGCTCCGCGCCCTTTTCCGCGACCTGCCGCAGTCCGACCTCCAGAGTCGTCCGCTCCTCGGATTCGCGTACGGCCTGTCGTTCTACAGCCTGCCGCACCACCGCCTCAGATCCGCCCGCATCCTCGTCTCGGTGCTGCGGGCGGCGCACGGCAGGAAGCGCGAGCTCCCCCCGATCGATCGCGCTCTCATCCGCGCCAGCGAAGCGGTCGCGTATCGCCTCCTCGGCCGGCCCCGCCTCGGGCTCCGCTCTGCGCGGGCCGCCGTGCGGGCGCTCGATGCGCTGAGCGACGCCGAGCGTGAGGAGGTCGGCGACATCCCCCGGATCTACAGCCAGCTCGGGACGTCGTTCTACTGCGCGGGAAACGTGGAGGAGGCGCTCTGGACGCTGGTGAAGGGCTACGCCGAAGCGGCGCCGGAGCGCCCGTCCAACGGGTTCTCGAACATCTCGATGCTGGCGGGCATCCACGCCTTCCGCGGCGACATGGGGCTGGCCGCGCGATACACCGCCCTCGCGCGCGAGGATTGCTGGACGGATGTCCAGAGATCGATGTATCCGGGCACCTTCTACCGCCTGGCCGAAGCGATGATCGCCCTCGAGCGATTCGACGCCGCCACGGCGCGCGAACATCTGGCCAGCATGGTCCACGACCGCGACACGATCGAGTTCTGGGTGGAGATCGCGATCGTCGAGGCCTGGACGGAGCTCGCCGACGGGCGACCGGGGGAGGCGATCGCGCGACTCGACGCGTTCGTCGCGAGGCGGGGCGCCGAGGGGCGCTCGGTCGAGACGCGGCACCGGCTCGCGGGTATCCGCGGACTGATCCAGCTCGCGCTCGGCGACCCTCACGCCGCCTCGGTCGTCCTCCGCCGCGACCTGGGCTCCGGCGCCGACGCGCATGTGCAGCGGGCGCGCGTCGCTCTCGTCCTCGGCCGCATCGACACGGCTCTCAGCGAATCGCGGCGCGCCGTCGCCGCAGGGCTGTCGTCCCGCTCGGAGGCGGAGCGGCTCACGATCGAACTGGCCGCCCTGCTGCGGTCCGCGCCGTCGGCCCGGACCGCGGGGCTCGCGGTGCACCTCGCCGCCGTCCTCGAGCACAGCGGGCAGCGTCTGGCACTCGTGCTGCTCCCGCCATCCGACCTGGAGCGGGTCAGAAGGGCGCTCGTGGACGTCGGTCGTGCCGACATCGTTCAGGACGTTCCCGCGCGATCGCTCCTGCTCCATGGGGAGGAGGAGGCGAGCCTGACCGAGCGCGAAGCCGTCGTGCTCGGCGAGCTCGTCCGCACGTCATCGATCAAAGCCGTGGCGTCGACCCTCTACGTATCGGCGAACACCGTCAAGTCCCAGGTCAGAAGCATCTACCGCAAGCTCGGGGTGACCAACAGGGAAGACGCGATCGCCGTCGCCCGAGGCCGCGGACTCCTGCGCGACGGCGATCTCTGACGCCTCTGCCCGCGTCGCCCGCACGAGCGCCGCACCCGCGACCGGCGCGAACTCACCCCCCGGTCGGATCCGGTGACGCGTCCAGGTGGGCGACGGTGATGCGGATCTGCACCGGGCCGGCGGCGGCCCGCCGGATCATGCGCTGCACGGCGCGGGCGGTCTCTCCGGCCGGCCGCGCGTGGTCGAGACCGAGCGCGACGTCGATCCGCACCGGATCCCCCGGGCGGACGGCGACACGCGGCCCCGCATCGCCCGCGCCCAGGAGGTTCGCGGCGGCCTCGCGCAGCAGCCCGGCACCGGACGCGGGGTAGACGACGGAGACGCCGGGCTCGGCCTGCAGATCCTGCTCGATGCGCGCCGCCAGCTCGGCGGCCTCCTCTTCGGTCATCGCGCGTCGCCTCCGCTCTTCGGAAGATCCCTGACATCGTGCACGACGATGTCGACCTCGGTGATGTTCAGTTCGGCGTGGGTGCGGAGGCGATCGCCGATCTCCATGCGCAGCCGCTCCGCGAGCCGCGCGATGGGCAGGCCGTAGGTGACGCTGGCCTCCACATGGATCCGGATGGGGGCGCCGGGAACGGTCACGTCTCCGTCGAGGCGGCTGCGCCCGACGAGCACTCCGGGGATCGCGTCCCCTGCCGTGCGGATGAGACCGCGGACGGCCCCCTCCGTGATGCCGAGATCGTCGTCGGGTTCCGCGACCGGGAACGGGATGCGGCGTCCCGCCCTGGCATCGCGGGCGATCCCGTCGATGATCGACCTGACCCAGCTCTCGTCGGCCTGCGGCTCGGCCGCGGCGTCCTGATCGAGCAGCGCCGGGCCCAGCCGGCGCAGACGCTCGAGCGCGTCGAGGGCGATCCGGCAGCCCGGCGAGGAATCGATCGCGAGGTCGGCGGGCGTCCTTCCGGCATCGAGGTAGTCCGCCAGCTCGTCCATGGTGTGGCCGTCGAGGTCCTCGGGTTCGAAGCCGAGGCCGCTCGCGCCTGTGCTGTCGTCGCGGGTCATCGCCACTCCTCCATTCGCACGATGATGTGCTTGCGTGCGCGGGAGAGCAGGCCGCGCACGGTGCTCACCGGCTGCTCCAGCTGCTCCGCGATCTCGTCGTAGGTGCAGCCGCCGATCTCGCGCAGCACCCAGCTCTCGCGCTGCGCATCGGGAAGCTCCTGCAGCGCGTCGGCGAGGGCCGTCAGCTCGGCGCGACGTTCGGCGCTCTGCTCCGGACGTTCTTCGGCGCGGGCGGGCAGCTCCAGGCCCTCGACGCCGTCCACGTCGAGGTGCGGGCGCCGCGCGCGCACCTCGTCGATCGCCTTGCGGCTCACGATCCGCATGAGCCAGCCGCGCACACGACCCATGTCGTCCAGCTCCGGCAGGCGCTGCCAGGCCGTGATGAAGCTCTCCTGCACGATGTCGTCCACGCTCGCGGTGCCGCCCAGGATGCGGCGGGCGTAGGCGCGGAGCAGCGGCGTGTAGCGGCGCACCAGGACCGCGAACGCCTCGACGTCTCCGTCGGCGGCCCGTCCGGCGATCGTGCGATCGTCGGCGACGTCGAGAGCCGGGCCGTCATCGAGGCCGGTCATCGATCACTCTCCCTTCGAGGGGGGCACGGAACCATGGGGTCGGCGTACCACGCCGACCCCATGGTCGCTCGCGCGTGCGCTGCACGGCGAGCACCGCGCCGAGGTGTCACGCGTTGCGACGGCGCCCGACGATGAGGCCGTAGATCAGCAGCACGATGAGCGAGCCGCCGATCGCCAGCAGCCAGGTCGCGAGGCTGAAGAACGACTCGAGCCCGACGTGGAAGATCAGGCCGCCCAGCCATCCGCCCAGCAGGGCGCCCACGACGCCGAGGAGCAGCGTGACGAACCAGCCGCCGCCCTGCTTGCCGGGGAGGATCAGTTTGGCGATCGCCCCGGCGATGAGGCCGAGGAGGAGGAAACCGAGGAATCCCATGAGTTGCTTTCCTTTCGTCGGCTCCGGATCTGCCGGAGCGGGTTCTTCTTCTTGAAAGAGCCGTGCAGGACGGATCCGTCATCTCGTTCGTGTGGCGGACCGGAGGCGGTCGAAGCCGTCCCGATCGGCGAAGTGCACGACCACGGGCGTCCGCGTGCCGCTCACCGCGTCCCAGCCGGCGACGCCGCGTTCGGCCTCCGCGAGCAGCGCGGGGAGATCCGCGCCGGCCCGCGGCACGACCGAGAGACGCAGCGCGGTCGTCCCGGAGATCCGGTAGCCCTGCATGTGCGAGGAGAGCACATCGCCCCGGCGCCGGAGCGGGGCCGTGAGCACCGCGTCGGCGATCGTCTCGTCCACGGCGGTGCTGCCGGACCGATCCGCGAACCGCAGCACGGTGCGGGCGCGCCGCCGCCGACGCGTGCCGAGGAAGACGACGAGCACGATGGCGAGGATCAGCCCCGCCGCGGCGGCCGCGATGCGCGCTCCCTCGGGGGAGGCCCACGGGATCCTCCAGGAGCTCACGGTGCCCACCGCGTCGTCGATCGTGCGCTGCACGGGCGGCCACCAGGGCGCGACGAGGCGCTCCGGAAGCAGCGGGAGGGCCGCGAGCACCGCGCCGGCGAGCGCGAGCAGCCCTGCCAGCAGCAGGAGCACGCGGTTCAGGATCCTGCCCGACGAGGTCATGCGACGACTCCCTTCGCGTCGACCGTCACGACGGGACGGATGCCGAACCCCACGCGCTCCAGCGCGCGGTGCGCGGCCTCGGCGGCTCCGGCCCGGTCGACGGGAACGCCGCTGACGGGACGGATGCGCACGCGCACATGTCGCGTCGTCACGGTCGCGGAGACCTGTGACGACGGCAGCATGCAGTGCCGGGCGACGGCCTGCGCCGCGGCGTCGGCGAGCAGGCCGTCGTCGACCACGAGCTCGACCCGGTCGCCCGCGCGCCCGTGTCGGCGGCGACGGCCGGGCGCGACCGCGAGCACGATGAGCGCGATGCCCACGATGCCCGCGGCCGCGGCGGCCGCCGTCCGCCAG
>NZ_NCKN01000378.1 GCF_002257455.1 Microbacterium sp. 13-71-7
CGCGGGTGACCGCGAGGTCGCGGGTCGTGAGGATCGCGTCGGCGGGATCCGCTGCCCGGCGCACGGGCAGCACCGGCAGTCCCACCGGATGCCCCGGCACCCAGACGCCGGCTTCCGCGAGGGCGTCGCCGTGCACCCGGAACACCTCGTCCGGGGTCCCGTCGGCGAGGAGACCGCCGTCGGCGCCGACGACGATCACCCGGGTCATCAGGTCCGCCCACACCGCCGTGCGGTGCTCGATGACCACGAGCGTGGCGCCGGTCGCGGCCACGACGCGCTCGACGCTCGCGCGGATCTCCCGCACGCCCTCGGGGTCGAGGTTGGCCGTCGGCTCGTCCAGCAGCAGGAGCCCCGGGCGCATGGCGAGGGCCCCGGCGAGCGCAAGCCGCTGCTTCTGGCCACCCGAAAGCGCCGCCGTGGGACGGTCCAGCGGCACGTCGAGACCGACGGCATCGAGCGCCTCGGCGACCCGCGCGGGGATCTCCTCGGCGGGCACGCCGAGGTTCTCGCAGCCGAAGGCGACGTCGTCGCCGACCTTGCTCAGCACGACGCCGGCGTCCGGGTCCTGCAGGACCAGCCCGATCCTGCCCCGCCGGTCCTCCGGATCGGATCCGTCGACCTGCAGGGATCCGCGGCTCTCCCCCTCGTCGGCGTCGCCGAGCAGCCCCGCCATGCCGGTGAGGAGAGTCGACTTGCCGGCGCCGGACGCGCCGAGCAGCAGCACCCGCTCCCCCGGCTCGATCGTGAACGTCACGTCGCTGACCGCGGGCAGGCGGCGGCCGGCGTAACGCCAGCCCCACCCGTCCGCGACGACGCGGGCGGCACCCGCGGTCATGTCAGACCTCGCGACGGAGCTCGCGTCCGGCGGCGAAGCGGCTCAGAGCGCCGGTCGCGGCGAGAGCGCGCACGAGCAGCCAGCCGAGGACACCGGCCAGCAGCGCGCCCGAGACGACGAGGGCGCCGAGGTAGATCGCGTTGAACTCCGCGGACTTCAGGATGTTCGGCGAGCTGCCGTAGAACAGCTCGAACAGCCAGGCGCCCGCAGCGGCGGCGACGCCCGCGAGCGCGGCGACGGGCAGCGAGAACCGGCGGTACAGGAAGATCGCGAAGATCAGCTCGGCCCCGAGGCCCTGCGCGATGCCCTCGAGCACCGTGGAGACGCCCCAGATGTTGCCGATCAGCATCGACACGATCGCCGCCACGACCTCGACGACGAGCGCGGCTCCTGGCTTGCGGATCACGAGGCCGCCGACCACGCCGCCGAGCAGCCAGATCCCGACGGCGATGCCGCCGAGACCGGGGGTGAGTCCGTCGGCCGCGGTGAACCACGCGTAGCCGATCGTGTTCCAGCCCCAGAAGACCAGGCCGATCGCGACGCCGAGCACGGCGGCCACGACGATGTCGACGACGCGCCAGTTCAGGCGGCGTGCGGCCGCCCCGCTGTTCACGTTCTGTGCGGTTGCAGATGCATGCATGAGAAATGCTCCTCCCTGCGCCGGCATGATCCGGATCAGGTTCGACGGTCGAAGCGCGATTCGCTCCCTCTCAGCCCGGCTCGCCGGACTCCCGTGGTGATCCGCCCATCTTAGCCCCGCCAGGACGCACCGGCGATCCCGGCGTCACACGGCGTGACGCGAGAACACCCGCGATACCGGCCGTTGACAGGGCTGCCAGATACGGTAGGGGGGTGAACAATGACGACGGTCCGGGGGCCGCCCAGGTCGATCCGGCGATCGCCGACGCCGACGCATCCGCGGACGACGCCTCCCGCGCGGCCATCGACGACGTCGCACCGGAACCGGCGGCACTGTTCCCCGCCGCCCCGGAGTCGGCCGAACCCGCGCCGTTGTTCCCTCCGCGCGAGGCCCCGGGGGCGGAACCGCTGTTCCCCGCGACGGGCTCGCCCGCGACAGACGCGGCGGGCACGCTCCCCGCGGCGGATCCGACCCCTTTGGAGGCGCCGGCCACGCCGGAGGAGGCCGCCCCCGCGATCGCCGCCGCTGCCGCCGCCGCCGAGGTCGCTGCCACCCCGGCCGCCGAGGTCGCTGCCGCCCCGGCCGCCGAGACCGACGCGGGCGCTGTCCTCGCAGCACCCGCCGCTGCCACCGCGTCGACCGCGCCCGCCGCGCTCACGACCCCGGACGCCGCTCCGGCCGCCAGGGCGCGCACGACGCAGCCGCTGCCCTCCGCATCGCTGGTCCGCGGTCCCGATCGCACCCCGACCGCCGCTCTCGCCTGGGTCGACGTCGCTCGGGTGGGCGCAGGCAACGCCACGGCCGCCGCGGC
>NZ_NCKN01000379.1 GCF_002257455.1 Microbacterium sp. 13-71-7
GTCGACGATCTCCGCGCCGTGGGCCGGATCGCGGAGCTCACGTTCGTCGAGGCCGAGGAGCTCGCCGTCACCGCGATCGAGCTGGCGCCGGCCGTGGAGGCATGATGCAGCTCGGGACGCGCTGGGCCGCCGGATCCGAGCCACCCGCATCGGTTCCCGCGGCCCTGCGCCCCGGCATCGCCGACGCCGAGGCCAGGAGCGTGGCCGGCGGCACGCTGAGCCTGCAGACCGGAGCCCTGAACCTGCTGCGCGGCACGTGGACGCTCACCTGGCTGGAGGGCCGGCCGATCGCCGAGCTCGACACCGGCTGGGAGGTCTCGCGCACCGCCTCGGGCGACGTCGTGGTCCGTCCGTTCGAGGACTGATCGGCTCCGCCGCCCTCACGGGGCGCACCGCGCGGCGACCTCAGCGCGACCGCGATCCGATCATCTGCATCGCCTGCTCGAGGACGAACGGATCCATGCTCTTGCGCGCCTGCTGCTCGCGCAGCATGTCGATCGCGAGCGCGCGCCGCTCCGCGCGGCGCTCCATGCGCCGGCGGACGTACCCGGTGATCGCATCGGCGATGCGGAGCCCCGCGCGCTCGGCGAACGTGAGGGCGGCGATGTGCAGCGTGGCGGCGGTCATGACAGCTCCTCGGTCTCGGTGGTGTCGGAATATGCGCCGCGCGGGCGCGCATCGGGAAGGTCGAACAAGTCTGTGCGGATCGTGACGCGGCGCACGCCCGGGCCGGTCTGGTCCCGGTAGCGCAAGACGGCCGCCTCGACGAGCTCGTCGATCTGCTGCGCGAGCTCCTTCAGCTGCGGGGCGGTCATGTCGACCATCGTCGTCATGTGGTGCGCGGCCTCGCGCCACTCCTGCGGCACTTCGGACTGCGGGCGGTGCAGGTGGTCCATGAGGCGCTGGTGCTGGTTGCGGAAGAACTCGTCCTCCACGATCTGGGCGGCCGCACGGCTCGACGGCGTCATCGCCTCGTTCGGTCCGGCGAACGACATCCGTCCGCGAGGGCGCTCCCACCAGCGCTCGCGCGCCGTGCCGCGCCCGGCGACCTCCTGGATGAGGTCACGCGCGGCGAGAGCGCGCAGGTGATAGCTGGTGACGCCGGAGCTCTCCCCGATCAGCACCGCGAGCGAGCTCGCCGTCTGCGGGCCGCGCTCGGCGAGCAGATCCAGGATCCGCACCCGCAGCGGGTGCGCGAGCGCCTTCAACGCGCCCGCGTCGAGCGTGCGCAGCTCGGGCCTCGCGTCCGTTCCGGGGGCTTCGTTCTCCGTCATGCATGCAAAGATACCTTTGCAAGTGTGTCTTTGCAAGTACTTCTTTGCAAGACTCTTCGCCGACGCCCCCTCTGCGCACCGACGCCCCCTCGCAGGAGCGGCGCTCAGAGGGGGCGCCGGTGCTGCGAGGGGGCGTCGCGAGACCTCAGCGGGAGATCACGTGCTCCATCCAGGACAGGATCGTCTCCACGGCGACAGGGTCCAGCGCGGTCCCGTCCTCGTTGTAGTTCGTCCCCGGGACGATCTCGGTGCGCGGACGGGGCTCGTGCTTGAGAACGTGGTTCGCGTCCGCCGGGAACGCGAACGTCACGAGCGGATTGCCCGCGGCCGCCGCCTGCAGCGGCTCCCCGTCGGCCGCGGCGTCGATCTGCAGGTCCTTCTCGCCGATGAGCACGAGCGTGGGGACGCCGACGGCCCCGATGCCGTCCGCGGCGCTCTCGTTCCACAGCTCCCGCGCGAACGGGAGGTTCACCGGGCTGTCGAAGCTGCGCAGGACGTCGGCCACGGCGTCGGGGATGGATCCGTCCGGATCCATCGATCCGCCCGCCGAGAAGCGCGCCGTCGCCTCCCGCACGCGGACGAGGATCTCTTCTCCCCCCGGTACTGCCGAGAGCTGCCCGCTCAGCTGCATGTCCAGCACCGCGCCGACGCTGCGTCCCGGAGGCGCGGCCAGGACCAGCCCGCGGAGCGGCACCGTCGCGTCCCCCGCGGCCTGGGCGAGGCCGTAGTGCAGCACGTGCACGCAGCCCTCGCTGTTGCCGAGGCCGATCACCCTGCTCCGATCCACGCGGGGATCGGCGACGAGCACGTCGAGCGCGGCGGCGAGCTCGGCGAGGTGCGACGCCATGCTGAACGTACCCGCGAGGCGCGGCAGGTTTTCGACGACGTGCGGGCCCGACGCCCGCTTGTCGTAGCGCACGGAGGCGAATCCGCGCTCGGCGAAGGACTCGGCGAGCAGCCGGCCGGATCCGTTCGTCCCCG
>NZ_NCKN01000042.1 GCF_002257455.1 Microbacterium sp. 13-71-7
GGCTGCGCGCCCTCCGCGCCAGCGAGGACATCCTGCGCGAGCAGCTGACGGCTCTCGCGGAGGCGGACGCCGAGACCGAGGCTGATCTGTGGGTCATGGCCCCGATGGTCGCGACCGTCGAGGAGACCGCGTACTTCACCGCGCTCGCCCGCGAGTACGGGCTGCGCACCGCAGGGATCATGGTCGAGGTGCCCGCGTCGGCGCTGCTGGCCGACCGGCTGCTCGCGCACGCGGACTTCGCCTCGATCGGCACGAACGACCTCACCCAGTACACGATGGCCGCCGACCGTCTGCTCGGATCCGTCGCCTCGTTCCAGGATCCCTGGCACCCCGCCGTGCTGCGCCTCGTCGCCGAGGTGGGCCGTGCCGGCCGCGAGCTCGGAAAGCCGGTCGGGGTCTGCGGCGAGGCCGCCGCCGATCCCCTGCTCGCCGTGGTGCTCGTCGGCCTCGGCATCGGCTCCCTGTCGATGGCGCCCTCCGCTCTCGCCGATGTGCGCCAGGCGCTCGCCCGGCACACGCTCGACGACGCCCGGCGCATCGCCACCGCCGCCCTGGGCGCCGACGACGCGGCCGCGGCGCGCGCCGCGGCGCAGGCGGCCGCCTGATCCCCTCCCCGATCCACAGAAGAAAGAAAGAGCTGACATCATGACGACGACGTCACCCGCCACCTCGCAGCCCGGATCCGTCCGGGTCCTCGTGCAGAGGTTCGGCACCTTCCTCTCCGGCATGATCATGCCGAACATCCCCGCGCTCATCGCCTGGGGCATCTTCACCGCCTTCTTCATCCCCGTCGGCTGGACCCCCAATGCCGACCTGTCGACCATCGTCGGCCCGATGATCCACTATCTCCTGCCGATCCTGATCGCCTACACCGGCGGCCACATGGTCTACGGCCTGCGCGGCGCCGTCGTCGGCTCGATCGCGACCTTCGGTGTGATCGCCGGCTCGGACAACCTCATCGCGCTCTTCAACACGGAGCTCGCCAAGACGAACCCGGACGCCGCGCCGCTCGGGCAGATCCACATGTTCATCGGCGCGATGATCATGGCCCCGCTGGCCGCGTACACGATGAAGTGGCTGGACGGGCTGTGGGCCGGCAAGGTCAAGGCCGGCTTCGAGATGCTCGTGAACATGTTCTCGGCCGGCATCTGGGGCTTCGTCATGGCGATCTTCGGCTTCTACCCCATCGCCTGGCTGGTGAACGGCCTGATGAACCTGCTCAGCACGGCGGTGAACTGGCTCGTGTCCAACCACCTGCTGCCGCTGACCAGCATCCTCATCGAGCCCGCCAAGGTGTTCTTCCTGAACAACGCCATCAACCACGGCGTGCTCACGCCGCTGGGGCTGGAGCAGGCGGCCGGTCCGCAGCACAAGTCGATCCTGTTCCTGCTCGAGGCGAACCCCGGCCCGGGCGTCGGCCTGCTCCTGGCCTTCACCCTGTTCGGCATCGGGGCGGCTCGCGCGTCCGCGCCGGGCGCAGCCGTGATCCAGTTCATCGGCGGCATCCACGAGGTCTACTTCCCGTATGCGCTCATGAAGCCGACCCTGATCCTGGCGCTGATCGCCGGCGGTATGACCGGCGTCACCACCAACGTGCTGTTCAACGACGGTCTGCGCGCCCCTGCCGCGCCGGGCAGCATCATCGCGGTCATCGCGCAGACATATCAGACCGACTATCTCGGCGTGATCCTCTCCGTGGTGCTCTCGGCGGCGGTCACGTTCGTGATCGCGGCGATCATCCTGCGCGCATCCCGCAAGCGGGATCTCGCGGCGGAGGCCGCGGGCGTGGGGACGTTCGCGTCCGCGATCAGCCAGACGGAGGCCAACAAGGGCAAGAAGTCGGATCTCCTCGACGGCATGCGCACCGAGGACACGGCCGCGCCGACCGCACACGCCGAGGGCGCCGTCGCGACCGACCGCAGGATCGACCGCATCGTCTTCGCGTGCGACGCCGGCATGGGCTCGTCCGCGATGGGGGCGAGCGTGCTGCGGAACAAGATCAAGAAGGCCGGTGTCGACGGCGTCGACGTCACGAACAAGGCGATCGCGAATCTCGACGGCAGCGAGGACCTGATCATCACACAGCAGCAGCTGACCGATCGGGCGAAGGCCCGCAACGGTGACGCGATCCATGTGTCCGTGGACAACTTCATGAACTCGCCGAAGTACGACGAGGTCGTCGAGATGGTGCGCCGCCAGCGCGGCGGCGACGCTTGACCCCCGGCCGAACGAGAGGAATCACGAGATGAGCATTCTCACCCCCGACCGCGTCCGGATCCACCCGGGTTCCGCCACCCAGGAGGAGGCGCTGCAGGAAGTCGCCGCGCTCCTGGTCGGCGCCGGCGCGGTGACGCCCGCCTACCTCGACGCCATGCGGCAGCGCGAGCAGACCGTGTCGACGTACATGGGCAACGGGCTCGCCATCCCGCACGGCACGAACGAGGCCAAGGACGAGATCCTCGCCTCCGCGCTCTGCGTCGTACGCTACGACGGCGGCGTGGACTGGGCGGGCGATCCCGCGACGTTCGTGATCGGCATCGCGGGGCGCGGCGACGAGCATCTGGAGATCCTGTCGCAGATCGCGATCACCTTCTCCGAGGAGGACGACGTGGCGCGCCTCGCGGCCGCAACGACGCCCGAGGAGCTGTACGCGCTGCTGTCGGCGGTGAACGACTGATGCCCGTCGCGGTGCACTTCGGCGCGGGCAACATCGGCCGCGGCTTCGTCGGCCTGCTGCTGCACGAGGCCGGCTACGACCTCGTGTTCTCCGACGTCGCCTCCGAGTTGGTCGACGCCATCAACGCCGCGTCGGAGTACACCGTGCACGAGGCGGGCCCGGGCGGTCGCGACCACGTCGTGACCGGGTTCCGCGCGGTCGACAGCCGCCGCGATCCGGAGGCGGCGGCCGATGCCGTCGCCTCCGCCGACGTCGTGACCACCGCGGTCGGGCCGACGGTGCTCCGCTTCGTCGCGCCGGTGATCGTGGCCGGACTCGAGCGCCGCCCGGCCGGCGCCCCGCCGGTGGCGATCATGGCGTGCGAGAACGCGATCGGGGCGACGGATCTGCTCCGCGAGGAGATCGTCTCGGTCGCCGGCGAGCGCGCACCGGAGCTGCTGGCGAAAGCGGTCTTCGCGAACACCGCTGTGGATCGCATCGTCCCCGCGCCCCAGGCCTCGAAGGGGATCGACGTCACCGTCGAGCCGTACTTCGAGTGGGCGATCGAGGCGGGCCCGTTCGCCGGGGACACTCCTCGGATCCCGGGCGCGCACTTCGTCGACGAGCTCGCGCCGTACATCGAGCGCAAGCTGTTCACGGTGAACACCGGACATGCGGCGACCGCGTACCTGGGCGCCCGCGCCGGCTTCGCCACGATCGCGGAGTCGCTCGCCGCCCCGGAGATCGAGGCGGCCGTGGGGGCCGCGCTCGAGGAGACGTCCGCGGTGCTCGTCGCGCGCCACGGGCTGGATCCGGCCGATCTCGCGGCCTACCGCGCGAGGATCCTCGAACGCTTCCGCAACCCTGAGCTGCCCGATACCGTGCAGCGGGTGGGACGGCAGCCGCTGCGCAAGCTCTCCCGCCACGAGCGGTTCGTGGGACCAGCGGCCGAGGCGGCAGAGCGAGGACTGCGCACCCAAGCGCTGGTGGGGGCGATCGGTGCGGCGCTCGCCTTCGCGGATCCGGCGGACGAGGAGGCCGTCCGCCTGCAGGAGCTCCTGCGCGTGCGGACGGCGGACGAGCTGGTGGCCGAGGTGTCAGGACTGGATTCCGGCCACCCGCTGTTCCCCGCCGTGCGCGACGCCGTGGCGGCACGGCAGGACGCGCTCTGACCCCCGAGCGTATCGGGGCACGGCTCGCGCCCCGATACGCTCGGAACATGGATTTCGCGGCCCCCGTCACCCTCGAGAACGACTTCGTGCGGCTGGAGCCGCTCAGCCCCGACCACGCCGAGGATCTGGCCCTCGCCACCGCCGGGCTCGAGGACCGCTGGTACACCTCGGTCCCCTCCGCCGCAGGCGTCGCAGGGGAGATCGCGCGACGCCGCGCACTGCAGGCCGAGGGCGCCATGAACCCGTTCGCGATCGTGCGCCTCGACACGGGGCGCGCGGTCGGGATGACGACGTTCTGCGACATCGACCAGCCCAACCGCACCGTCGAGATCGGCTACACCTGGCTGTCGCCCGAGGTGCACGGCACGGCCGTGAACCCGTCCGCCAAGCGTCTGCTGCTGGGCCACGCCTTCGAGCAGTGCGACGCGATCAGGGTGCAGTTCTGCACGCACTTCCACAACCGGCAGTCCCGCGCCGCGATCGAGCGGCTCGGGGCGAAGCTGGACGGGATCCTGCGCAACGACCGCATCGGCGCCGACGGCGCGTTCCGCGACACCGTGGTGTACTCGATCCTGCCCCACGAGTGGCCCGCGGTGCGCAACGGCCTCGACGCGCGGCTCGACAAGCGCCGCTGAGGCAGGCCCCGCCCGGGGCACCGCCTCGGAGCGCCCCCAGGAGACCGCACTCGCCTGCGCTCTCAGCGGAGGGATAGGATCGGGGCACTGCGCGCGGGGCCCCGATCCGCGCGCGGATGAGGAGAGCATGACGACGAAGTCATATGCCGTGATCGGCGCCGGCCCCTCCGGACTCGCCGTCATGCGCGCGCTGCAGAAGGCGGGCGTCGACGCCACCGGCTACGAGGCCTCGCACGACGTCGGCGGGCTGTGGGACATCACGAACCCGCGCAGCACGATGTACTCCTCCGCGCACCTGATCTCCTCGCGCACCACGACCGAGTTCACCGAGTTCCCGATGGACAGCGACGTCGACTACCCGGGGCACCGCGTGCTCAAGCGCTACTTCGACGACTACGCCGACGAGTTCGGGCTGCGCGAGCGCTTCCGCTTCGGCACGAAGGTGGATCGCCTGGAGCGCGACGGCACCGGCACCGGGTGGATCCTGCACGCCACGTCCCAGGACGAGGACGGCGCTCCCACGACCCTCACCCGGCGCCACGACGGCGTGATCCTCGCCAACGGGACGCTCGCGGAGCCGAACGTCCCGACCTTCCCCGGACGGTTCGCGGGAGAGATCATGCACACCAGCGCCTACAAGGATCCCGCGCAGCTCGCGGGCCGGCGCGTGCTGATCATCGGCGCGGGAAACTCCGGCTGCGACATCGCGGTGGACGCCGTGCACCACGCCGAGAGCGTGGACATGAGCGTGCGCCGCGGCTACTACTTCGTGCCGCGCTACCTGTTCGGCCGCCCGAGCGACACCCTCAACCAGGGCAGGCCGCTGCCCGCCCGCCTCAAGCAGGCGATCGACTCCCGCGTGCTCCGCGCCTTCACCGGCGACCCGGTGCGCTTCGGCTTCCCCCGGCCCGACTACCGCATCTACGAGTCGCACCCGATCGTGAACACCCTCGTGCTGAACCATCTCGGCCAGGGCGATCTGCGCATACGCGCCGACATCGAGCGCTTCGACGGCTCGACGGTCCGCTTCCGCGACGGCACGGACGGCGAGTAC
Source organism: Microbacterium sp. 13-71-7 (assembly GCF_002257455.1). Taxonomy (GTDB): domain Bacteria; phylum Actinomycetota; class Actinomycetes; order Actinomycetales; family Microbacteriaceae; genus Microbacterium. The sequence continues at coordinate 5,518 of NZ_NCKN01000042.1, forward strand.
GACCTCGTCCTGCTCGCGACCGGCTACGCCCTGGACTACCCGTTCGTCGACCGGGAGCACCTGAACTGGACGGGGGCCTCGCCGCGGCTGTTCCTGAACGTGTTCCCGCCGTCGTTCAACGGCCTGTACATGATGGGCATGATCGAGGCCAGCGGCATCGGCTGGCAGGGCCGCTACGAGCAGGCGGAGCTGATCGCCGCCTACCTCTCCGCCGAGGAGACGGATCCGGCCCGCGCCGCACGCTTCCGGGACAGGGTGACGGCGCAGTCGTGGCCCGACCTCACCGGCGGGTACCGCTACCTGGGCCTCGCGCGCATGTCGTACTACGTCAACAAGGACGCCTACCGACGCGCCGTGCGCACCGAGAAGGCCGCTCTGGCCGAGAGCGCCGCCTCGGCCGGCTCGGGGCGAGGGGGCGCATGAACGTCGACGATGTCGTGGTGCATTTCGCGCCCGGCACGCTGACGACCCTCAACGTCGTCCTCGGGCTCATCATGCTCGGGATCGCACTGGACACCTCGCCGAAGGACTTCGGGGTCGTGCTCACGCATCCCCGGCCCTTCGTCGTCGCGATCCTCGCCCAGCTTCTGGTGCTCCCGGCCGTCACCTTCGGCCTCACCCTGATCCTGCCGGTGACGCCGTCCATGGCGCTCGGCATGATCCTCGTCGCATGCTGCCCGCCCGGCAACATCTCCCAGATCCTCACGCACCGCTCCGGCGGCAACACCGCCCTGTCGGTCTCGATGACGGCGGTGGGCAATCTCCTCTACATCGTCGCGATGCCGCTGAGCATCGCGTTCTGGGGATCCCTGCACCCCACGGCACGGCACCTGCTGCACCGGGTCGCGGTGAACCCGTGGCAGATGCTGCTGGAGATCCTGCTGATCATCGGCCTGCCGTTCGCACTCGGCCTGCTGCTGCGCTCACGCCTGCCGCGCCTGGCGACGCGTGCGCAGCCGTTCGTGCGCTGGTTCGGCCTGCTGGCCCTCGTCGGCTTCATCGTCGGAGCGCTCGCGGGGAACTGGGCCGTCTTCCTCGGCGTGATCGGATCCGTGCTGCTCGTGGTCGCGATCCACGACGCGGTCTCGCTCGCGATCGGATACGGCACCGCCGTCCTGGGCGGGCTCGGCACCCGGGAGCGCAAGGCGATGACCTTCGAGGTCGGCATCCGCAACGCCGGTCTCGGGCTGGGCCTGGTGTTCACGTTCTTCGGCGGCCTCGGCGGCATGGCGGTCGTCGCCGGCTGGTGGGGCGTGTGGGACATCGTCGCGGGGCTGTGTGTCGCTACGCTCTGGGGCATGCACACCACACGCCGCACTGGTTCGCGCACCGGCGATGCCTCCCGCCGCGCCGTCAGGGCAGGAGATCGATGAGACGCGTCCTGGTCACCGGCGGTGCCGGCTTCCTCGGCAGCAGGGTCACCGGGCTGCTCTCGGATCATCCCGGCGTGGACGTGGTGCTCTCCGGCGATCTCCGCGAGTCGGAGGTCCCCGGCGTCGTCTCGGTCGACGTGGACGTCACGGATCCGCGCGGGCTGCCGGAGCTGCTGCGCCATCATCGCGTCGACACGGTCGTGCACCTGGCCGCCATCGTGAATCCGGGGCGCGACGTGCAGGGCGAGTTCCGCGTCGACGTGCAGGGCTCGTCCAACGTGCTGGCGGCCTGTGTGGAGGCCGGCGTGCGCCGCCTCGTCGTCTCGAGCTCCGGCGCCGCGTACGGCTACCACGCCGACAATCCGGACTGGATCGACGAGACGGATCCGCTGCGGGGCAACGACGAGTTCCCCTACTCCCGGCACAAGCGCATGGTCGAGGAGATGCTCGCCGCCGCGCGCACGACGCACCCGGCCCTGGAGCAGGTGATCTTCCGCATCGGCACGATCCTCGGGCCCACGGTGCGCAATCAGATCACGGCCCTGTGGGACGCGAAGCGGATCCTGCACATCGCCGGATCCGATTCCCCCTTCGTGTTCGTGTGGGTGGACGACGTCGCCGCGGCGATGGTGCGCGCCGCCCTCGGCGAGGGCCCTGCGGGGATCTACAACGTGGCGGGCGACGGGGCGCTGACCGTGCCGCAGATCGCGCGGCGGCTGCGCAAGCCGCTGCTGACGATCCCCGCACCCCTGCTCACGATCGCCCTCGCGATCGGCAGCGTGCTGCGACTGACCGAGCACGGCCCCGAGAAGATCCGCTTCCTGCGATACCGTCCCGTGCTGCGCAACGACCGGCTGAAGGAGGAGTTCGGCTACACGCCGCGGCTCAGCTCGGCGGAGGCGTTCGAGGAGTACCTGCGCACGCACCCGGACGTCGTGCACGCCGGCTGACCCGCGCGCCTCACCACGGCCGGCGCCGTCAGGGCCGCTGCACCTCCTGGGCGAACATCACCAGGATCCCGCTGGGTCCGCGGAGGTAGGTGAGCTTGTAGACGTCCTGGTAGTTCGCGACGCCCCGCAGCGGGAAGCAGCCGTGGCGGGCGGCGATCGCCAGAGCCTCGTCGATGTCGTCGACCGCGAACGCGATCCGGTGCATGCCGATCTCGTTCGGGAGGGTCGGCGCCGTCTCGATCGCCTCGGGATGGATGTACTCGAACAGTTCCACGCGGCCGTGACCGTCCGGCGTCTGCAGCACGGCGATCTTCGCGTGGTTGCCGTCGAGTCCGACGGCCGTGTCGGTCCACTCCCCCGAGACGGTGTCGCGCCCCAGCACGGTGAGTCCGAGGTCGGTGAAGAAGGCGATGGTCGCCTCGAGGTCGTGGACGGCGATGCCGACGTTGTCCATGCGGATGGCCATGCCCCGCACTCTACCCGGCCCGCCGTGCGAGCCGCGGCGTCAGTGCGAGCCGGCCTCGACCAGGATCACACCGCCGACGATCACGGCCAGGCCGATCGCCGTCATGACCGAGATGTGATCGCGGAACAGGACGCGCCCGAGCACTGCGGTCGCGGCGACGCCGAGCGCGGCCCAGACCGCGTACGCGATGCCGACCGGCATGCCCAGGGCCAGCACGGCCCCGAGAAGCACGTACGAGGCGAGGTAGCCTAGCGCGATGGCGGGGATGTGGCGCCGGCGGCGGAATCCTTCGGACGCGCGCAGGCTCAGGGTCGCGGTCACCTCGGACGCGATCGCGCCGAGCAGCAGCAGCCAGGTCATGCGTCGCTCCCGGATCCGCCGCGGGCGTGGCGGGTGCCGAGCTCGGCGAGCAGCACTCCGGCGATGATGACCCCGAGACCGACGAGGGAGAGCGGGCTCAGCGCCTCCGCGAACAGCGCCGCGGCCGCGAGCGCCGTGAGCGCCACGCCGATCGCCGACCAGATGCCGTAGGCGACGCCCACCGGCATCCCGCGGGTGAGGACCACCCCGAGCAGCCAGAACGACCCGCCGTACCCGAGCACGACCACGCAGAGCCACCACCAGGATCCGCCTGTCGACACCGCTCGCAGGCTCAGCGTCGCGCTGACCTCCAGCACGATCGCGAGCAGCAGCGGCGGCCAGGCGCTGGCGGGACGGCGACCGACGGCCTCCGGCGCGCCGCCCGCGGGGTCAGGCGAGGACATCGTCGAGGAGGGGATGCAGATGCCGCGAACGCAGTGCCGTCGCGGCGGCGGCCGCGCCCGCCGCGAGGGCGTCGTCCACGGCCGCCCCCCGGAGCGTCGCGTCGAGGACGCCGGCGAAGAAGGCATCCCCTGCGCCGTTGGTGTCGACGACATCGACCGGCACCGCCGCGACGCGGTGCAGCCGGCCGTCGCGGTCGACCGCGATCGCCCCCTCCGCGCCGAGCGTGCAGACCGCGAGCGCGGCGCCCGCCGCGATGCGGCCGCGAAGGAAGCCCTCGGGATCCGGCAGCCGGTCGGCGTTGCAGAAGAGCACGTCGGCGGCGTCGAGGAACGGCCGGTGGAACGCGGCGACGCCGTCGTAGTCGTGCAGATCGACCCAGATCGGGACCCCCGTCGCCTGCGCCTCCTCGATCGCGGCGAGCCCCTCGGTGGAGAGGTCGAGCACGATCGCCGCGGCGCCCGCGAGCGGGGGCTCCTCGCCGACGAGCCCCTCCTCCCCGGGCGCGGGTTCTGGCGACGACAGGAACAGCGAGACGCGCTCGCCGGCGTCCGTCATGAGGTTCAGGTGACGCTCCGAGACGGTGGCCTCCCGCAGCCCGGCCAGGGGCAGCCCGGCGCGTCCGAGCGCGTCGCGGATCCGCAGTCCCGCCGCATCCCGACCGACTCTCGCACGCAGCGACACCGCGCGGCCGAGTCCCCGCAGACTCAGCGCCTTGCCCGCGCTCGTCCCCCCGACCGTCTGCCAGTCCGCCTCGGCGAACTGCATGTGCGGCGTGGGCTCGGGCAGTCTGTCCAGCAGCACGATCGTGTTCCACGACACCGCGCCCACGATCGCGACGCGCCCCTCATGGGGGGCTTCACTCATCGAAGCCCTCGGCGATCAGCTCGACCAGCTCCTCGCGCTCCTCGACGGGGAGGAAGGCGCCGGCGGCGGCGTTGAACTGGAAGGACTCGAGGTCTTCCAGGTCGTAGCCGAAGGCGTCCACGAGCAGGGCCATCTCGCGGGTGAGCGAGGTCGCGCTCATCGTGCGGTTGTCGACGTTCACGGTCACCGCGAAACCGAGCTGGTAGAGCAGGTCGAAGGGGTGATCGGCGAACTCGGTCCCCCAGGCGGCGATCGCGCCGGTCTGCAGGTTCGACGACGGCGAGAGCTCGAGCGGGATCTCCCGGTCGCGCACCCAGCGGGCCAGATCGCCGAAGCGGACCTGCACCTCCTCGCCGTCGCGGTTGACGATCTCGAGGTCCTCGGCGATGCGCACGCCGTGGCCGAGGCGCAGCGCGCGGCCGTCGACCAGGGCGGAGCGGATCGAATCCGGTCCCGCGGCCTCGCCCGCATGCACGGTCGTCGGGAACATCTGCCCCGCCAGGTAGTCGAAGGTCTCCCGGTAGCGCGAGGACGGGTACCCCGCCTCTGGGCCCGCGGTGTCGAAGCCGACCACGCCGCGCTCGCGGTTGGCGACGGCGAGCTCGGCGATCTCCCGCACCCGGTCGGTCTGCCGCATCGCGGAGAGCAGCTGCCCCACCCGGATGCTCTTGCCACGGCTCTCGGCGGCGTCCTCCGCCTCGTCGATCCCGTCCTGCACGGCGTCGACCGCCTGCTGCAGGCTGAGCCCCGACGTCAGGTGCAGCTCGGGCGCCCAGCGCACCTCGCCGTACACGACGCCGTCGCGCACCAGGTCCTCGACGAACTCGCGCGAGATGCGGCGCAGGTTCTCGGGGCTCTGCATGACGGAGAGCGACACGTCGAAGGTCTTCAGGTAGTCGACCAGGGATCCGGCCGTGGCCTGGGTGCGGAACCACATCGCCAGCGCCGTCGGATCCGTGTTCGGCAGCTCGATCCCCGCCGCATCGGCGAGCTCGATGATCGTGGCGGGACGCACCCCGCCGTCGAGGTGATCGTGCAGCGAGACCTTGGGGAGACTCCGGAGGGACAGGCCCTCGACCTCCAGGTCGCCGTTCGCGTCGATGGGCATGACAGATCCTTCCTCAGCGGTCGATCGATGGGAATCGTCAGGGATGTTCCGAGAGGAACCGGACAGGGCGCCGCGCGGACGCCGCGCCCGGATTCAGCCTAGGCCGTGATGCGCTCGCGCACGAGGGGCGCGCGCTCGATGTGCTCCGCGCCGATCTCCCACGCGCCGTCGACGGCGTCCAGCGCCCGGTCGAACCGCGCCGCGTCGTCGGCGGACAGCGTGAACACCGGATCCCCTGCGCGCACGGCGTCGCCGGGCTTCACGTGCAGGTCGATGCCCGCGGCGAACACCACGGCGTCCTCGGCGCGGGCGCGGCCCGCGCCCAGGCGCCAGGCGCCGATGCCGAACGGCAGCGCATCCATGCGGGTCACGAATCCGTCCGCGGGGGCGGTCACGGTGTGCGTCTCGCGTGCGGTCGGCAGCGCCGCATCGGGGTCGCCGTCCTGCGCGCGGATCATGGCCTTCCATGAGTCCATCGCGCGGCCGTCGTCGAGGGCCTTCTCCACGTCCGCGTCGGGCTGGCCGCTGAGCGCCAGCATCTCGCGGGCGAGGGCGAGGGTGAGCTCGCGGACGTCGGCGGGACCGCCTCCGGCGAGCACCTCGACCGATTCGCGCACCTCGTTCGCGTTGCCGATCGCGAGGCCCAGCGGGACGTTCATGTCGGTGAGCAGCGCGGTGGTGTGCACGCCGGAGTCGGTACCGAGCGCCACCATGGTGCGGGCGAGCTCGCGCGCGCGGTCGATGTCCTGCATGAAGGCACCGGATCCGAACTTCACGTCCAGGACCAGTGCGTCCGTGCCCTCGGCGATCTTCTTCGACATGATGCTCGAGGCGATCAGCGGGATCGCCTCGACCGTGCCGGTGACGTCGCGCAGCGCGTAGAGCTTCTTGTCGGCGGGGGCGAGGCCGGATCCCGCCGCGCAGATCACCGCGCCGACATCGCCCTGCAGCTGCGCGAACATCTCCTCGTTGCTGAGCGCGGCGCGCCAGCCAGGGATCGCCTCGAGCTTGTCCAGGGTGCCGCCGGTGTGGCCGAGGCCGCGTCCGCTCAGCTGCGGGACCGCCACGCCGAAGCAGGCGACGAGCGGAGCCAGGGGCAGCGTGATCTTGTCCCCCACGCCGCCGGTCGAGTGCTTGTCGACGGTCTTCTTGCCGAGGGCGGCGAAGCTCATCCGCTCCCCCGACGCGATCATGGCGTCGGTGAGCACGCGGATCTCGTCGCGCTCCATGCCGCGCTGGAACACGGCCATCGCGAACGAGGCCATCTGCGGATCCGTGACGTAGCCGCGCGTGTAGGCGTCGACCATCCAGCGCAGCGCGGCCTCAGGAACGGTCCCGCCGTCGCGCTTGGCGCGGATCACATCGACGGCGTCAAAGGGCTCAACACTCAACGGACGTTCTCCAGATCTCTCGGCCCGAACGCGTCGGGCAGCACTTCGTCGATGGTCCTGATGCCGGACACGGTCTCGAGCAGCATCCCGGGTGCGGAGTGCTCGTACAGCAGCTGCCGGCAGCGGCCGCAGGGCATGATCGTCTCGCCCTGGCCGTTCACGCAGAGGAACGCGACGAGACGCCCGCCTCCCGACATGAACAGGTCGCCGACCATCGCGCACTCGGCGCACAGCGTGACTCCGTAGGACGCGTTCTCGACGTTGCAGCCGGAGACGATCCGACCGTCGTCGACGAGGGCCGCGGCTCCCACCCGGTAGTGCGAGTACGGTGCGTAGGCCTTCAGCTGGGCCTCGTCGGCGACGCGGCGGAGCTCGTCCCAGTCGATGTCCATGAACGTCCCCCTAGGACTTGATGTACGGTTTGCCGTCGGCCGCCGGCGCCTTGATCTGGCCGACGAAGCCGACCACGGCGAGGATGGTCACGACGTAGGGCAGCATCAGCATGAACTCGCCGGGGATCGGCGTGCGCAGCACCGTGAGCAGGTTCTGCAGGTTCGTCGCGAAGCCGAACAGCAGGGCGGCGAGGGCCGCGCGCAGCGGATCCCACCGGCCGAAGATGACCGCGGCCAGCGCGATGAAGCCGAGGCCCGCCGTCATGTCCTTGGTGAACTGCGGCACCGAGACGAGCGTGAAGTACGCCCCGCCGATGCCGGCGATCGCGCCCGCGAGCTGCAGGTTCCAGAACCGCGTCGGGTTCACCTTGATGCCGACCGTGTCCGCGGCGTGCGGGTGCTCGCCGACCGCGCGCACGCGCAGCCCCCAGCGGGTGCGGTACATCGCCCACGCGACGAGCGCCACCACGACGTACATCAGGTAGACGAGGAAGGTCTGGTTGAACAGCGCGGGGCCGATCACCGGGATGTCGCCGAGGATCGGGATCTTGATGAGCGAGAACCGGGTGGGGCTGTTCAGCGTCGCCGCGTTCGGGGCGAGCACGCCCTGGTAGAGGAAGCCGGTGAGGCCCGAGGCGAAGACGTTCAGCACGACGCCGACGATCACCTGGTCGACCAGGTACTTGATCGCGAACGCGCCCAGCACGAGCGAGATGAGGATGCCGCCGAACATCGCCCCGATGAGGCCGACGAACGGGTTGTGCGTGAGGGATCCGAGGATCGTCGCGGTGAACGCGCCCAGCAGGAACTGGCCCTCGATCGCGACGTTCACGACGCCCGCGCGCTCGCCGATCACGCCGGCGAGCGCGCCGAACACGAGCGGCACGGCGAGCGAGATGGATCCGCCGAGCAGCCCGGTCAGGGTGATCGCTCCGGCGGCGCCGGCACCGGCCCAGGCGAGGAATGCGGTCATCGCCAGCAGGGCGTAGACGATCGGCAGCCACAGCGCGATCCTGCGGTACTGCAGCGCGGCGACCAGCGCGAACGCGCCGAGCGCGAGTGCGAGCGCCCACGCGATCCAGAGCACGGGGCCCGCGGGCACCCGGATGTCGCCGAGGTGGATGGCCGCGCTCGCCTCGGAGAGGCGGAACGTCGTGGTCCCGTAGCGGGGGGCGAACAGGAACAGCACGCCCAGGAGCGCGACGATCGCGAGCAGCGTGATCGGCGTCTTCAGCGAGCGGACCTTGACGACGGTCGGCGCCTCGAGGGCGGGCGCCGAGGTGAGGGAGGTGCTCATGCGGCCGCCGCCTTCGTGTCGGAGGAATCGGAGTTCTTCAAGGCGCGGCGCGCGATCCGCGCCTTGGAGCGCTGCGAGCGCTCGGAGTCGTCCTTGGGCAGGAAGAAGATCGTGCGGATCAGCGGGGGCGCCGCGATGAACAGCACGATGAGCGACTGCACCACGAGCACGATGTCGACCGGGATCGACTGGAGCGCCTGCATCGGGAACGAGCCGGCCTTGAGCGCGCCGAACAGCAGGCCCGCCCAGAAGGTGCCCCACGCGCGGCTGCGTCCGAGCAGCGCGACCGTGATGGCGGTGAAGCCGATGCCGGCGTCGATGCCGCCGTCGAAGCCGCCGGTGATCGTGCTCTGGATCTGGAACATGCCGGCCAGGCCGGCGAGCCCGCCGGAGAAGAGCATCGCGTAGATGTACACGCGCGGCACGCTGATGCCCGCGGCCCGTGCGGCGCTGGGGTTCTCCCCCACCGCCCGCATCCGGAAGCCGAGGCTCGAGCGCTCGACGAGCCACCACACGAACAGGGTCGCGACGATGACGATCGGGAAGCCCCAGTCGATCAGGTCGAGCCCCGGAAGCTTGGGCAGCACGGCGCTCGCCGGCGTCGGCCGAGAGATCGGCTGGATCTGCCCAGGACGCTGCAGCAGCTGCGGCACCTGCACCAGCCACGTCACGAGGTAGAACGCGACGTAGTTGAGCATGATCGTGAGGATGACCTCATGGGCGCCGGTGCGCGCCTTGAGCAGACCCACGAGTCCGCCCCAGAGCGCGCCGGCCGCGACGCCGATGATGAGGGTCAGCGGGATCTGGATGATCGGCGGCAGATTCAGCTGGAAGGTGACCAGGGCCGCCGCCGCACAGGCGATGAGCATCTGGCCGCGTGCGCCGATGTTGAACAGGCCGACCCGGAAGGCGACCGCGATGCCGAGACCGGCGGCGATGAGCGGCGCCGCGAACCCGATCGTGCTGCCCAGGGGCTTGATCGCGGACCAGAAGTCGGTGGCGCCGAAGTCGATGACGGATCCGTTGAACAGCGCCGCGTAGGCGCCGGCCACGACCGTCCACGCCGCCCCCAGGGTGTCCCCGGGGCGCGCGAAGAAGTAGCCGGCCGCGGACTGCACGTCGGGGCTGGTGATGGCGATCAGGACGCCGCCGACCACGAGCGCGAGCACGATCGCGAGCACCGTGGTGACCGCGCTGCCGCGCAGGATCTCCCTGAGGAGGCGGTTCGAGACCGGGATCTCCTGGATGTTGCGGGTCATCGGCGGCTCGGGCGCCGGCGTCTGAGGTTCGGTCGCGGTGCTCATGCGGCAGCCTCCGTCGGGTTCTCGCCGGCCATCATCAGGCCGAGCACATCGCGCGGGGTGTCTCCGGGGACGATCCCGACCACGCGTCCGCGATACATGACCGCGATGCGGTCGGCGAGGGCGGTGACCTCGTCCAGCTCCGTCGACACCACGACCACGGGGATGCCGGAATCGCGGGTGGCGACGATGCGCTTGTGGATGAACTCGATGGATCCGACGTCCACGCCGCGGGTCGGCTGCGACGCCAGCAGCAGCTTGAGGTCGCGGTTGAGCTCGCGCGCGATCACGACCTTCTGCTGGTTTCCGCCGGAGAGGGAGCCCGCCGCCTGGCCCGGGCCCTGCGTGCGGATGTCGAACTCGGAGATCCGCGCCTTCGCGAAGTCGTCGAGCACGCCGCGCAGGATCGTCCCGAAGCGGCTGAACGCGGGGTCGTCGGAACGGTCGAGGATGAGGTTCTCCGCGACCGAGAACGCGCCGACCAGGCCGTCCTCGTTGCGGTCCTCCGGCACGAACCCGACGCCGGCGTCGAGCACCTGGCGCACGTTGCGGCCGACCAGCTCGACGCCGTTCAGGGAGATCGAGCCCGTCATCCGGGAGCCCAGTCCGATGATCGCCTCGGCGAGCTCGGTCTGCCCGTTGCCCTGCACGCCCGCGATCGCGAGCACCTCGCCGGGGTGCACGTCGAAGCTCACGTCGTCGACGACCACCACGCCGTCCGGGGCGATCACGCGCAGGTCCTTCACACGCAGGCCGCCCTCGCCGATCTTCGGCGGGTCCTTGTGCACCGTGAGCTCGACCGCGCGTCCCACCATCATCGATGCGAGCTCGGTGTTCGAGGACTTGGGGTCGGCCTCGCCGACCACCTTGCCGAGCCGGATCACGGTGATCTTGTCGGCGATCGCGCGCACCTCGCGGAGCTTGTGCGTGATGAACACGATGGCCGTGCCCTCATCGCGCAGCTGCTTCATGATCTCCATGAGCTCGTCGGTCTCCTGCGGCGTGAGCACGGCGGTCGGCTCGTCGAAGACGAGCACCTTCGCGTCGCGGCTCAGCGCCTTGATGATCTCGACGCGCTGCTGCACGCCCACCGGGAGGTCGCCGACGATCGCGTCGGGGTCGACCTCGAAGCCGAACCGGGAGGCGACCTGGCGCACGTGCTCGCGGGCGGCGTCGATGTCCAGCACGCCGAGCGCCTTGGACTGCTCATGCCCGAGCATCACGTTCTCGGCGACCGTGAACACCGGGATGAGCATGAAGTGCTGGTGCACCATGCCGATGCCCGCCGCCATCGCGTCGCCGGGGCCGCGGAAGTGCTGCGGCACGCCGTCGAGCAGGATCTCGCCCTCGTCGGCCTGGTACAGGCCGTAGAGGACGTTCATCAGGGTCGATTTACCGGCCCCGTTCTCGCCCAGCAGGGCGTGGATCTCGCCGGGTTCGACGATCACGTCGATGTGATCGTTGGCGACCAGGGATCCGAAGCGCTTGGTGATGCCGCGGAGCTCGAGCTTCATAGTGGTGACCCTATCCGGGAAGGCGTGTCTCAAAGAAGAGCGCGGGACGCCAGGCCCGCCGCCGAGCCGACTGGCTGCGACGGCGGACCGGAACGTCCCGCGACGAAGGGTTTACTTCGGGGAGCTGGGCGAGGTGACCTTGATGTCGCCCTTGATGATCTTGTCCTGCAGCGCCTTCAGCTCGTCCGTCAGGCCCTTCGGGAGCTTGCTCTCGAAGTCGTGGAAGGACGACAGGCCAACGCCGTTGTTCTCGAGCGTGCCGACGTACGCGGTCGCGTCGAAGGAGCCCTTCGCGGTCTGCGTCACCGTGGTGTACACGGCGTCGTCGATGCGCTTCATGATCGAGACCAGGATCTGGTCGGCGACCGACGGGTCGGCCACGGCGAGGTCGGAATCGACGCCGAGCATGACCGTCTTCTTGCCGCCGTCCTTGATCGCCGCGCTCGCGGAGAGGTAGATCGGGCCGCCGACGGGGAGGATCGGGTCGACGCCCTGGTCCAGGACCGAGTTCGCGGTCTGCTTGGCGACGTCGTTCGCCTGGAAGGCGCCGGTGAACGAGCCGTCCTGCTTGTCCTTGTCCCAGCCGACGACGGCGACGTTCGCGCCCTTGTCCTCGTTGTACTTCTTGACGCCGTCGACGTAGCCGTCCATGAAGATCGTCACGGGCGGGATCTTCATGCCGCCGAAGGTGCCGACCTTGTTCGCACCGGACTGCGCCGACCATGCCGCTGCGGCGTAGCCGCCGAGGTAGGCCGCCTGCGCCGTGTCGAACAGCAGCGGCTTGATGTTGGGCGCCGCCGGCTTGCCGGTGTTCTTGGGGTCGGCCATCGAATCGATGATGCCGAAGTTGAGCTTCGGGTTGGCGATGGCCGCGTCGGCGATCGCCTGGTCCAGCTTGAAGCCGACGCCGATGATCAGCGTGCACTTGCCCGCGATGAGGGAGTCGATGTTCGGCTTGTAGTCGCCGTCGGCCTTGGACTCGACCGTGATCGGCTTGACGTTGAGGTCCTTGCCGGCCTTCTCGATGCCGTTCTTGGCCGACTCGTTGAAGGACTTGTCGTTGAACCCGCCGCTGTCGGAGACGAGGCAGGGCTTGAAGTTGGCGTCGGCGGGCTTCGCCCCGCTCGAGCTCGCCGGGGCAGGAGCGGAACCGCAACCTGCGAGGGCGACGATGACACCGGCCGCGACGGTCGCGCCGATCAGCTTCTTGGTGAGGGTGATGGTCACTCGGGCCTCCAGAACACGAGCCCGCGGCCATCGCGGGTCACTTGAAAGTTACCGACTATGACGGGGATCGGGCATCCTCGTCCGTGTCGCTGGAGTCAATGGTTACAAACATGAGATCACATGCGCTCGCCCGTGCTCATATGAGCAGGACACCCGAACCATCCCTGCTTTCGTGCAGGGTCGTGCGCATCTGCTGATGACGCGCCGGTGTCAGAGCACGTCGTCGCGTCCGTTGAGCTTGAGCGACTCGACGACGCCCTTCACCCGCTGCGCGTGCTGCGTGGTCGTCACGAGGAGCGCGTCGGGGGTGTCCACGACGACGATGTCCTGCACGCCGACCAGGCTGATCACCCGGGAGGTCTGGCTCACGAGTATTCCGCTCGCGGCGTCCGAGAGCACCCGCGCCGAGGGGCCGAGCACGGCGAGGTCGTTCTTGCGCCCGTTGAGGATGAGCTTGGTGAGCGAGGCGAAGTCCCCCACGTCGTCCCAGTCGAAGTGCCCGGGGACCACGGCCAGCCGGCCGCCCTCGGCCGCGGGCTCCGCGACCGCGTAGTCGATCGCGATCTTCGGCAGCGCGGGCCACACCCGGTCCACGACGGGGCCGCGGCGCTCGCGGTCGTCCCACGCCTCGGCGAGTTCGAGGAGCCCGGCGTGCAGCGCCGGCTGGTGCCGCTCGAGCTCGGCGAGCAGCACGTCGGCGCGGCTGATGAACATGCCCGCGTTCCAGAGGTAATTGCGGTCCTCGTAGTAGGTCTTAGCGGTGGCCAGATCGGGCTTCTCCACGAAGCGCTCGACGAGAGACGCCTCTCGCACGCCGTCCACGTCGAGCTCTTCGCCCTGCTTGATGTAGCCGAAGCCGACCGCCGGCTCGGTCGGCGTGATGCCGATCGTGACGATGTATCCCCGACGGGCCACGTCGACGGCGTCGCGCACCGCGAACTCGAACTTGCGGGTGCTGCGGATGACGTGATCCGCGCTGAAGGATCCGATGATCACGTCGGGGTCGCGCCGGTGCAGGATCGCGGCGGCGAGTCCGATCGCGGCGGCGGACTCGCGCGGCTCCGACTCCAGGAACACGTTCTTGTCGGGGATGCCGGGCAGCTGTCCCTCGACCGCGGCGCGATGAGCGCGGCCCGTCACGACCGCGATCCGGTCGTGACCCGCGAGCGGTTCGATCCTGTCCCAGGTGTCGCGGAGCAGCGACTGCCCCGATCCGGTCAGATCGTGCAGGAACTTCGGCGCATCCGCGCGGGACAGCGGCCACAGCCGGCTCCCGATGCCTCCCGCGGGGATGACGGCATAGAAGTCGGGGATCGGCTCGCGCATGGACCCAGCGTAGCGAGCACCCCCGAGAGCCACTCGGAACACGGCCGCGGCGAGGACCCGCGGTGCGGCCGCCGCCGCCCGCACGATCGCAATCGTGCATGGTTCCGATCGCAGAACCGCATCGTGCTAAGGGTCGCCTTCGTCGCTCCCAGCCAGCTGACAGGAATAGGATGAGGGGGATCGGACGCCTGCGCGCCGCGATCCTTCGCTATCGATCAGGGAGGACGACTGTGTCCGCAAGCACTCGCTTGACACCTTCGATTGCGGAAACCACGTCCAAGACGCCGCGCGGCACCCTCTACCGGGGTCGCGAAGGCATGTGGTCGTGGGTTCTGCATCGCATCACCGGAATCGCCATCTTCTTCTTCCTCCTGGTGCACGTGCTCGACACGTCGCTCATCCGGGTCTCGCCGGAGGCGTACGACGCCGTCCTCGGCACGTACAAGAACCCGATCATGGGTCTGGGCGAGACGGTGCTCGTCGCCGCGATCGTGTTCCACGCGCTCAACGGCCTGCGGATCATCCTGGTCGACGTGTGGTCCAAGGGCGCCCAGTACCAGAGGCAGATGTTCTGGATCGTCATCGGCCTGTGGGTGGTGCTGATGGCCGGCTTCGCGCCGCGCCACCTGATCAACGTGTTCTCGCACGTGGGGGGTGCCAGCTGATGGCCGCGGACGTCTTCACCACGCAGCACATGGCGGCTCCGCGCCGCAACAAGGGCTTCAACATCGAGAAGTGGGGCTGGATCTACATGCGCGTGTCGGGCGTCGTGCTCGTCGTGCTGATCTTCGGCCACCTGTTCGTGAACCTCATGCTCGGCGAGGGCATCCACGCCCTCGACTTCGCGTTCGTCGCCGGCAAGTACGCCACGCCGTTCTGGCAGTGGTGGGATGTGCTGATGCTGTGGCTGGCGCTCATCCACGGCGCCAACGGCATGCGCACGGTCGTCAACGACTACGTCGGCCACGCGGGGATCCGCAAGACCCTCCTGGTCGTGCTCGGCCTGGCCGCCGCGCTGCTCATCGTGCTCGGCACCCTCGTCGTGTTCACCTTCGACCCCTGCAACGGCGTGTTCGAGAGCGGCGCCATGTGGGACACCTGCAAGGCGCTGGGCAAGTAGCCCGGCGATCAGCGACGAGACAGGCTCCCCCGCGGCAGCGGCGAGAAAGCTCAGAGAATAGGCAGAACCAGTGACCACTGAGACCCAGGATTCCGTCGTCAAGAACGGCGTGCACCACCATCAGTTCGACATCGTGATCGTCGGCGCCGGCGGCGCCGGCATGCGCGCGGCGATCGAGGCCGGCCCCGGCGCGAAGACCGCGGTGATCTCCAAGCTCTACCCCACGCGCTCCCACACGGGCGCGGCGCAGGGCGGCATGGCCGCGGCGCTCGCGAACGTCGAGGAGGACAGCTGGGAGTGGCACACCTTCGACACCGTCAAGGGCGGCGACTACCTCGTCGACCAGGACGCGGCGGAGATCCTCGCCAAGGAGGCCATCGACGCGGTCATCGACCTCGAGAACATGGGCCTGCCGTTCAACCGCACGCCCGAGGGCAAGATCGACCAACGCCGCTTCGGCGGGCACACGGCGGAGCACGGCAAGACGCCCGTCCGCCGCGCGTGCTACGCGGCGGACCGCACGGGTCACATGATCCTGCAGACGCTGTTCCAGAACTGCGTGAAGCTCGGCATCAACTTCTTCAACGAGTTCTACGTGCTCGACCTCATCACGGTGAAGGACGAGGCGGGCAAGACCGGCATCGCCGGCGTCGTCGCCTACGACCTGTCCACCGGCGAGCTGCACGTCTTCCACGCCAAGGCCGTGATCTTCGCGACCGGCGGCTTCGGCAAGATCTTCAAGACCACCTCGAACGCGCACACCCTCACCGGAGACGGCGTCGGGATCGTGTGGCGCAAGGGCCTGCCGCTCGAGGACCTGGAGTTCTTCCAGTTCCACCCGACCGGCCTCGCCGGGCTCGGCATCCTGCTCACCGAGGGCGCGCGCGGTGAGGGCGCGATCCTGCGCAACGCCTCGGGCGAGCGCTTCATGGAGCGCTACGCCCCCACGATCAAGGACCTCGCACCGCGCGACATCGTCGCCCGGTGCATGGTGCAGGAGGTCGCGGAGGGCCGCGGAGCGGGCCCGCACAAGGACTACGTGCTGCTGGACTGCACGCACCTCGGCGCCGAGGTCCTGGAGACCAAGCTCCCCGACATCACCGAGTTCGCGCGCACCTACCTCGGCGTCGACCCGGTCGTCGAGCCGGTCCCCGTGATGCCGACCGCGCACTACGCCATGGGCGGCATCCCGACCAACAACAGCGGTGAGGTCCTCGCCGACAACGACACGGTCGTCCCCGGCCTGTACGCGGCCGGAGAGTGCGCCTGCGTGTCGGTGCACGGCGCCAACCGCCTGGGCACGAACTCGCTCCTGGACATCAACGTGTTCGGCAAGCGCAGCGGTCGCAACGCCGTCGAGTACGTCAAGACGGCCGAGTTCCTGCCCCTCCCCGAGGCGCCGGAGGCCGCGGTCAAGGAGATGCTCGAGGGGCTGCGCAACAACGCGGGCACCGAGCGCATCGCCGTGCTGCGCAAGAAGCTGCAGGAGGAGATGGACAAGGGCGCGCAGGTGTTCCGCACGCACGAGTCCCTCCAGCACGTGCTCGGCGTGATCGCGGAGCTCCGCGAGCGCTACAAGAACGTGCACGTCGACGACAAGGGCCACCGGTTCAACACCGACCTGCTCGAGGCCGTCGAGCTGGGCTTCCTCCTCGACATCGCCGAGGTCGTCGTCTACGCCGCGCAGAACCGCGAGGAGAGCCGCGGCGGTCACATGCGCGACGACTTCCCGAAGCGCGACGACGAGAACTACATGAAGCACACGATGGCGTACCTGACGGGCGACCCGCACTCGTCGACGCCGAGCGACCACATCAAGCTCGACTGGAAGCCGGTCGTGTTCACGAAGAACGAGCAGGGCGAGTTGAACTACCCGCCGATGGAGAGGAAGTACTGATGTCCGCCGTCGCCACGGAAGTCGCCGCAGAGGCCGTCGTCGAGGACACCGGCGTGCAGTCGTTCCTCGTCACGTTCAACATCCGCCGCTTCGACCCCGAGGTCGACAGCGAGCCGCACTGGGTCGACTACGACGTGGAGCTGTACTCGACCGACCGCGTGCTCGATGCGCTGCACAAGATCAAG